>NZ_JABDWE010000004.1:0-346433 GCF_019685125.1 Rhizobium sp. NZLR10 | reverse complement strand
AGCCTCAACGAGGTGATCGCGCTTCTGGTGCGCCAGAGCCGCACCCTCGAAGGCGAGATTGCCTCGATGATCGATGACGATCCGCTCTGGGCCTGCCTCAACCAGGCCTTTCGCTCGATCAAGGGCGTGGCCAACCGTACCGTTGCCCGGCTGATGGCCGAATTGCCTGAGATCGGCCGGATCTCCAACAAGGCGATCGCCAAGCTGGCCGGCCTTGCGCCGATTGCCAACGACAGCGGCAAACGCAGCGGACATCGGCCGGTGCGCGGCGGGCGCTCCGGACCACGCGCCATTCTGTTCCTGGTTGGCGCCATCGCAGCCCGACACAATCCGCATCTGGCGGCATTCCAGCAAAGGTTGCAAAGCCAGGGCAAACCGAAAATGGTCATCCGCATCGCGCTCGCCCGAAAACTCCTGGTCATTCTCAATGCAAAAGCACGAGATGCGCGAAGAGAATTCGAACATGCAACTTGACAGCCCAGATAGTCGCTCATCCGACCCTTCGGGCACCTTCTCCCCGCTGGGGAGAAGGTGCCCGCAGGGCGGATGAGGGGGCAACGCGGCACACCATCAAGCAAATTCACCTAGCCCGTCACGCCCACGGCAACTACTCTGAACCGGAGTTCCCCCGTATGTCGCTCTTGACCATCATTCAGAACGTCTGCGCGGAAATCGACCTCGATCCGCCGACGGCCGTCATGTCCTCGGCGGATCCGCAGATCATGCAGCTGCGCATCCTCTCCACCCGCGCCGGCCGCGACCTGGTGCGCGAGCATGACTGGTCGGCGCTGATGGTGCGGCGGCAGTTCGTGGCGACCGGTGCAAATCCGGAGCCGGCCGAGCCGCCCGATGACTGGAACCGCTTTGCCGCCAATGCCAAGATCTGGAATGCCTCGCGCCTCTGGCAGCTCAACGGCCCTGTCGAGCCGCAGACCTGGCAGCGCCAGACGATCCTCAACTCCAACCCGGTGCCGCAGATTTGGCGCATGGCTGGCGGCAAGCTCGACATCTACCCGAACGCCTCAGGCGAGACGATCGAATATGCCTATATCTCCGGCTTCTGGGTGGCGGTGAATGGCGGTGCGACCTCTGGGGCGAATTGGGCGAACGATACCGATACGGCCCGTTTCCCCGAAGACCTTCTCGAACTCTCGCTGATCTGGCGCTGGAAGCGGGCCAAGGGCCTCGATTATGGCGAGGAGATCGCCAGTTTCGAGCGATCCAAGGAAGCCGCCATCGGCGCCGATCGGGCTGCAAGCCCCGTCGACCTCTCGCTGCCGGCGAGGGGACAGGCGCCCGAGAATTATTGGCCCGGCACGATCACGGTTTCAAATCCATGACCCGCAAACCTGTTCCCCCAAACGGGCGCACCCGCCGCGTTTCGCCAGGCAAAGACTGGATCGCGCCGATCGGCGGCTGGCGAACCGATGTCGAAATGGCGGATATGCCTGAAGATGCGGCGTTTCAGCTCGACAACTTCTTTCCCGAGGCAAACCGCGTCCGCGCCCGCTACGGTTTCCTCGCCTTTTCCACCGGCCTTGGCGCCGATGCGCAGACGGTCATCCCCTATTCGGGCGTCAGCAACAGGCTGTTTGCCGCTGCCGGCGACAAAATCTTCGACGTGACGGTGGGGGGTGCTGCCGGTGCGCCCGTCGTCTCGGGCATGGCCAGCGCCCATTGGTCGGTGCAGCAATATACCAACCCGGCCGGCCAGGAATTCCTGCGCCTCGTCAATGGCCTGGATACACCGCTGCTCTTCAACGGCAGCTCCTGGACCAACAATTTTCTCACCGGCACGGCAACGCTCGCCACCCAGAACGTTGCCGTCCGCAACACGGCCTATACGCTGAGCTTCTTCGGCAACGGCTCGGTCACGCTCTCCGGCGCCTTCTCCGGCACGTTGAACGGCACCGGCGTCAACAATCGGGTGTCGCTCACCTTCACGCCGGCGGCCGGCACGCTTGTCGTCACCGTGACGGGAACGGTGACCAATGCGCAGCTGGAAAAAGGCGCGGTCGCCACACCTTACGTTGCCTCGACGATGATCACCGGCATACCGGACGCTTCGCTGCTGATCGCGGTCACCGCCTATCGCTCGCGCCTGTGGTTCATCGAGAAGAATTCGACCAATGTCTGGTATCTCGCCACCGACGCCGTCAGCGGCGCAGCCACGGTGCTGCCGGTCGGCGGCAACATGAAATATGGCGGCACGCTGGTTGCGATCAACGTCTGGACGATTCCGGTTTCGACAGGCCTGCAGCAGTGCCTGGTGCTGATCTCCTCGGAAGGCGAGGTGATCGTCTTCCAGGGCTCCGATCCTTCGAGTGTTTCGAACTGGGGCCTGATCGGCACCTTCAAGCTCGGCCGGCCGCTCGGCAGCGATCGATGCCTGCTTTCGGTCGGCGCCGATCTGGCGATCATGACCACCGATGGCATCGTGCCGATCACCAAGGCGGTGCAGCTCGACCGCGGCGCCACCAGCCTCGGAGCGATCACTGCCAGGATCGGCCCGACATGGCGCGAGACCGTTGCGGCGATCGGCACGACTTCGCAGGAGTGGCAGCTTTCGAGCTTCCCGGCCAGGCAGATGGCGATCGTCAACCTGCCGTCCTCCTTCGGCCCCTATCAATATGTGATGAACACCGAAACCGGCGCCTGGTGCCGCTTCGTCGGCATGCCGGCCTCCTGCTGGGCGACCTGGCAGGACCGGCTGTTCTTCGGCGCCGGCGACGGCACGGTCTATGAGGCCGAGGTCGGCGCCAACGACAATGGCGTGGCGATCGACGCGCTGATGGTCGGCGCCTGGAGCCGATATGGCGACGGGCTCTCGACCAAGCTCTCGAAGCTGATCGGGGTGACGGCGCAGATCGGCGTTTCCTCGCTGATGTATGGTGGGATCTCGGTCGACTATCAGACCAAGATACCGACGGCGCTGCTGTCCTCGGTCGAAAACAATGCGGCGGCGAAATGGGGA
The DNA here is from genome assembly GCF_019685125.1 of Rhizobium sp. NZLR10. Taxonomy (NCBI): domain Bacteria; kingdom Pseudomonadati; phylum Pseudomonadota; class Alphaproteobacteria; order Hyphomicrobiales; family Rhizobiaceae; genus Rhizobium; species Rhizobium sp. NZLR10. The sequence goes on along the minus strand of NZ_JABDWE010000004.1, from coordinate 343,459 downwards.
ACGGCGGTCTGGGGTGTGTCGAAATTCCCCGGCGTTTCGCTGGTGCGCAAATTCGCCTCCGCCGGCGGCGCCGGTTCGGCCTTGGCGCCGACGATCCGTGCGCTGATTTCGGGCTCCTCCGGCTCCGTCTCCGAGGCGGCCGTCGTCGGCGGCTCGGTGCTTTATGAAAAAGGCGCGCCGATTTGATCGTCTCCGAACCGCGCCAGGATATCGCCGCCTGGGTCGGCGGCCGGATCGGCGTCAGCTTCCACCCGCCTTACACCACGCTTGCCCATATCGACCGCGGCCGGATCATCGCCGGTTTCGTCTTCAACGTCTGGACCGCGCATGACGTCGAGGTCTCGCTGGCCGCCGATCGGCTGACGCGGACGCTGATGCGATCGGTGTTTGGCTATGTCGTGCATCAGCTCGGCTGCCGCCGCGCAACCGCCAGGACACGGGCCGACAATTTCGACGCCCAGACGATGCTCGAAAGACTCGGCGCACGGCTGGAAGGCCGCCAGCAAGCCTATTTCGGCGACTGCGACGCGCTGCTCTACGCAATCATCAAGGAGGATTTTCCCTATGGTCTCCACGCCGAAGGCCCCGAAGGCGCCTGATCCGACACAGACCGCAGCGGCACAGACGGCAACCAACGTCGACACCGCCATTGCCAATGCCGGCCTGAGCCACACCAACCAGTACACGCCGGATGGTTCGCTGGAATACAAGGTCAGCGGCTACCAGACGATGAAAGACCAGACCGGCAAGAGCTACCAACTGCCGACCTATTCGGCCTATCAGACCTATTCGCCTGAAAACCAGGCGATCTACGACCAGACGCAGCAGACCCAGCTCGGCCTCGCCAGGCTCGCCAACGACCAGACCGGCAAGATCTCCGGTGTGCTCGGCACCAATGTCGATCTGAGCGCCGGCAATGTCGACAAATATGTCAACGATCACTGGCAGTCCGGCTTCAACAACCAGTGGGATCGCGATCAGGCAAGCCTCGACCAGAGCCTTGCCGACAAGGGCATCTCGATGGGGTCGGCGGCCTATGACAACGCGCTGCGCGATTTTTCGACGCGCAAGCAGGCCGCCTCCGACCAGTATCTCGGCGACATGTATTCGAATGCCCAGAACTCCATCCTGACCGAGCGAAACCAGCCGCTGAACGAGATTTCGGCGCTGATGTCGGGATCGCAGGTCCACCAGCCGAGCTATGTCAACACGCCGACGACGCAGCTGCCGAATGTCGACCAGGCCGGCCTGATCAATGAAGGCTTCAACCAGCAGATGGGCCTCTACGACCGCCAGGTCGCCCAATCGAACGCGGCGATGGGCGGCCTCTTCGGCCTTGGTGGCTCACTGCTCGGCGGCTGGGCGAAATCCGACCGTCGGCTCAAGGAAAACATCAAACGCGTCGGCACGCTGGATAACGGCCTGCCGGTCTACGCCTTCAAATACAAGGACGGCGGCCCGACCCAGCTCGGCCTGATGTCCGACGATGTGCGCAAGACCCATCCGGACGCCGTGTTCGAACACGCCGACGGTTTCGACCGTGTCTTCTACGAAAGGGCAGTGGCATGATGGATTTCCTCTTCGGCGGCGATACCGGCAAGACACAGGGCGACATCGACGACAAGCGAAAGCAACTGGCCTACGCCATGCTGCAGCAGGGCATGGATATGAGCCCGGTGCAATCGCCGTGGGAAGGGGTCGCGCGGCTTGCCGAAGGCGGGCTCGGCGGCTGGGCGGTTCGCCAGCAACGGCAGGCGCAGCAGGCAGGCGCCGGTCAAGGTGCCGTCGCTCCGACAGGCCAGCCTTCCACACCAGCGCCGGCCTCTCCCGGCTTCCTGTCGCTGTTCTTCGGTGGCGGGCCGACGCGCCGGACTGACGGCTGAACTAGGACATCAGCGGGATAACGGCGTGCTGATCGGTCCCTACCGATACAGGGACGGCGGTCCGATCCGGATCGGCCTCGTGTTCAATAATGTGTGAAAAATCCATCCAGACAGACGGTTTCGACCGCGTCTTCTACGAAAGGGCAGTGGACCAATGTCACTAGCGTCATTCATTTTCGGCGGCGATACCGGCAAGACACAGGGCGACATCAGCGACCGGCGCAAGCAGCTGGCTGATGCCATGCTGCAGCAGGGCATGGATTCGGGCCCCGTACAATCCCCCTGGCAAGGGGCCGCGCGTCTTGTCCAGGCTCTCCTGGGCGGGCTGGCGATCCGCCAGCAGGAGCAGCAGGCAAGCGGTGAGGGCAGCGCGGCGCCGGCCGGCGATCCGGGCGACTATCCCTTCGCGCCGCTGCCCGACAACGGGCCCGTTCCGCCGGAAAGACCCAGTCTCGACCCGCTGATGACGACTGATGATCGCGGCGAACAGCCCATGGCCCCGGCCGCCCAGCCCGGCGCCGGTCTCTTCGCGCCGCTGCCCGACAACGGGCCTATTCCGACGCCGAAGCCCTATCGCGACCCGATGGTCACGACGGACTATCGCCGGGCGGCCGACCAGCCTGGCGACGATCCATTCGCACCGCCTGCCAACCCTCCCATTCCGACGCCGCGGCCTTATCGCGACCCGATGGTTACGACCGAATATCGCCGCGAGCAGCCGATGGCGGCCGATCAACCAGGCGACGATGCCTTCGCTCCGTTGCCTGACAACGGACCCGTTCCCTCGCCGAGACCCGGATATCGCGACCCGCAGATGACGACGGACGAACACAGCCAACAGCCCGCGGCGCCAGCTCCTGGCGCCGCCGCCGCCGGATCCGCAAACGACGGGGCAGAGCTTCAAACGGTTCTATCCGATCCCGTTCGTCGCGGCGAGTTGCCGCCCGGCATGCGCAACAACAATCCCACCAATCTCAAATACGCCGGCCAACATAGGCCGGGGATCATCGGCCCTTCCGAGAACACCGACCAGGGCGATCCGCAAGTTGTCTATGCCACGCCGGAAGCTGGCATGGAGCACAATGTCTGGCAGATCATGAAGAAGTATCGAGAGGGCATGCTGACGCCGAATCAAATCATCGCTGGAACAAAGGGCTGGACGCCTAACTCTTTCACGGCGGCTGCCAACATCGCGCAAATGATGGGCATTGGCCCTGCCGATGATCTCCGCCTGAACGACCCGGCAATGGCAAAGAAGTTTGTTCGCGCCCTCATCACGCAGGAGCAGGGAACATCGGGCGCTCTTTATCCGGACAGCATGATTGAAGCGGCGATCGCGGCACAGTCCAAGGGCGTTGCGCATGCCGTGCCTTCTCAGCCGGCCAAGGGGCCTGTCCCCGCGCCGAGGCCGGAATATCCCGATCCGCAGTTGACGACGGACGAGCGCCGCCAGCAGCCCGCGACGGCGCCCCAACTGCCCGGCGACGATCCCTTCGTTCCAACGGGCAAAGTGCCCGTTCCCACACCGAAACCCGGCCGCCACGATCGGCAGGCGGTAAGGGGCACTCCCAGCCAGCAACCCGTCGACGCCGATGTCTTCGACGGCTTCATGGGCACGATCAAGAACGGCTATAAGCAGCGAGATGGGTCGATCATCAAGGTGACCAACCCTTATGGTCTTGCGGCTATCGCCTCGACGGGCCAGTCCGAAAGCCAGTTCTCGGCCAAGAGAGCCAATAGTTCTTGGTCCGACCCAAGCAAGAGCGGAAAGCCCGGCAGATCAGGCGCCATTATGTCGTGGCGTAACACCCGACTGCAGGCACTTTACGACTTCGCCGCCGCCAAGGGCGAAAAGCCGGGTGCGATCAGCCCGCAGACACAGGCCGAGTTCTTCCTGCAGGAGGACCCTCGCCTGATCGCCAGGCTGAACCGCGCAAGATCGGTGGAAGAGGCGCAAAGCCTGATGAACAGAGCCTGGCAATTTGCCGGTTACGATAAGCCGGGGAATAAGGAGGTCGCGGACCGGCTCGCGATAGCCAGGAGCTTCGCGCCGCAGTATCAGACCGAGGGCACCGCCGATCCCTTCGCTCCGCGGGTTAACCCGCCCATTCCGACCCCGAGGCCGGGCTCGCGCGATCCGCGGGAGACAATCAACCAAGGTCGCCGACCGGCGGCGGCCGCGCTCGTGCGTGCGCTCCTTGCTCGGCAGCAAAATGGCCTCTGGTAGGCCAATTCAAGCTTCCGAGGGCCGCAAGGTGCGAAGATTCGCTTGGATCGCGATCGATCTCTTCACCGCAACCGATACTACTCGATTCCAGGCCTCGCAGTTCGCGGGGCTTTTTTCCTTTGGAGAAGGTCAATGCCCAGAAACCCATCAACCGGCGTCTATTCCAAACCCGCCGGCACCACACCCTCCGTCGGCCAGGTCATCGACCCGGCGCCATGGAACGCACTGACCACCGACCTCGGCAACGAAATCACCAATTCACTGCCGCGCGATGGATCGGCGCCGATGATCGCACCGCTCAAGGCTGCAGGCGGAACCGTGTCCGCGCCGGGCGTCGGCTTCGCCTCGACCCCGCAGACCGGCCTCTATCTGAAGGGCGGCGGCCTGCTCGGCTTTGCCCAGAACGGCGTCGACGTCGCATTCGATCAGGACCTGGTCTATGCGGCCAAGTCAGGCGATTACACCGCGCTCGCATCCGACGACAACGCCGTCCATCGCTTTACCGCCGCAGCGACGCTCACCCTGACCGCAGCGGCAACGCTCGGCGCAAACTGGCACTATTGCGTCATCGCCGATGGCGGGGATGTGACGATTGACCCGAACGCTTCGGAGACGATCGACGGGGCGGCAACGCTTGTCGTTCCGAACGGGTATTCCAACTTCATCGTCTGCAGTGGGACAGCGTTCTTCACGGATAAGCTGATTGCCAAGATCCAGGCTAAATCGGAGATCAACAACGTCGTCGGGTGTGAGACCGTCTATGTATCCAGCACTTCTATTCAGATAAAAACCGGCGAGGTGTTCTTCAATTCCAAGAACGTCGTCTATGCTTCCGCGCTGACAAAATCCCTGTCCACCACCTTCACGGCCGGCAATAGCGGCGGGTTCCTTGACACTGGCGTCATGCAGGCGAGCAAAACGTATTTTGTTCACTCTGTGCGCAACCTGACAACAGGCGTCGGTGATTGGGTTGCAAGTCTGCAATCTGTCCCGGCGCTCGTTTCAACGGTAAATCTTACAGGTTTAGAAGTTGTTGGGCGCGTAAACGTCGTATTGACCACGTCTGGCAATGTAATTCGCCAGTATTCTCAAGATGGCAATGAATATAAAATTACTGCCGCCGTACAGGAATACAGCGGTTCCGGCATCGGATTCAACGATATACAGCCAATTGGCACTCCAGCAGGGATTTCCACCGAAATTTATTGGATGCTTGCGGTTAATTCTGCGGCAAATTCATCCGGCGAGCTTGGCGCGGGGGCTGATGCTGTCACATCTCCTGTTGCAGTCTTCAATGTCAACGCGGGCAACACGGCACAAGCGGGCCGCGTATCTGCTCGCAGCCGATCGCGATCAACGGGGATTGTAACCTTTTACGCCATCACGACGGTTGGGAGCGTATCGTACACATTGCGATCAAATGGCTTTAACGACTATACCGTACCGCGCCTGAATGGAGCTTGATCATGACTTTGGTTTACGTGATGCGCGACGAAAATGGCGCAATCAAAGGCGTGTTCGCCGGCAGACAGGAAATCGCACACGAGGCGATCGATGAGCTAGCCGAAGAGGTGCAGGCATTCCTTCACCCGAAAGCTTCGGTCTCTATTGTTTCCGCACGACAGTTCAAGCTCAACCTCCTTGCGTCTGGGTTGATCGACGCCGTTGACGTGTGGGTGGCTCAACAGCCCCGAGACGTTCAGATCGCGTATGAGTATTCCGGGATCTTCGTCAAGGAAAGTCCGATGATGTTGGCCGGGTTCGCTGCCATGGGATTTTCCGGTTCGCAGATCGATGCGTTCTTCGAGGCGGCGTCGAAAATATGACGGCGGGGCAGCTAAAACATGTTGGCAACCAACACCCATTCTATCTAATGATGCGTCATCATTAAGAGGGCTTGAACTTGAGGCGCATACATCCCCTGATCATCATTCGAAATTTCATCCGAGACTTCGCTGAGAACAGAGCCATCAGAAAAAGATATAGGTCATGGCTTCGGGCATCTACAGCAGCAAAATCAGGTTACCAAGCGGAGGTTCTGACACGTTTTAGAGCCAAACGGTCCCAAGCCATAGTCGGTCATGAAGAAGATTATGTTCGGCCGGTGGCGGAGTTGATCGAGATCATGTCGGATGGTTCCGGTGCGTTCGTGGATTTCGGTGGGTCTGCCGGCGAATCGTGTTCCGTTCTGCATCGGAAGTTCCCGGCAATGTCATTCGTCGTAATCGAAACGCCAGCAATGGTGAAGGCTGCGGCAAAGCTTCGGCCATTGATCGCATTCTCAAGCGAATTGCCGGATCATATCGATATTTTCTATAGCAGTGGCACATTCCAATATCTGGAAGACCCGTATGCGCTTTGGAAGCGCGGTCTCTCCAAGACGACCGGTTATGCCTTCCTGGCGCGGAACACCTTTTCTGAGACGGAACAGTTCAGGGTTCAGCATTCGATGCTGTTCAACAACGGCGCCGGCCCGATCCCAGAAGGTTTCAAAGATGTTGTCGTCCGATACCCGCACAGGACCATTTCAGAGCGGCGTCTGATCGATATCGCATCTGGAGCAGGCTTCGAGCTGGTAAATCGCATTGCAGATAGAAATGGCGGCTTCATCCAAGGCGCCAAAGGCATGTACGGCGCCGATCTGCTGTTTAAGAGACGGTAGACCACCACCGTGAAAATTCAATAACAGGGCGCTCTTCGGGGCGCCCTTTTCTTTTCCGAAAAATGGAGGAAGCTTAGGGGCTCAGGTCATCGACCTCGGCAACCATCGGCGGCATCACCACGACGCTGCTCTCCGGCTATACCATCGTCAAATGCATCGGCGTGGTGCTGACGGATGCAAGCTCGATCAAGGAGGCTGTCAACTCCGCTATCTCTACGACTTCGGCATTCCTTGCACTGACAGTGCCAAATGCAGTGAAGGTCAAGGCGAAGCTGCGGTCTGGATTCACGTCGAGCGCGACGACCAATTCTGTACTGATCCACGATCCGTCGCAGGGGATTCTTGTTGCGGGCATCTCTGGCGATGACGGCAATGTAGGCGCCGTCCAGGTTGCAAGCGGCTTTGTCGTGGGGAGCCAAGATGTTTGGACGAACACGGGCAGGCAAGTTAGGCAGGTCGTTGGCGCTGGCGGCAATATCTGGGTGTGGACCGATGGTTTCTATTTCCCGTGTGGGAGGAATGCATAATGCCGTTTGTTTCACGATCGAGCGATGGTGAAATAGACGGCATGCCCCGAGCTTCTGGCGGGGATATGCACGCACGAACACTGGCAATAATCGATGCCGTCAGCTAATGACCTCAGAACCCGGAGGAAATCATGGCAGCCGATAAAGCATCGTACCGGAATCGCGGAGGAATTCTTCAGCGCCTCGTTACCGCCTACAAGCGATTTCGCTACTTCAGCCGCGCCGGCTCGAACCTGGTTGTCAAGCGCAGCGCCGAATTCCGGATGGTGAAGCACGCGGTTCTTGAGGTCGGGAGCAATGTCACGATCCAGGATCAATCATTCTTCCAGCTTACGATGCCAGACCCAAAGGTTTTCATCGGGGACAACACGGTGATCGGCCGGCGCAACATCATCACAGCGAAGAACCTCATAAGGATCGGTAGCGACGTTTTGATCGGTTCAGATGTACAGATCATCGATCATAGCCACGGCATCATGCGTGATACGCCGATCAGGCTTCAGAAAGCGCAAATTGGCACGGTGGAAATTGGCGATGATGTGTGGATCGGGGTAGGAGCCAGGATCCTAATGAACGTCAAAATCGGCAATGGCGCGGTGATTGGCGCGAACGCCGTCGTCATAAATGATATCCCCGAATATGCGATTGCTGTTGGCTCTCCCGCGAAGGTCGTCAAATTTCGAGAATAGCGTCAGATCGGATCGTGATTGATCTGCAGTAAGGCGCCCAAATACGGCTTCCGTTCGAAAAGCGTTTTTTCGCTGTTCAGCTGCGGTGTTTGCAATCCTGCCTGTGCCTTCCAGCTAGCTTGAATTCCGTCGGCGGCGGCGCACGTTCTCTCACGAAGAATGAGACGTCCCGGCGACCATCCGCCTCCCCAGACGGCGGGAAAGTTCATGGGCAGGTTTTTCCACGAAAAAGAAGAACGGGACGACGAGCAGAAGCGAACCGGCGCAGACAATGACCGGGCTGGTGATGCCAAGCCGCTCTATCGCCGCCGCTGCGATGACATGGACCAAATAGATGGAGAAGCAAGCTTCGCCGACTTTTTCCATAATCCAAGAGGCGTTGCCACGCTCAGCGTTCGCAGCCTCGGAAAGTATCCATCCGCAGGCAAGAACACCGAAAGGGATCATCGTCAGATAGAACCCGACAGGCGTGTTGATCGTCGCCCAATAGAGAATAGAGGCGGTGATCGCGGTCGCCGCTCTCCATATCCAGATGTTCCCGAAATACAGTCCCCTCCGGTGGATCTGGGCGATGTAACAACCCATGAACCAGGCTGGCAGAGAGACCACCCAATTCAGTGACGGGCCGTAGATCTGCGCGTTGCCAGATTCATTAGAGCCTAAACCGATGACGATGGCGTAGGAGACGACGACCGAGACGACGATCATCGCCGGCCAGCCGAATTTCCGTGAAATGGGAAGGAACAGCGGGTAGAGCGAATAGTAAATGACCTCGCAAACCACGGACCACAAGATGTAGCCGTCGACCGGGTTGTAAGCACGAAGTCCGACCCACTGCGCCAGAACCAGAGCTACAGCGGTCGGAATCATGATCCTGAGGTAACGCCTCTTTAGAAAAGCCACCGCCGACATTTCGGCCGTTCGGAATGGAAAGTGAATACAGAACCCCGAGATGACAAAGAAGACTATGACGGCGGGGTGGCCGGTGAAGATGTAACGCGAAATGCCAGGCATCGACGGCCCAAGCAAATGCGCAAACACAACAGACAGGGCGGCAACTGCTCTGACGGTATTCAGGCCTTCGATTCTATTTGAAAGTGGAAATGATCTCATTCCGCTAACGTAACCGTTAAGCGAAAACTTTAGCAAGAGACAACTATTAGTGTACCTCGCGGTACCTATATTGTGTTGCTGCGCCGGGAAGTCAGCCCTACGCGGCTCTCTGCCCGGGAGCCGGTCGCCCCACGACACCCACACAATCCCGGAGCCCACCCCATGCTCGTCCCTAACCGGCGCGCGGTGCTGAGGCGCGCCTGGTCGGTCCGTCTGATGGCGCTTTCCTGACGAAGCTGTTCAAAAGGGATCCGAAAGGAAAAACCCGACGGGATGCTTCGGGTCTTCATGGGGGATTTGTCTCAGCGAATTGGAAGTCACTCCCAAGGGGTGTCCGGTTCCTGACTACGGCAGAGGAAATAGCGGCACTTTCAATCCCGGCAGGATTGCGTTATTCCGCCGAGAGACGGAGGGATTGGACTTGGATGCTCCTGCACATCAAGAGTTAGACATACAGGCGCGCGGTCGCATACGCGGCTTAGATGGACTTAGAGCAATATCGCTACTTCTGGTGCTGATGGCTCATTGGTCACCGCTTCCCTTTCTCAACAACGTCGCCGAATGGGGGCGAGGCGGGCTCTTAATATTCTTCGTGATCAGCGGATTTCTGATCACAAGAATCCTCGTCGACTTAGCCGGCCGAAGGCGTGAGGCTGAGGGGTTCCAGCTTCTCCAGGGCTTCTACGGCCGCCGGTTCTTCCGCATTCAGCCCGTCTATTATCTGGCTCTCGCATTTGTCATTTGCATAGGACTGAATGACGCTGTGCGGGAGGATGTGATTTATCACGTCTTCTTCGTGCAGAATCTCTCAAATGTATTGATTCGAAACGACATCGGAACTTATGGGCCGGCCGCCCCCTGGTGGTCGCTTGCGGTTGAAGAGCAGTTCTATGTTTTCTGGGCACCAATCGTCATCTTTCTCCGACCGAATGCCTGGAAGCTTACGCTATTGGGGGCATTTGCCCTTGCGATCGGCTGGCGCGCTTTTGCCTGGTATGCCGATCTTGGGCAAGCGAATGTTCTCGTCACACTCGGAAATTTGGATTCATTGGCTGCTGGCGCAGCGGTCGCCATCATCACGTCGACAGGCCGGATTACGCCTGCAGTGTCGCGCTGTTTCTCCGCTATGATGGCGGCTGGCATCGCGGCGCTCTGCCTGCTGTCATTGACAGAGATGAGCGAAGGTATCCTCGCGTTTCGGAGTAGTTTTGTCGGTAAAGTACTTGCCGACGTGCCGGTTTATATGATTGCCTCATCGCTGATATTTTTCTTGGCTGTCGGCAAGGCGACGACCGCAGCGAAGGTGATGGAAACCCCGGTTCTAGTGTTCATAGGCAAGCGTAGCTATGGTGCCTATGTCTATCATCAGGTCGTGAACTACACGTTCTTTTTCTTCGTGACACCCCATTGGCTGGAGCCAAGTTTCGGCGTGAAGCCTGAATTGCATGGTCCCGGTGAGTTCTTGGTTTTCACCTCAATAACACTGCTGCTCGCGGCCCTGTCCTACAAATACATCGAGCAGCCGATATTCAGGCTTCGTGATCGGATCTATCCGACTATTCGATAGCGTTCGTTGAACGTGTCGCCTTACTGAGTAACCAAAACACATCGCCCGTCTCCTGCGAGACGGCTGCTTTGCCACACCCCAAAATCCGGAGCCTCCCATGCTCGTCCATAACTGGCGCGAGGTGCTGAAGCGTGCCTGGTCGGTGCGGCTGATGGCGCTGGCGCTGCTCTTCATCGTGCTTGAGCCCGTCATCAATTTCGTCGCCGCAACCTGGGTGTCGCGCAACCTCTACATCCAGCTCGCCATGTCGGCGGCAACGGGGCTTTTCGCCGTGGCGGCGATCGTTGCCCGGATCTTCGTCCAGCAGAAAATCTCAGGAGAATTGAATGGCAAACCGCCTGCAGAAGGGTAGTGCCGCCGCGGCCATGGCTGTGGCGCTTGTCGGCTCGTTCGAGGGATTGCGCCAGAATGCCTATCCCGATCCGGCCACACAGGGACAGCCGTGGACGATCTGCTATGGCAGCACCAATGGCGTGAAGCCTGGCGATCACAAGACGGTGGAGCAATGCAAGGCGCTCTTGGCGCTGGAGCTCAAGACCTATGCGCGCGGCGTCGAAAGCTGCGTGCGCGTGCCGCTGCCGGATGCCCGCTTCGTGGCGCTGACCTCGTTTGCCTATAATGTCGGCGTGAGGGCGGCCTGCGGCTCGAGCGCGGTCAGGCTCATTAACCAGGGCAGGACGGCCGAGGGCTGCGAGGCGCTTTTGAAGTGGAACCGCGCCGCCGGCATCACCTTTCCCGGCCTGACGCGGCGCCGGCAGAAAGAGCGCCAATTCTGCCTGGAGGGCATCTGATGTTCTCCCTGCTCGACACGCTCAAGATGGGCGCCGGCATCGCCGCCGGCCTGGTGCTCTATCACCTCTATGCCGTTTCGATCGGCTATCCCTCGGCGGCCCGTGAGGCGCGGGCCGGCTATGTCCTGCTGGCCGAAAAGAGCGCCGCCGATGCGAGAGCGGCCGAGATGGAGCGGCAGCGCAATGCGGCGGCCGAGGTCACCGAAGAGCACCGCAAGCGCCTTATGGCCGCAGAGGCATCCGAGCAGGTGGCCAAAGACACACTCGAAATCGAGATCCAATCCTATGAGCTTCAGCTTTCGGAAAAGAACCGCGCTTGCGCTGTCACTGCTGCTGATCGTCAGTGGCTGCTCCGCCACGGTGCGGCTGAACAAGGCGGCGGTGATGAAGGGGCAGGCGGCGGCCGGCATCGCGCTGCCGCCCTTGCCCGATGATCTCCTGAGGCAGGAGGCGCATGCGCCTGTTGTGGAAGGCGAGCCTGTCATCGCCATCCTCGCCCGCGAGCGCCAGGCGCTCGACCGCGCCAATGCCCGCCAGGGCCGCACCATTCGCTTCTATGACGACCTCACCAGCAGATTTGGAACACGCCGATGATGAATGCCATTTCGCTTGCCCTTGTTAATCCGATGCTGAGTGGCGGGGGCGGGGGCGGAGATCCCGATCGCTATATGTTCTTCGCGTCGCGCAATCGCATGCCGTCGGGCACGATCGTCACCGCCGCATCAGGCACGAATTACGTGTGCAGCAAGATCGTCGTCAACACGCCGCAATATAAGACCAGAACCTTCCGCTTCCACTTGTCCGGCTTCGCCTCGACGGAAGGCGGCAACGCGCCGCAGGAGACGGTTGTCACCGGCACGATCGGCACGCCAGGCAATTCTGTGGTCGCCGATGCGATGTTCATCCGGGTCGCCGGTGTCTTTTACCAATGCACCTTCGCCGGTCTGAACACGCTGACGGTTGCCGACCAGACGAACGGCGCCTGGACCGATGAGCTGACGATTCCCGATGTCGACCCGGAAAGCGAAATCGAAATCTGGCTATTCTATCATACCGCCGTCGGCGACAAGATCTGGCCCGTCTACCGCATCCAGAAGCATCGCGGCGAGCGCGTCTGGGGCGCCGGCGATCTCGCCACCCTCTTGGCCTTCAAGGACACCCCGCTTGCCGACAGCACGGCGGCACTCGATACCAATTACGCCACGCAGACGCAGCCGCAATATTACGGCCCCGACTTCATGGTCGCCAAGGGCGATTGGGACGGAAGGCCGGTCGCGCTTGCTATCGTCGACAGCCTGGGTGAGGCGCGCCAGCAGTTTTCCGCGGCTGCCGACGCGCGCGGCAATCTCGGCTGGTTTCGCCGCTGGCTCGACAGGAACGGCGGCATCGGCCGCATTCCCTTTCTGATGATCGGCATGCCGGGATCCGGCTCCGTGCGTGAGCTAACCGGCAGCGGTGCGGCGATCGCGACCCGGCGCTGGGCCATTCTCGATGAGATCGCCACCTTCAACAGCGGCAAGAAGCCGTTCACCGTCATCGCCAACCAGATGGGCCAGAACGACACGGCCGCCACCTACGCCGTCTTCTTCACCACCAACTACAGAAGCCTGATCACAAGGCTTCGGGCGCGCTATCCCGGCGTCAGGATCGTCGCCTTCCCGCCGCTCGGCCGCACCGTTTCCACCCGTACGGTGACCTTGACGTCGGTCGGCACAGTCGTAACCGCAACGATCGCATCCGGCATCAGTGGCCTGGCGACCGGGCAGACGGTTTCGATCTCCGGCGCTGCGCAGACGGAGTACAACGGCAATGTGGGGATCACGGTCACCGGGCCGACCACCTTCACCTATAATTTCGCCGGATCGGCGACGTCGCCGGCAACGGGCTCCATCAGCGCCAACGACCTCTATGCGAGAGCGGAGTATCAAAACGTCTCGGCCAACAACAGCTGGCCGGCGGACGGCACGGATGCCTCCGGCAAATGGCGCCTTCGCAACGACATTCTCGCCAAGACGAGCGGCTGCTGCGACGATGCGATCGACACCTATGCGGCATGGGTTTCCAGCGTCCGGGATGGCGTCTGGCCTGGTATGCTGGAGCTGCCGAGCACCACGGTGACGGTGCAGGCGGGAACGGACGGTGTCGCGAACTACACGACGATCGAGGTTGCGGATGCAAGCATTTTCGGGCCGGAACAAGAGATCAACACCTATGCCGGACCGGATGGCATTGCCCGCCTGTCGACGACCTCGATCGGCAGCATCTCCGGCAACACGATCACGATCTCGATCCCGCGCGCCACGGTGCTGCCGGTCGGCTCCATTGTCCGCCCGAGCGTCACGCCGGATGGCGTTCATCCCTATGGCGCCGTAATCGACCGTATCGCCGGCGGCATTCCCCAATCCGAAAAGCTGAAATTTTATCCCTAAGGCGTAGCGAGCGGTTACAGAGATGACATCCAATGACGATATTCTCCGCGCTCTCGGGCGCGTCGAGGGAAGGCTGACCGGCATCGAGGAAAACGTGGCACTTCTGCGCAATGAGGTCAGCGATGAAAAGGCCAATGCCCACGATAGCCGCGCCGTGATCCATACGCGGCTCGACAACCAGGCAAGGCAGATCGCAAATCTCGATACCAGGGTGGCGATCAGCGGCGGTGTCGACGCGCAGATCCGCGAGGAGATCAAGAGCCTCAAGGGGACCGTCGAGAAGAACCAGGAGGCGGTGGCGCCGGCGCTGGAAGAATGGAAACGGATGAAATCGATCGGGTACGGGATATCGGGGCTGATCGCCTTTGCCGGGCTGACGATCGGGGGGATGATTGCCTATGCCAGCGACGGCGCGGTGGCAGCGTTAAGGCATTGGTTGAAGATCAGTTGAGCAATTGCTCACGTATTCCGTGCTGCTGTCATTTTGTTGCCGACAACGGAGCAAGTAAAACAAATTTTAGACTTTGCTAACGAACAAATCTGTTCCGTGGTGGTTTTCCTCTCAGGAGGAAACAGTCATGAAGAGCATGAACCATCGCCAAGTTCGCATTCCCGGTCCGCGGGAGCATGATGTCGCCGAGCATTGCCGCAAGTTCGGTATCGGTCCGGCGGAGGAGAAGAAGCTGAAGAAGCTTCTCGGATCCCGCGCGCCGCTGCACGAGATCCAGGCCAACGCTCCGCCGCGGCAGCCGCGGTGGCGCTAGCGACGCTTCAACGACCTGTCACCCTTTCACGCCGCATTACGACGATGATTCAAAGAGTGAGAGAACGGAGCAACGAGCCCCAGAGGCGAGGGAGAAAAATCCCGCTAGCGGGCTTCCCAGGTCGCCGATAACGCTGCCGACCCACTCCGACTCGCTCAAAACCCCGCTCAGGCGGGGTTTTTGCTGGCTTGTGATGAAAGTTCTCTGTCTTCCCCGGGGTCGAAGCATACAAGTCTAACGATTGGAACATGACGGGAACAATTGTGACTTGTTCCTCCAGCGGATGTTCCGGCACGCGGGCCTATTTGCGGTGCCGTTCCCTGCGGAACTTCCGACAAAGACTGGCGTTGTGGCCGACGGACCGCGTAGCAGGTCTCGTCTCCTGTACCAACTGCTACCCCTGCAGTCGCTGCGCGGTCCACTCACCCATCTTATATGGCGGAAGCGCTCTGCTTCCTGGCGATGAACGGCAACGATCTCGGCCCGTCAACCGCTCGTGCAGACAAGGCGCGAGCCTTGCAAGCGGATCAATGCTGCAGCTGGCGCGACAGCATGAGGATGTAGTCGTCGGCGATATCGGCGACCACCATGGCGGCTTCTGCCGGCTGATATCCCTTGCAGACCGCGTCACTGACGATTTTCATCACCGCCGATTCAAGCGCCTCCCGGCAGTCGGACAGACTTTCGACATGCGGGGATTTTGCACGAAATTCTAAGACGTTATTCATTGCATACCCTCCATTTGATGTTGCCCGGCCCCTATGCGTGGAAGCTGCCTCTTCGCTAAGAGGCAGGCCACGGTTCCGGCGAACTGCTTCAGGAATAAGAAACGTTACCCTGAGGATACGATGGCACAGGGCCTGACGTATTCAAGCGTATGCTGATATTAAGGTAAGCCAGTAGGGTTAATTCGTCCGCTGATGTTGCATCGTGGCCTCGCAAGCAGATGCGGGGAGCTGTTAGAGTTCCACGCCGGCAAGTCCTATCCTGCTTCAGGCGCTGATGCGGCGGCCGGCCTTATCAGCCTCTTTGCGATTGGCGCCGTATTTTTCGATGATGTCTTTGGCATCCTCGTTGGAAATACGGTGTTTCTTCGCGAAGTAGATGACGTCGTAGGGTCCGTCGGTCGCGGCCGCGTTTTTCGTTTTGTCATTGGTCATGATTTTTCCTTTCATGGAAATGTAGAGCCGAGTGGCGCGTCACGTCAGGACGCGCCAGCTGCATCGTCTCATCAGGATTTGAGAGCCGGCATCACGTCAACGTCAGCCGGATGGGCTTCGTTCCGGATTATCGATGAGACCGGGCTGTCGTATGTTTTTCCCAGATCTGGGTTGCCTGAGCTGCGGTGCCGGTCTTGTGGAAGCGCAGCAGGTGAAGCCCTTCCGCCCGTCGTTTTTCGTCGAAGGCGCTGTTTTCGTAGTCGGAGCCTTCGACGATGCTCTCGCTTTGAAGAACGGCCTTCAGTTCCTGTACGAAGTGTCCGGTGATGTTGAAAAGAGTTTCGTTCTCGGGTGCCTGGTTCATGGTTTTCCCTATCGGTGGTCGCGTGCCATTAAACGCGATGCTGGCTCAGCAACCGCGTTGGTAAAAAGCATCAAGCAATCCGCGCCCCTATGGGAAGGCTGGTATCGGACAGCGCTTAGCCGTGTCTGTCTGGAGTTCCATATATGGTGCAGCAACGCCGCCCTGCGAATCGAGGGGGCACGGCAGGTCTGAAGGCCGCACCTTAAACCACTTGCCTCCCAGATACCATATCAATCGAAATGCCGAAGAATATGGAGGGAGCAGGACGGTCTTCGCTTTCCGAGTTTAAGGCAAGCGATCCGGGTTCCCACCAAAACGGTTGCTTTTGCAGAAGGGACCAGGCGTGGATGCGCTCGTCATGCCGGGCCGGCGTATCGGTCAGCTCATCAGAGGTACCCTGAACAAGCACGCTCTTCCACGTTCGGTTTTCGCTGAATTCTTCAACCTGAACACAGGCGGGTGAATTGGCCCGCAATAGATCAACCTTCAGGCCCGGCATGGAAAATATAAAAAGCCGGTCCTTTTCATACGCATAATGAATGGGAACGATATAGGGATATTTGTCGCCCAGACATGCCAGGTGCCCACGGGTGTGGCTTGCCAGAAAGGCGAGGCAATCTTGTTCACCCATTTCTCGCAATTGCATTTGCGTTGTCCAGTTCCGTCGTCAGCGTTACAGACCCTCGTTTGACAAGCACAGCGAGGCGCGTCTTGGCCGTGGTCCACGGTGTTCCAGCGCCTACCAGAACACATCCTTGAAGACGACATAGACGATAAAAGCCACGCTGATCGCCGGCGTCAATTTCACCAGAAAGTCGATATAGCGGAACTTGCCGACATGCTGGACCAGGCTTTTCCACGAATGGATGTTTGCCGTGGCTGACATGATGCCCTCCTTTGGGGCCGGGGAACTCTAACGACCACTGAAGCAGTGCTCGTTCACAAACTGCCACTACACCAAATATGGGTGCCAAACGTCTGCGCGACAAGGCGTGGCCAATTCCCGGTCAGGCAGAGAGATCACGCCGCTGCGCACAATCGCCAAGCGCGGCGCGAGCGCGCCGCGAGGACGGGGCGCGCCCATAGAGGATTGTGCTTTTACCTCAACCATCGCTTCGATCAGTTTCAGGCGATCGAGTTTTTGCCGCTGATCGTCGTAGAGCCTGCCCAACAGCTCGTAGGCTAATCCCGAGGGGCTGCCTTTGACCAGTAGTCTCCCGATCACCATTTCCTGATGGGCAATGCGGCGCGCGGCCTTCACGATATGACAACGTGCAAGCTTGAGGTCTTTCGGCCGGTATCGTGTCGAAACCATATTCTTAGCTCCCCCGCATTTCCGTGATTCCTGAGAAAAACGGAAATACTCTAGCGAAAATCTTCGGCCTTGAGCGTGAAGTTGTTTCCGCGTCGATGCTGATAAGCTCTCGATGCGGCCTCCTGAATGGAAGAACGGGCGGCATCGAAGGCATTAAGGTATGCGGCCTCGGACGAACTCTGCGTGATAGTACTGCCGAGTGCGCCTTCTTCGACCAGAAACCGGACCTCGAACATGCCGTCATAGCCGGTGAAACGCACGCCTTTTCGCACTTCGTCGAAGCTCCGGCTTCTATTTGGAAAGATAAGTGCCATGGCGGTCGATCCTTGGAGGTGGGCGCGGGCCGTTGACTCGGAGCCGGCGATGAACTGGATGCACGTAGAGAACGAGGCGCTTGATGCCAAAGCCTGTCGGCATGCCCGACCGCCGACCAATGTTAATGGATAGTCTGCACGATGACCCTGTTCTCAAGCAAGGCCTCAGATGTCTTGATCAAGCGCACGGTGCTCGCGATAACCTCGTCGGAATAAACAGGGTCCGCACGGGAAATTTCATCCGTCATATCGCGGAGAACGCTGTTTATCTCAAGCAGAGACGGCACAAGGTCGAGCAATCCATCAGCCGCCAGCCCGTAAGCCAGGCGGCCGATCGCCTCACTGAGGTGATCTAAAAGCGCTCGCCTTTCGGAAACCGCCAATGCCGACGGCCTTGTGAGGGTCGCTTCACCGTTGAACTGCATGATGCGTATCCTCCCCCCTCTAAAATGGGTTTTGCGACGGCATTATCAATGGCTGCCGGCGAATGAGGTTGCGGCCAGGTGGCAAAGAGCGCAAGCTGAGCGATCGGCGGGCACGATAAGGGCACCGTCGCTTGGGGCGCGCACGTGAACCCTAGCCCCAATGAAGGAGGACACAATGTCTTCCCCATCTGATCCGTTTTTCGATGTCACCAATTTGAGAATGCTGGAGCGCATTCTTCGAAAGGCCGGTTTCCGTGGCGGCGAAACTTACGCGATCGATATCAGCGAGATCAGCGCGACGAGTTTCCTCATTCATTGTTTCCAAATAGGCATCGTCGATGAGGCCGCGCTGAGATCGGCTTTGAGAATGTATCTTGCAACCCAGTTGAGTTCGAACCCGCGTCCTCAGGCGATCGAAGACGCGTCTTTTGCAAGATGGCAGGATGACGGCGGCGCTCCGGAGAAGGCCTATCGGATTGGCCGGTATACGGCGCCCCGGCGTGCCAACGCATCGCGACGGCCGGTCGGTTATCGCTTTCCAAAAACCAGGCTGCCTGAACGATGATCGGTGAAGGCCGCCGAACGCGACAGGGCAGAATTATCGCTTCTAAATCGCCGCATCGAACCTGATTCATGTTCGTAGTTAGGCGTGTCGTTTTTCCTGAACGGCTACACGCGTCTGAACGGCATGCATCGCGATCTGATGTGACACGACGAAAAAGGATGAAAACATGTCCCGGAACCGCGCCGATCAAAAGGACGACGCCGGGAAACGCGCGATCATCGCTTCGGCGCAGAAGAGCGCAACGTCAAGCCCGACTGCCGACGATCTGATCACACAGGCTCGTCACGCCCGCTCACCGTCGGCCGAGCACGGGATCGATAGGGGTGCTAACCAAGCCTATGGTGTGGCGCGGACACACAAAGGTCCGTTCGACAACGCCACGGCATTCAGCGCGCCCACCTACGAGCATGATCTCCCGACGAGGCAGCAATTGGAGGCCGCCCAACGCAGCCAATCCGATGCGATAAATCAGCAGGAGGCAAACCGTCAAAGAGGCAACCACGGCAGTCAGACAAAGAGGGCGAAGCGGAAATCTCCCTGAGCAGACGTAGGGCGAGAGCGACCGCATTCTGCAGGTACGCATCCATGTCTTCGCCGACCAAGCCGAACACGGTTCGAACGCCACCACGCCGGTCGGTCGAAAGCCCGCTCTCACGGGCTTCTCCTTTCAACCTTCAACTTGAGCCCTCAGGCCGCGCTGAACGGCACGGCGACGAAGGTCTTGCTACCAGACGCGGCCTTCAGACCGCGGCAAATGGCACGGCGACAAAAGTCTTGATACCGTCGCGTTCGACGAGCAGCAGCACCGATTTGCGGCCGGCCTTGCCGGCGTCGGCAATCGCGGCCTTGACGTCGCGGCTGTTGTGAACCAGCTTATCGTTGACCGAGACGATGACATCGCCCGACTGGATGCCGGCGGCAGCGGCCGACTTGTCGGGATCGACGCTGGCGACCACCGCGCCGCTGACGGCGCGCGGCAGGTTGAGCTGCTGGCGCATGTCGACTGTCAGGTCGGCAAGTCCGATCCCGAGGCTCGGCTGGCCGCTGCTCTCGCCCTTGTTGTCCGAGCTTTCGGCCGCAGCCTGCTTCTGGCCGTCCTCATTGCCGCCGACAGTGACGTTGAGATCGATCGTCTTGCCGTCGCGCCAGATGCCAAGGGATTTTTTGGCGCCCGGCGAAAGGTCGGCCACCAGCCGCGACAGATCCTTCGGCGTCTTGACGGTCTCGCCGCCGACCGAGGTGACGATATCGCCCGGCTTAACGCCGGCCTGCGCCGCCGGCGTATCGGCGGTAACGGCGGCAACCAGCGCCCCGCCTGTCTTGTCGAGGCCGACGGCATCGGCGACGTCTTTCGTCACCGGCTGGATCTGCACGCCGAGATAGCCGTGATCGATCGAGCCGTTTTTCTGCAGCTTGGCGACGATCGCCTTGGCTTCATCCGAGGGGATGGCGAAGCCGACGCCGACGCTGCCGCCGTTCGGCGAATAGATCGCAGTGTTGATGCCGACGACATTGCCGCTGCGGTCGACGAGCGGTCCGCCGGAATTGCCATGGTTGATCGGCGCATCGATCTGGATGAAATCGTCATAGGGCCCGCTGTGCAGGTCGCGGCCGCGCGCCGAGACGATGCCTGCCGTCACCGTCGTGCCGATGCCGAAGGGGTTGCCGATCGCCAGGATCTGGTCGCCGAGCTTCAACTGGTCGGAATCGCCCCAGGCAATCGTCTGCAGGGGCCTGGGCGCCTCGATCTTCAAGACGGCGACATCGGATTTCGGGTCGGTGCCGATCAGCTTGGCCGGCAGTTCCGTGCCGTCGTCCAGCGTCACCTTGATGTCGATGGCATTGTCGATGACATGGTTGTTGGTGACGATCACGCCGTCCGGGCTGATGATGAAGCCGGAGCCGAGCGCCATCGCCTGCTGGGAAGGCCGGTTTTTCGGTGCCTGGTGCGGCAGCGGGATGCCTTGATCCTCGAAGAACTGGCGGAACTGCTCGTCCATCGGCGAGTCCTGTTGGTCGGCGCTGACGTCGGTCGCCTTCATTGTCGTGGTGATGGTGACGACGGCAGGTTTGTCGGCATCGACGATGGACGCGAAGGAGCCGCTCGCGGCCAAGACGCCGCCGCTATCGGCTGGCGCGGCAATGGCGTTCGAGCCGTTGATGGTGAAGGGCAGACAGGCCGCGCCGGCGATGATGGCCGCCCCGACCAGCGCTGCAGCGCGGTGTTTGCTTAAGATGTGTGACATGGTGATGGTCCCTTGCGAGAGTGTTGGCTTTGGATGGCGTCGTGGTTCCACGTCTTGGGACCTGGCGTCGGATGGCGTTTGGCGCCAATGCCTCCGATCGCAGCGCAGTCGTTGGGGTGGCGACCGGGACAATCGAAGAATTCGCGCTCGGGATTCATATGATCGCGGCCGGCGGATTTACAAATTAAATATTGATCATGTTTATATTGCCGATTTGTAAGACATTACTGGAATTTAATCTTTGTGCCGACGGTTTTTGAACCGGGTGCCACACGCTGGGTCTTCCGGCCGAGGTTTGGCTTCGCAGCGCGTTCTCCCCAGCGATTTTCATTCGAAAATAAATGGACTTATTCCCGAATCCGTTGATCCGATCGCCGCATGCGCCCGTAATTTTGCCGACAGATGATCATGCTGCTGTTTCTGGAAATTGTCTGCCCGAAACTTGTTGCGAATATAAAATGTTAGTAGACTCTAAATTATTTCTTCTGCAGAAAGTATAGACTGCGAATCGGCGGGTTTCGCGGCAGCATATGAGGGGCGATGGGCAAGGCAGTGGAGCGGGGGCGCAACGGCAAGCGCGGCGCGCATGTGACGTTGAGCGATGTGGCGAAGAAGGTGGGCGTCAGCCCGATCACCATCTCGCGCGCGCTTCGTAATCCTGAGATCGTCTCGGAGGATCTGCGCGAGGTGATCCTGCGCACGGTCGACGAGATGGGTTATATCCCCAATCTTGCCGCCCGGGCGCTGGCCGGCCGCCACAACGGCAGCGTCGGCGTCATCACGCCCGCCTTGCATCAATACGGCTTCACCGGCCTGATGACCGGTATGGAGGATCGCTTCCGCGGCACCGAGTTCACCGTGCAATATTCCAATACGCTGAACCATGGCGAGGGGGAGGCCGGCCTGCTGAAATCTTTCCTGACGCAGAAGCCGGCCGGCGTCATCATCGCCGGCGCCGAATCCTATCGTGATCTTCTGCCGCTGATCGAGCGTGCTGCCTGTCCCATCGCCCATATCGCCGATCTCAGCCAGGAGCCGCAAACCCTGGTCGTCGGCCTCGATCACTATGCGGCCGGCGCCGAACCCACCCGTTTCCTGCTGTCGAAGGGCTATAACAGGATCGCTTTCATGGGCCGCGGCGCGGATGTCCGCTCGCGCCGCCGCATCGAAGGCTATGAGGCTGCGATGCGGGAAGCCGGGCGTTTCGACCCCGATCTCATTATCGGCGGCGATGCGCCAAGTCGCACCGGCCTCGGCAGGCAGCTGTTTTCCAGCCTGTTGCAGCGCGTGCCGGATATCGATGCGGTCTTTGCCCAGAGCGACGAACTGGCGCTTGGCGTTCTCATCGAATGCGCCGTGCGCGGCATCCGCGTGCCGGAGGATGTCGGCATCTGCGGCTTCAACGATCTGGAATTTTCGGCCTTCACCGAGCCGTCGCTGACGACGGTGCACATACCGCGCTACGATATCGGCTACCGCGTCGCCGACATGCTGCTGCGCGCCGTCCGCGGCGAGCCAGCTGATGAAGACAAGGCTGACTTGGGCTTTACCATTATTCCGCGGGGTTCCACGCGGTAATCTGGTCAGACACACCGACAATAGACGTGGAGCCTAGCCTTGCGGAAGCTTGGACTGGGCATAGCCAAGATTATTCCGTATATGGGTGAAATGACAATCACTGTGCTGAAAAATGGATAAGGCGGGACTGTCTTTTGACAGAATGCGCACCTTTATTCGCGTCGCCGAGCGCAGCAACCTGTCGATGGTCGCAAAGGAACTGGGCGTCGGCCAATCCACCGTGACGCGGCACCTCAATGAACTTGAGGAGGCTGTCGGTGTGCCTCTTCTCAGCCGAACCACGCGTCGCGTCACCCTTACGGAAGAAGGTAGTCGCTACTATACCAACTGCCTTCAGATATTGCGCCTGGTCGAACAGGCTGCTGAAGAAGCCAGAGATGCCCGTCAAGCCCCTGCTGGCGCAGTTCGCCTTTCCTGTACCGCAGCACTTGGCGTAATGCATGTCACGCGAATGATCTTTGACTTTCAGGACAGGCACCCGGATATCCGCGTCGACCTCAACCTGACGGACGAGCGTATCGACCTGGTTCGCGAAGGCGTCGACGTGGCGCTCCGTCTTGGACCTCTCGCCGACAGCTCGATGAAGCTTCATGCGCTCGGAGAGAGCCAGCGGCTGCTGGTCGGCGCTCCGGCTTATTTTTCTGTCCGCGGACGGCCGCAGCGCCCGGCCGATCTGTCGCGCCACGAAACCGTTGTGATGTCCAACGTGGCAGGCAGCAATCAGCTCCTTCTTTCCTCTCCCGATGGCGCCAGCCTGATGGTCCCGGTCAGCGGCCGTTTGCGCGTCGATCACGGGCTTGCGGCGCGCGAAGCCCTTGCCGCCGGCCGCGGCATTGGTCCCACACATCTCTGGCTGGTTCACGATCTTCTGGAAGACGGCCGGCTAGAGGTCGTGCTTGGCGACTATCGGCCTTCGCCGGTTCCTGTAAGCTTGCTGATAGTTCCGGAGCGTGCAGCCATTGCCCGCGTTCGACTCCTCGTCGACTTTCTGGCCGCCGAGGTCGCTAAGCTGCCGGGAATCCGGCCATCGTAAGCCTCTTGTTTTCAGGCATCCCGTTCTCGCAAAACCGCTGCCGCACCTTTGCGAGACGCTTCAACCTCCGAAAGAGCGCTTGTCGCCGCGCCACCCCGACGTCCGCAGAAACTGCTCCCAGCCGAGCGTTCCGGGATTCAGGCGACGGCTCCATTCGAGATCGTGCTCCTTGCCGAAATAGCCATACTCGACAGCATATTCGACCATCCCGAGAATCTCTCGAACGAGAAGTTCGTTGGCGGCAAACTCCGGAAAATAGGCGAGCAGGCCGTCCCTGGTGAACGCATTTCGATACTCGGCCTTGAGGCCGGTCACGCGTTGAAAGGTTGCGACCATCTCGCGCGGAGAAATGATATCGCCGACGATCGGCAGCGTTTTGCCGTTGTAGCGCTCGGGGTTCGAGAAGATCTCGAGGACAACAGGCCCGGTCGCCGTCAGCGGATCGACAAAAGGTGCTGCGAAATCTTCCGGCAGATAGATCGGCAAGAGCAGGGTGTCGCCTTCCATGCGCGGCGCATAATATTCACTTAGATTCGTATAGAAGAATGCCAGCATAATGAAGGAATGAGAGATCGGCAGGCCGCGAATGTAATCTGCAACGCGCGCTTTATCGGTAAAATGCGGCGCATATTTCGTCCCACCGGTGATCTTGTCGATATTCTCGAGCGTGCTGAACACAATGTGCCCGACGCCGGCCTCGACGGCCGCATCCGCCAGCTGCCGGCCGAGCGGAGCCTCGCTTGTCTCCGGCGGGGCGATCGGCGGCGTCATCAGAAAGGCGCCATCCGCGCCCTTGAACGCAGCAACGAACTCATTCTGGCGGCCGAGTTCGAGAGGCACGGTGGCGATTTCAGCGCCGAGCTTCTCAAGACGTAGAGCTTCGGGCGAATCCTTTTTCCGAGTGAAGGCACGGACGCGGAAGCGCTGGCTCTCAAGAAGCGTTGCAACGACGCTGCGCCCCTGTTTGCTCGTTGCACCGGTAACCGCGATCAATGGCTTGTTGTCTGTAGACATAGCTTCATCCTTTCCCTGTCATTTGCCGCCGACCAGAGTGGCAGGCGTCTTTACAAGGCAGCGCAGTCGGTCCGTGCCGATAGCCACCTCGACTGTGTCTACCCTATCGAAACAGGCTCTATCGCTGTAGATGGCTGAAAAGCATAAGATAATGCCGTTTTATGGATAAGTGGCGCCCGGCCGGGCGCCGATACCAGTCGGTAGCGCATCACGGATCGGAAACACCGGCAGTCAGGGAAGGACGGGCGGCTCGATCTCTGCCATCCACATCACTTTTCGCAAAGCCTTCGGCCGCCGGAATATGGCTGATAGGTACAATCGGACGGTCGAAAGGAGCGGTAGCTGCGCGAGCAGGCGGTGATGTTACAGGACTGCGGCGCGCCTTGGCCCTCGACGGCTGCTTCTGTCGATCGCACTCCGTCCAACGTCGGTTCGGTCGTCGCCTCGCGCATGAAGTCCCGCCAAATATGCGCTGGCAGGGCGCCGCCGGTCACCCCCTTCATCGGCGCGTCATCGTCATTTCCAACCCAGACACCGACGACGAGGGCTTCCGTAAAGCCGACGAACCAGGCATCACGATTGTTCTGGCTCGTGCCGGTCTTACCGGCGGCAAACGTGCCGGGATCTGCTCCGCGTCCAGTACCGCGCTCGACCACCAACTGCAGAAGGCCGAGGAGATCGGACTGGTAGGGCGAAAGATCGACATTCGGCTTTGATTGTGAGCCAACGCGAAACGTCTTGGGCTGCCCTGCCGCTTGAAAGTCGATGATGCCCCAGGGTTTGACAGGGGCCCTGCCGAATTTGACGGACGCATAGGCGCTGGTGAGGTTAAGCAGATTTACTTCGGATGTGCCAAGCGCCAATGACGGCGTGTTGGCCAGCGGCGCATCGATGCCGAGTTCGCGCGCGGCTGCGATCACATTGTCTAGACCCACCTCTTGCGCAAGCGTCACTGACGCGGCATTGAGCGATCGCGCGAACGCCTCGGCAAGCGTTACCCAACCGCGATAGTTGCCACCGGAATTTTCTGGCGACCAGCCGTCAATGTCTATTGGCGCGTCCAGAACCTGGTCGGACAGAGTGAGCCCAGCCTTCAATGCTGCGTAATAGACGAACAGCTTGAAGGTGGAACCCGGCTGGCGCATCGCGGTGACGGCGCGGTTGAACTGGCTCGCCTTGTAGTCGCGCCCGCCAACCATCGCAACGACCGCGCCGTCGGGCGTCATCGCAACCAACGCCGCCTGCGATGCTGCGACCGTCTTTCCTTCACTGTCCAGGGCTCTTTTCACGACCCTTTCGGCGATCTGCTGCAATGTCGGCACCAGCGTGGTGCGCACCGTAGTCGAACCCGGCGAGGAGCCGGCGATTTCGCTCGCTTGCGGCGAAATCCAGTCGGCAAACCAGCTTCCGGAACGCGGCGTTGGTGTCGTTGGGTGCAGGCTGGCAAAGCTCGTCTTGGCTTCCGCCGTCTGCGGCGCGGTGATCTTGCGATTGGCCGCCATCGCGTCGAGGACGACCATGGTGCGCTGCCGGGCGCCTTCGAAATTGTCGATGGGATTCCATTGGCTCGGCGCCCGCAGCAATCCCGCCAGCATCGCCGACTCAGGCAGGTTGAGGGCGCCGACATCCTTGTTGAAATAGATGCGCGCGGCGGCAGGCATGCCGGTAGCCCCCGCGCCAAGATAGACGCTATTCAGATAGCGCGTCAGGATTTCCGCCTTGCCGAGCTTCCACTCCAGCCAGAATGCGATCACGACCTCCTGAATCTTTCGTTTTATTGTTCGGTCGCTGTCGAGGTATTGCAGTTTGATCAGTTGCTGGGTGATAGTGCTGCCACCCTCCACCACCGAGCCGGCCTCCAAGTTCCGCAAAAGCGCCCTCGCGATGCCCCTGGGATCGATGCCGAAATGACCCATGAACCGGCGATCTTCAATCGAAAGGACGGCATCGATCAGATGGGGTGGAAACTGGTCATATCGAGCATATGGCCCTTGATAAGGTCCCTGTCTTACCAGCGGCGCGCCGTCGGCGGTTTCCAGCACCACGACCGGCTTTAACGTTCCATCCCGGATTTCGCTCCAGGGCACGTCTTTCAGTGCCCACACCAGAATGCTTCCGACGAGGAGGCAGACAACAAGGAAGGACCCGAGAGCGAATTTCCACCAGCCCGTAATGAGCGATGCGCTCCAACGGCTTTCACGCTTTGAACGCCGATCGCGAATACCGCGCCCGGCTTTGACCAAAGCAGTCGCCATCCAGTTGTGCGGAGCTGGCGGGATTCCAAGCGGCGCCGACCTCCTTGGCTTCGTCCTCCAAGACAATGCGGCCGTCTTGATCTTTGCTAAAGCAGAACTTGCCTGCAAATCTTGACGTATCGCACGTAATAGAGTCCTGACGGCCCGTCTGGTTTGGTCGAAGGATCCGTGGGGCGGCTGCGGGTCTTCGCCTTGGGTGGTTCCCGGCGAATCCAAGGCGGCCGCTTGCGCTGCCGAATCTGGGGTCTGATCGCGACCCGAGCTCGAGCTGCTAACGCTTTCACCTGAGGATTCGGGAGAATTGGGCATCGATTACCGCTAAAAAGCCAACGCACAATGACCTATATAGCCGGGGATGCGGACTGTTCCACCGCAAAAGGCCCCAACGGACTGCTGCGATGACAATGACGGCAACTATGCACCAGACATCGAGAGGGCAACCGCCACGTTGAAGCCGCTCTCAGCCAGCCAGGAGGTCAAGACTTGGCGAGGGGATCAGAGCTGGGCTTCGAGAGAAGTAACGGGGTTTCTCCTGCCTCCCAGGACCATTTCAGATAGCCCCAATCGGCCGAAAGCCCAGGTGGAGAGCTTGTCGCAACGTCCCAGGACCTGATCGATTTCATTACTGCAATTTGCGCCATCGCCGTTCGGCAGGAATCCGCCGGCCGCAGTCACCGGATTCGGCCTCGCATAAGAGGCCAGTGTTGCTGGCCCCTTATCTCTTATCAAATATCACTTGCAGCGCTCGACCAGAGGTCGGCCGCTTCGGCGGCCGTCATGCGCCGCACTTCGGCCTCGTGGCTGCGGCTGGCGAAGAGTTCGCTGGCCATGATCTGTTCGGCAAGATCGGCCGGAAGCGAGAGGATGACGCGGCCTTCGCCATTGTGCAGTCCGCCGAGTTCGGTACGCTTGCCCGTCACCATGCCGCCGGCAACCGTATTGTTGGTCTCCGGGTCGATTAGGATGAAGGAGCCGGACAGCCGGTTCTGCTCATAGGGGTCGAAGATCGCCGCTTCCTCGAAGACAAGCCGGACTTTGCCGATGGCGTTCATGTAGAGCCGCTGGGCGGCAGTCCAGGTGCCGGTCTTCAGCTCGAGTTGACTGAGCGGCTGCACCTGAACGCGCTGGCGGCGCGAACCGCTCTTCAGCCAGTAGCGTTTTCCGGGCTCGATGCCCTCAGGCTGCAGCGCGACGATCTGCGCGTCGAAGGCAAGGCCGACCTGCGGCTGGGCGTCGATCGAGACGATCATGTCGCCGCGCGCCACATCGACCTGGCGGTCGAGCACCAGCGTGATCGCGTCGCCGGCAACGGCAGCGTTGCGAACGAGATCGAAGGTGACGATCTTCGAGACATTGGCGACCATGCCCGACGGCAGGATCATGACGCTGTCGCCTGGCTTGACCGAGCCGCCGGCAACCGTGCCCTGATAGCCGCGGAAGCTTTCGCCCGGGCGCGACACGCGCTGCACCGAGAGCCGGAAGCCGACCGTCTGCGACGAGCGTACGGTCGCAAGCTCCAGCGTCTCCACCAGCGTCGGGCCGCTGTACCACGGCATGGCTGCCTGGGCGGAATAGACGACGTTTTCGCCCTTCAGCGCCGACATCGGAATGGCGGTGATCTGCTTGACGCCGAGCGACAGGGCAAATTCCCGGAATTCATGGGTGATCTTGTCGAAGCCGGCGCGGTCGTAGCCCGTCAGGTCGATCTTGTTGACGGCAAGCACGAACTGCTTGATCCCGAGCAGCGAGGCGATCGTCGCATGACGGCGGGTCTGCTCGAGAATGCCGAAACGGGCGTCGACCAGCAAGATGGCGAGGTCGGCCGTCGATGCGCCGGTCGCCATGTTACGGGTATACTGCTCGTGGCCGGGCGTGTCGGCGACGATGAAGGAGCGCTTGTCGGTCGAGAAATAGCGATAGGCGACATCGATGGTGATGCCCTGTTCGCGCTCGGCCTGCAGGCCGTCGAGCAGCAGCGCGAAGTCGGGCAGGCCGAGATCGTTCTGCTTGCCGGTGGAATCGCGCTGCAGCGTGGCGGCCTGGTCTTCCTTGACCGCCTTGGTGTCCCAGAGCAGGCGGCCGATCAAGGTCGACTTGCCGTCATCGACGCTACCGCAGGTAATCAGTCGCAGCGGGCGCGTGTCGCGCTGGGCCTTCTGCGGCTCGGCGGCGGGCAGGCTGACGACGGTGGCGGCCGAGACGGCGGTTTGGGCTGCGGTCATCTCAGAAATATCCTTCACGCTTCTTCTTTTCCATGGAGCCGGACTGGTCGCGGTCGATGGCGCGGCCCTGGCGTTCGGACACCGTTGCGATTTCGAGTTCGGCAATCACCTCTTCGAGGGTGGTCGCCTGTGAGCGGATGGCGCCGGTCAGCGGGAAGTCGCCGAGGGTGCGGAAGCGGATCATGCCTTCCTGGCGGACTTCGCCGGGCAGCAATTCCAAGCGCGGATCCTCGGCCAGGATCATCATGCCGTCGCGCTCCACGAACGGCCGCTTCTTGGCGTAATAGAGCGGCACCAGCGGAATGTCTTCGGCCTGGATGTAGCGCCAGATGTCGACCTCCGTCCAGTTCGACAGCGGGAAGGCGCGCACGCTCTCGCCCTTGCGGATCATGCCGTTATAGACGTTCCACAGTTCCGGCCGCTGGTTGCGCGGATCCCAGCGATGGTCCGGGGTGCGGAAGGAATAGATCCGCTCCTTGGCGCGGCTGGCTTCCTCGTCGCGCCGCGCGCCGCCGAAAGCGGCATCGAACTGGCCGGCATCGAGCGCCTGGCGCAGGCCTTCGGTCTTCATGATGTCGGTGAAGGCCGCCGAACCGTGGGTAAACGGCGTGATGTTTTCGGCCGCGCCGCGCGGATTGATGTGTTCGATCAGATCGAGTTCGTACTTCTTGGCGGTCGCGTCGCGGAAGGCGATCATCTCCCGGAATTTCCAGCCGGTGTTCACATGCAACAGCGGGAAGGGCACGCGGCCGGGATAGAAGGCCTTGCGCGCCAAGTGCAGCAGCACCGAGGAATCCTTGCCGATCGAATAGAGCATGACCGGACGCTCGAATTCGGCGGCGACCTCGCGGAAGATGTGGATGGATTCGTTTTCCAGCGCCTTGAGATGCGGGTCGAGTGGCGCCTTGGCGCTCTGGGGATTGCTGAGTTCCGTATCCGGACGGCTATCGGGCATGTTTTACTCCAGACTGTCGATCCTTTGCGGTTTGCCGCAAAGCAGTTCCTGATGCTGGCTTTCCCAAGGCTGCGGCGGTGGCCGCGCCCGGGTTCGGTAAGCCGTGAATTTGATTATTGTGCGGCGATCACCGCGGCCTCTTCGGCGACATGCAGGCCGCATTCGCGCGTCTCGTCCTGCTCCCACCACCAGCGGCCGGCGCGTTCCGGCTCGCCGGGCTTGATTGCCCGCGTGCAGGGCTCGCAGCCGATCGAGGGATAGCCACGCTGATGCAGCGGATTGACCGGCACGCCGTTGTCGGCCACGAAGGCCTTGATTGCCTCCAGGTCCCAATCGGCGAGCGGATTGACTTTCAAGAGGTGGCGTTCGGCGTCGTATTCGGCAAACGGCGTTTCGGCGCGATTGGCCGATTGGCCACGGCGCAGGCCGGTGATCCAGATCGCAGCGCCTTCCAGCGCACGCGCCAGCGGCTTCAGCTTGCGCATGCCACAGCAGGCATGCCGGGCTTCGACACTCTCGTAGAAACCGTTGAGGCCGTATTGCGCCGCATAGGCGTCGATGTCGGCCTGTTCAGGCTCGAAGCGGCGGATCTGAATGTCGTACTGGCTTTCCGTCTCTTCGATCAGCGACAGCGTCTCGGCAAACAGCCGGCCGGTCTGCAGCGTCGCAACATCGATCGGCAGGCGGTGCGTGCCGATCTCGGCGGCGATCACCTGGTCCTCGATGCCGAGCGAGGTGGTGAACACCACGCGGCCGCCAAGGCCGGAGACCAGCGACAGACGTCCAGCGAGGTCAAGACCCGCCAGTGCGTCGTTCAGCGCCTCGGCTCTAGCAATCGGCCCTTCTTCCGCAATCGTATTGTTAACAGTCATGGGAATCCTGTCCTTTGTTGACGGGAGTATCGCAGCTCAGGCTTGGGTCGGACAGAAAAAGGGATTTCGAAAGCTGCGGCCGGAGGAGCAAATATCTCTCCGAAGCTGCCGCGATGCAGAAAAGCAGCCGCCCGCGGACGAAATCCGCGCTGGCAGCCTGAATGTCTATAAGATTTGTAGACTTACACGCGGCCTGTCAATCCGAAATCTGAAGTGATGCCGAAAAAGATGCGGAAGACGCGGTTTAGGCGTAAATTGCGCCGGCTCGGCCGAGGGTGAAAACAAGGCCGAAAACGCTTGATCCTCAAGGCTTTCTCCGGTGCGTTCAAATTCCGTTCATGCTGGCTATGCCATAGAGGCGAAAGTACTTCCGTAGCGGTGCGAAGATTCGTGCCGCCTGTGTGTGTCGATGGTCTGAGATGATTACGCAAAAGGCGAAATATGCGCTGCGGGCGCTGACGGTTCTGGCGGATGCCGATGCTGACGAACCGGTGATGATTTCCGATATCGCCGCGCAGCAGAAGATCCCGAAAAAGTTTCTCGAACAGATCCTGCTCGACCTGAAACATCACGGCATCGTCGTCAGCCGCCGCGGCAAGCAGGGCGGTTATCTCCTCTTGAAACCCGCCCACACCATCACCTTCGGCGAGATCCTGCGCATCGTCGACGGCCCGCTCGCGCCGCTTCCGTGCCTGTCGATCACCGCCTATCGAAAGTGCGACGATTGCGACGGCGAGCAGAACTGCCAGATCCGCCACGTCTTCGCCAAGGTGGCTGACGCCACCCGCAAGGTGCTGTTTTCGACGACCATCGCCGATGCCGCCCAGCCGGCCCGCACCGCGGAAGTCACCCGGCTGCTCGCCTGAGCGACGATCGGCCGGTTTGCCCAGTGCTGTTGCGCGTCATTCACAACGGCAGGGTGTTGCGACCATCGCGGATGCCGTGGGTCGAAGTCACGCCTCTCGTGGACCGATCTCAGCTTTCCGCCAGTTCCCTGGCGCGCCGGGCCCTGATCGCTGCGGCAATGAAGACGCGCGACAGGCCGTGATAGAGCGGCTCTCGCGACAGCAGGCGCGAGGTGACGTAGCCGATCATCGATACCGCCATGATCGGGATGACGGCCTGGTGATCGCCAGTCATTTCCAGAATGATGACGAAGGCCGTCATCGGCGCCTGCACCACGCCGGAGAAATATCCGGCCATGCCGAGGATCGCCGCAAGCGCGATGCCGCTGCCCATCAACTGGCCGACCGTGCTGCCGAAACCGGCGCCGATGGCGAGTGAGGGCGCGAAGATGCCGCCCGGAATTCCCGAAATCATCGACAGGAAGCCGGCAGCAAGCTTTTCGAGGAAGAACAGCAGGGGCAGGGGATTGCCTTCGACCGCGCCCTTCGCCTGGTCGTAGCCGGTTCCGAAGGTCGTACCATCAGACAGGATACCGATGACGGCGACGGCGAGGCCGCAGGCCGTTGCCAGCATGACCATCCGCCGCAGCGGCTGCGAATGCGTGAAGCGGCGGACATGCTGGCCGATATGGAGCGCAAGCCCGCTGAAGGCCGCACCGAGCGCGCCGCCGCCGATGCCGCAGACGAACACCAGTTCCCAGTCGCGCAGCGATGCCGGCGCCACCGCGGTAGAGCCGAAATAATTGTAGCTGCCGGCAAGCCCGAGGGCGGCAAGGCCGGACAGGATGACGGCGGTCAGAACCAGGCCGTTGGCGCGCGATTCATAGGTCCGGCTCATCTCTTCGATCGCAAAGACGATGCCGGCGAGCGGCGTGTTGAAGGCGGCGGCGATGCCGGCCGCCGAACCGGCAAGGATCAGTCCGCGGGCCTGCGCCATGCCGCCGAAGCGGGCAACCGCCAGCATGATCGATGCGCCGACCTGCACGGTCGGCCCTTCGCGGCCGATCGATGCGCCGCTGAGCAGCCCGAGCACCGTCAGCACGATCTTGCCGAAGACCAGCCGCAGCGACAGCAGGCGGGTGCGGTCTTCCGGATCGCGCAGGTGCCGGGCGGCAATCGCCTGCGGAATGCCGCTGCCCTGCGCATTCGGGAAAAACGTTGCGGCAAGAGTGGCCGACAGCATGAAGCCGAGCGGCGTAATGACGAGCGGCAGCAAAAAGCTCCATTCGCCGGAGGTGGTCACGCCGGCAAAAGCGCGCTGGGCGAGATCCGCCAGCCTGGCAAAGCCGACGCTGATGACGCCGATCGCAAAGGCGCCGAACCAGAAGATCAGCCGCGGGCGCCAGAGCGCGAGGGAACCCCATAGAACACGGGATCGACGAAGAAGTCTGGACTTGCGATACAACACGGGCATGCCGGAGCGGATGTTGAACAGAGCCTCTTCCTAAACCGGTTTGCAGGGAAAGAACCATCTCTTTCTTCGAAATTCGCCGCCGACGAACTTCGCCGACAGGCAACGATAGCTCTCTCCAACCATCACCGATCGCTCACCGCCGCCCTTGGATTGACCCACGGTTCCTGGTTCGAGCGCGCCAGCGGCTGTTTGCCGAGGATATGGTCGGCGGCCTTTTCGCCAGTCATGATCGACGGTCCGTTGAGGTTGCCGTAGGTGACGTGCGGGAAGATCGAGCTGTCGGCGACGCGCAAGGCCTCGACGCCGATCACCCGGGTCTGCGGATCGACCACTGCCATCGGATCGTCCTTGGCGCCCATCTTGCAGGTGCCGCAGGGGTGATAGGCGCTTTCCAGATGCTCGCGCAGAAAGGCGTCGATCTCTTCGTCGCTCTGCACGCCTTCTCCGGGCTGGATCTCCGCCCCGCGATAGTGGTCGAAGGCTGCTTGCCCGAAGAGCTCGCGGGTGAGGCGCACGCAGTGGCGGAATTTCTCCCAGTCCTCGGCATGGCTCATATAGTTGAAGCGCAGCACCGGGTCGGCTTTGGGATCGGCGGAGCGCAGCGTCACGCTGCCGCGCGATTTCGACAGATTGTAGCCGACATGCACCTGGAAGCCGTGGCTTTTGGCCGCCGCCTTGCCGTCATAGCTGATCGCCACCGGCAGGAAATGGTACTGGATGTCGGGTTGCTTCAGCCCGGGCGCGGAGCGCAGGAAGGCACAGGCTTCGAACTGGTTCGAGGCGCCGAGCCCGCCCTTGGAAAGCAGCCATTGCGCGCCGGCCACGCCTTGCCAGAACCAGGGCAGCCAGGAATAGAGCGACACCGGCTTGGTGCTCACCTGCTGGAAGTAGAATTCCATATGGTCCTGCAGGTTGGCGCCGACGCCCGGCCGGTCGGCCTTCACCTCGATGCCCATTTCTTGGAGATGGCCGCCCGGACCGATGCCCGACAGCATTAGCAGCTTCGGCGAATTGAACGAAGAGGCCGAGACGATCACCTCGCGGCTTGCCTTGACGACCTCTATTTTGCCGTTGCGCTCGATCTCGACGCCGGTCGCCCGGCCGTCCTCGATGACGATCCGGCGCGCCAGGCCGTAGATGATCCCGACATTTTTCCGCTTCAGCGCCGGTTTCAGATAAGCGTTGGCGGCTGACCATCGGCGGCCGGAAAAGATGGTCTGCTCCATCAATCCGAAGCCTTCCTGCTTGCTGCCGTTATAATCCTCAGTCGTCTCGAAGCCCGCCTGTGTGCCGGACTCGATAAAGGCGTGGAACAGCGGATTGGTGAAGCCGCCGCGCTGGACGTGCAGCGGCCCGTTTGTGCCGCGCCAGCCTTCCTCGCCGCCATGCGAATGCTCCATCCGCTTGAAATAGGGGAGAACATCGGCATAGGCCCAACCGCCGGCGCCGAGTTCCTCCCAGCGGTTGAAATCCTCAGCATGGCCGCGCACATAGACCATGCCGTTGATCGAGGAGGAGCCGCCGATCACCTTGCCGCGCGGCGCGGTGATGCGCCGGTTGTTGAGATTGGGCTCCGGTTCGGAAAGATAGCCCCAATTGTAGCGCTTCATGCTCATCGGCCAGGCAAGCGCTGCCGGCATCTGGATGAACGGCCCGAAATCGCTGCCACCGGCCTCAATGACGAGGACGCTATTCTTGCCGTCTTCAGAGAGGCGATAGGCGAGCGCCGAGCCGGCGGAGCCGGAGCCGATGATGACGAAATCTGCTTGCATGGTTTTTTCTCTCGCGTTTTGCTTCAGCCGTCGCGTCGCGTCGCCCCCTCATCCGGCTGCCGCCACCTTCTCCCCAAAGGGGAGAAGAGACGTGCCGCGGCCTCTCGGTTCCCCCTTCTACCCTTGGGGAGAAGGTGCCCGGCGGGCGGATGAGGGGGCTGCCTGCGCTGCGATCAATAAGGCGCCGCCACCGGCCCCATGCCGACATAAACCGTCTTCAGCTCGGAATAATGCTCCAGCGCGGCCAGCGAATTCTCCCGGCCGAAGCCGGATTGTTTCGAGCCGCCGAAGGGGATTTCCACCGGGCAGAGATTGTAGGTGTTGATCCAGAGCGTGCCCGCCTCGAGCCGGTCGACGACGCGATGGGCGCGGGTGAGGTCGGCAGTGAAGACGCCGCCGGAGAGCCCGAATTCGCTGGCATTGGCGCGTGCGATCACCTCGTCCTCGTCGTCGAAATCGAGCACCGACATGACGGGCCCGAAGATCTCCTCGCGGGCAATGCTCATCTCGTCGGTGACATCGGCAAACACGGTCGGCTGCACGTAATAGCCTTCGCCGGAGACGTTGTTCGGAATGCCGCCGCCGGCAATCAGGCTCGCACCCTCGGCCTTGCCCTTCTCGATGTAGGAAATCACCTTCTCGCGTTGCGCCCAGGAGACCATCGGCCCGACCTGCGTCGCCTCGTCCATCGGATCGCCGATCAGCATTGCCTCGGTGCGCGCCTTCAGCCGCTTCAGGAATTCGGCCTTGATCGCCTTCTGCACGAAGACGCGGGTGCCGTTCGAGCAGACCTGGCCGGTGGAATAAAAATTGCCGAGCATCGCCCCGCCCACCGCCGAATCGAGATCGGCGTCGTTGAAAACGATCAGCGGCGACTTGCCGCCGAGCTCCATCGTCACGTGCTTGAGATTGCCGGCCGCCGCCGCCGCCACCCGGCGCCCGGTCGGCACCGAGCCGGTCAGCGACACCTTCGCGACATCGGGGTGGTTGACGAGCAGCGGCCCGGTGTCGCGGTCGCCCTGGATGACGTTGAAGAGCCCCTTCGGCAGCCCCGCCTCATGCAGGATTTCGGCGATCTTCAAGGCGCCGAGCGGGGTGTTTTCCGAGGGTTTGAACACCATGGCATTGCCGCAGATCAGCGCCGGCGCCGCTTTCCAGCAGGCGATCTGCTGCGGATAGTTCCAGGCGCCGATGCCGACGCATACGCCGAGCGCCACGCGCTTGGTATAGGCAAAATCCTGGCCGAGCGGGATATGCGAACCGTTGAGGCCGGCCGGCGCAACGCCGCCGAAGAATTCGAAGGCATCGGCGCCTGAGGTCGGGTCGGCGACGATCGTCTCCTGGATGGGCTTGCCGGTATCGAGCGTTTCGAGTTCGGACAGCGCCCGGTTTCTCTCGCGCATGATGTCGGCCGCCCGTTTGAGGATGCGCCCGCGCGCCATCGGGCTCATCGCCGCCCATTCCGGCTGGGCGCGCTTGGCGGCCGCAATCGCCTTCTCGACGATCGCAGGCGTTGCCGCGTGCAGCCGGGCGATCACCTCGCCGGTGGCCGGATAGAGGCTCTCGATGACGGTGCCGTCGGTATCCTCGACATATTCGCCGTCGATGAAGTGCGAGGCTTTCGGCTGGGCTTTCATGTCATTTGTCCTTGGGTGGTGCGATGTGGCTTTTCCTTCTCCCCTGGGGGAGAAGGTGGCCCGCAGGGCCGGATGAGGGGGCGGCAGTCTCGGCCTTTCGGCCGTTCGCTCCTGCGTCGCTCACCCCCTCATCTGTCCCTCGGACATCTTCTCCCCGCTGGGGAGAAGGGGAAACGACGGCCAGAAGCGCATTCAGATAATCCTCGGTCAGCGCGATCGAGGCTTCGATGCCGATCGGCGCCGATTTCAGACTTTGCCTGATATAGAGCCCGTCGATCATCGCCGCAGCGCCCTCGGCGATGCGTTCTGCGGCGTCGGCGGGCAGCAGCGCCTTGAGATCGACGAGCAGGTTGGAGCGCAGCCGTCGGGCATAGATCACCAGGAAACGCCGCGTCTCCTCGGAGCGCTGCGCCTCGGCGTAAAAGGCAAGCCAGGCGGCGATCGTGTCCGGCGCAAACTGGTCGGCGTGGAAGCTGACCCGGATGACCGCCGAAAGCCTGGCGCGCGGCGTCCGGGCTGCACGGAGCGCCGACACCGTATCGCTGCGCAATTGTCTGAGAAGCGAGCGGATCGTCTCGATCAGCAATTGTTCCTTGCTGCCGAAATAATGATGCGCCAGGGCAGGGGAGACGCCGGCCTGGCGGGCGATGTCGGACATGGTGACGGCAAGCGAGCCGTGATCGCCGATCACCCGCAACGCCGCATCGACAAGCGCTTTCCGGCGCACCGGTTCCATTCCAACTTTAGGCAACCGCCAACTCCCCTATTGTCGGTAAGGATATTTTTGATTGACTGATCAATCAACAAAAATATTTGCTGAATTGATTTCGCGCACATCTTTTAGGGAAGAACTGGGGCAACATATTAGGAGTTGATCAGGAGGTGTTCTATGACCAGCGTCTTCAACGAAATGCCCGCATCCTCGCTGCGCTCGAAATGGGCATGGTTTCTCGGCCTCGGCGTACTGCTTCTTATCTGCGGCCTCATCGCTCTCAGCAACCTGTTGATGGCGACCGTCGCCTCGGTCTTTTATGTCGGCATGCTGATGCTGGCAGGCGGCGTCATCTACCTCGTCCACGCTTTTCAGTTGCGCCGTTGGGATCAAGTGCTCTTCTGGGCCCTAAGCGGCGTCCTTTATGTGCTTGCCGGCATCTGCGCCTTCATCAATCCTATCTTTACCTCGGCGGCCTTGACCCTGTTTCTGTCCATTGCCCTGCTGGTGGCCGGCATCTTCCGTCTCTGGGTTGGAATGCGGATGCGACCGCTGAAGGGCTGGCGCTGGATCGTTGCAAGCGGCGTCATAACGGCGCTGGCCGGCTTTGTCATCGCCCTGGGCTGGCCGGTGAACAGCCTCTGGATCCTCGGCCTGTTCCTGGCCGCCGATCTCATCATCCAGGGCTCGACGATGATCGCCTTCGGCCTCGGCATCCGTAGTTAAAGCCTTTTTGATACGCCTATTTTGACAAGGGCATGACAGGGGATTAGACTTAAGGGGTATGGACCGCTCGCCAAAAGCGGGTGGCCCTGTGTGCGATCGCCGCAAATGGTCATGCGTCCCCCAAAGGCAGGGTTCTGCCTGAATAAAAAAGGGAGGAAGTTCATGCCGATGGTCACCGTTTCCATCTCTCCGCAACAGGCAGCGGGCATCCGCGCCGCCGTCGACAATGGCGGCTATGCCTCGAGCAGCGAGGTCGTCCGCGAGGCGCTCCGCCTCTGGGATACCGCCCGCAAGCTCAACGAATTCCGCGACAATGTTCTCGACGACGAGGGCGCTCCATCCGGCGGCAGATGTGTCGCCGATATGTTCGCCGATCACGAGGCCGAGCGCCGCCGCTCCGCCTGACGAAGCGCCTGATTGTATTTTTGAATTCAAAGTAAACGCGGAACGCGTGGCCGCGTCCTGCGTCTTTCACAAAACTTTCATATTGGCGAAAGGGTTCATTGATCCTTCCGGGGCATCTTCCTGACCAAGAA
Source organism: Rhizobium sp. NZLR10 (assembly GCF_019685125.1). Classification (NCBI taxonomy): domain Bacteria; kingdom Pseudomonadati; phylum Pseudomonadota; class Alphaproteobacteria; order Hyphomicrobiales; family Rhizobiaceae; genus Rhizobium; species Rhizobium sp. NZLR10. The sequence goes on along the minus strand of NZ_JABDWE010000004.1, from coordinate 304,787 downwards.
GAACAAGTCACAGTGGAGATCAGCCAAATGAAGAGCGGGACTTCCCTGGCTGCCAACGTCGAGCCCGGCGTCCTGCGCCGCTATGCTAGCGACCAGATCGTCACGTTTGCCAAGCTCGTGGTCGAGAACGCTTTTCAGCCGATCGTCGAGGCCGGCACCGGCACGGTGTTCGGCTATAAATCCCTTATGCGCGGCCAGGAGCGCATCGGCTACGACACGCCGGTCGACATTCTCGATGAGGCTCATCAGGCAGGCCAACTGCTGCAGCTGGAGCAGATGCTCGCCAGCCGCGCGCTCGCCAAATTCGCGACGCTGTCGAATTTTTCCACCTCGACGCTGTTTCTCAATCTCGATGTCCGGCTGATCCCTGATGGCGAACGCCTGGTCGAGAGCCTGCTACAGCACCTGCGAAAGGCGAATGTTCCGCCATCCTCCATCTGCTTCGAGTTCTCCGAACGCTTCGACAACACCAGCGTGCCGGAATTTTCCGCCTTGGTGTCGAAGCTGCGCAAGGCCGGTTTCAAGCTGGCGATCGACGATTTCGGCGTCGGTCACGGCGAGATGAAGCTGCTTTGCGATCATTCCGTCGATTACCTGAAGATCGACCGCCATTTCGTCGCCGAGATCGATCGCAGCCCCCGCAAGCGCCACCTGCTGAAGAGCATCGTCAACATCGCCCATGTGCTCGGCACCCGCGTCATCGCCGAAGGCATCGAGACCGAGGCCGAATTCATCACTTGCCGCGAATATGGCGTCGACCTCGTCCAGGGCTGGTTCATCTCCCGTCCGACGACGCACATATCCGAGCTGGCGCCGTCTTTCCCGCATCTGCAGGAACTCGGAAAAAGCAAACGTAACAGCCAGTCGCTCGACGAAATCCTCATCCGCAAGCAGATCGAACTCTTGCCGACGGTTTACGAGAACGACAGCATCGACAGCGTCTTCGAACTCTTCCGCCGCAACCCGCGCCAGGCCTTCTTTCCCGTGCTCAACGCCAATAACGAGCCGCGCGGCATCATCCACGAGCAACACCTCAAGGAATATATCTACCAGCCCTTCGGCCGCGATCTCCTGAAGAACAAGATGTACGAGCGCAGCATCTCGCATTTCGTCGAAATGGCGCCGATCGTCGGCCTCGACAGCGACGCCGAGCAGCTGATGGCGATCTTCGCCAATATGGAAGGCAGCAACTGCCTGATCCTGACCGATAACATGCGCTATGCCGGCGTCGTCTCCGCCGCCTCGCTGATCAAGGTCATCAACGAGAAACAGCTGAAGACCGCCCAGGACCAGAACCCGCTGACCGGCCTGCCGGGCAATCGTGCCATCCGCGATTTCATGCGCCAGTCCGGCCGAGACGGCGATGAGGTCCGCCACTTCTGCTACTGCGATTTCGACAATTTCAAACCGTTCAACGATGCCTACGGCTTCCATCTCGGCGATCACGCGATCTCGTTGTTTGCCGCGCTGATGCGCCGCTATTTTTTCGCCGAGCGCCATTTCCTCGGCCACGTCGGCGGTGACGATTTCTTCATCGGCGTCGTTGGCTGGACCAAGGAGGAGCTGACGGAAATCCTCGACCGGCTGATCAGCGATTTCCACGACGATGTGCTTGACCTTTATTCCGACGAGCACCGCGCCGCCGGCCGCATCCTCGGTCACGACCGCGCCGGCGCCGAAGCCTTGTTTCCGCTGATGCGCTGCTCGATCGGCGTCATCGAACTGCCGGAAGGCCTCGTCATCGACGATATCAACCGCGTCAGCGCCGAGATCGCCGTCATCAAATCGGCCGCCAAAGAGAGCGAGGAAGGTCTCATCTTCCATCTCCTCCAGCGCCGTGCGTCTATTTAGACGCGCAAGGACGCTGCAGAGCTTATGCAGCGGGCGAGGCGAATTGACGCCCTTGCCATTTCCGGCCTTCCCAAGCCTGCAGGGCTGACTTATTTCCTTGGCGCAGAGCATTTCAAGCAAAAGTGTGCAGCGGTTTTGCGTCCGGAATGCCTGAAAAATGCTTCAGGGAGGGTCGCGCTATGTCACTGCCTCAGGAAATGCGTTTCGTCGATCTGCCGTCCTTCGGCGGACCGGAGGTGATGACGATTGGCAAGCGCCCGTTGCCGGTGCCGGGTGAGGGCGAGGTTCTCGTCCGCGCCGAGGCGATCGGCGTCAACCGCCCCGATGTCGCCCAGCGCCAGGGCAGCTATCCCGCGCCCAGGGGTGCGAGCCCGATCCTCGGCCTGGAGCTTTCTGGCGAAATCGTCGCGATTGGCGCAGGCGTCAGCGGCTATCGCGTCGGTGACAAGGTCTGCGGTCTCGCCAATGGCGGCGCCTATGCCGAATATTGCCTGCTGCCGGCCGGCCAGATCCTGCCCTTTCCCAAGGGTTATGATGCGGTCAAGGCTGCCGCCCTTCCCGAAACCTTCTTCACCGTTTGGGCCAATCTTTTCCAGATGGCCGGGCTGACGGAAGGCGAGACCGTGTTGATCCATGGCGGTTCCAGCGGCATCGGCACGACGGCGATCCAGCTCGCCCGTGCCTTCGGCGCCGAGGTCTATGCCACGGCCGGTTCAGGTGAGAAATGCGATGCCTGCGAAAAGCTCGGCGCCAAACGGGCGATCAACTACAGACGCGAGGATTTCGCCGAGGTGATCAAGGCCGAGACCGGCCACGGCGTCGACATCATCCTTGACATGATTGGCGCCTCCTATTTCGAGCGCAATCTCGCATCGCTTGGAAAAGACGGCTGCCTGTCGATCATCGCCTTCCTCGGCGGCGCCGTTGCCGAAAAGGTCAATCTCCAGCCGATCATGGTCAAGCGGTTGACGGTCACCGGCTCCACGATGCGCCCGCGCACCGCGGAAGAAAAACGTGCCATCCGCGACGACCTGCTCTCCGAGGTCTGGCCGCTTTTGGAAGCCGGCACCGTCGCCCCCGTCATCCACAAGGTCTTTGCCTTTGAAGAGGTCGTCGAAGCCCATCGGCTGATGGAAGAGGGCAGCCACGTCGGCAAGATCATGCTGCGCCTCGGCTGAGCGTTTTATCCGCGTTGCGGGCGACGTGCATCAATGTCAGTGAGACGCCGAGAGCCAGAACGCCGGGCAGCGCCATCAGCAGATAGAGCCAGTAGGCCGCCGACAGCGCCCCTGATACACCGCCGGGATCGACGAGGCCGGCGCCATTGGCGATGACGCCGGCAAAAGCGGCTCCGAAAGCGCCGCCGAGCGAACTCATCGTCGGGATCGCCGAGGACGCCTTGTCCTGTTCGTTGTCGGCAACCAGCGTCAGGACCATGGCGACGAGATGCGCCCAGCCAAGACCGACGCCGACGCCCATCATGAACATGCCGATCGCTGCCGGCACGATGATGAGCACATGCGCATTCGGATTGTCGCTGGCGAGGAAGAGCGCGAGGCAGGCCGTCGCCGCCGCCTCGATAAGCGCACCGGCAACGATGGCCAAATACGCCTTCCGGCCGGTCAGCGAGCCGCTGAGGAAGGCCGCAAACGTCCAGCCGAGGGCGACGAGGGCGACGAGATAACCCGAGACAAGCGGCGTCACCCCGTGCAGGACCTGGAGGAAATAGGGAATGAAGACGTCGCTGACGAGCACGACCGTCATGGCGAGCATTGTCAGGTAAACGCGTGCAATCGGCCTGGAAAGGCTGACGGCGCCGGAGGGCAGCAGCCGGTTCGGGCTTCTCCCCTCGATGAAAAGCATGCCGGCGACCGCGGCGATCGAGGCCGCGATCAAAGCGATTTTCGCAGCCGTCGTTTCGATCGTTCCGGCGGTGCTGACCATCAGCACGGCGCCAAGCAGCAGCCCGATCTGGGCAACCGGCGTCTTGGCCTGCTCACGGTCGTCTTCGACCTCGGGCAACAGCCGCGGCGCCAGCACCGCCATCACTAGGCCGAGCGGCACCAGCACGATGAAGGCATAGCGCCAGCTGCTGCCGGCGGCGAAGAAGCCGCCGAGCGTCGGTCCGATGACGGTCGCCACACCCCAGATCGCCGCATAAAGCGTCGACGCCTTCGTCCATAGCGGCTCGGGATAGACGAATCGGATGAAGGCATAGCCAAGCGCTGCCAGCGCCCCGGTGCCGAGACCCTGCACCGCGCGTCCGAGCAACACCACCGGCATCGACGGTGCGGCTGAAGCAATCAGGCTGCCGACGCCGAAGACCAGCGCGGCGATCACATAGATGGCGCGAAGCCCGATCCCCCGCGGCCGCATGGCGACGAAGATCGAGCCGAGCACAGCTGCGGCGACGAACAGGCTGGTGACCCAGGAAAACAGCGCCAGCCCGCCGATGTCGCGCACGATCGAAGGCGCGATCGTCGCCATGATGTAGCTCTCCACCGCATAAAGCGCCACGCCGCCGGCAAGCATCAATGTTGCCGGCAGGTGCTCGGGCAGGAAAAGGCGGAGGAGGGAGCTGGCATTGGGGGCGGCTGTAGTCTGTTCGATATCGGACATGGGACGATCCCGAGTTTTTGCTGGCGAAGGATTATTTTCCAAGTTATAAATTGGAAATTATATGCAATCCGGATTAAAACAAGATGTCACTTGGAAAAGTATGCGTCAGTCCCCCGCCAACCGCATCCTGATCCTGATAAAAACCGAGGGCCCGCAGCTTGGCGCCGCGATCGGCGATGCGCTCGGCATTTCGGGCGAGGCCGCCCGTCAGCAGCTCGCCAAGCTGGCAGAGCAGGGGCTGGTCGAACCGGTCACCGTCGGCGCCACGGGCAGGGGCCGGCCGCGTCAGCTCTGGCACTTGACCGCTGCGGGCAACCGTCAATTCCCCGACGGCCATGCCGAATTGGCCGCCGGCCTGCTCGGCACGCTGGTCGAACAGCTTGGCCCCGCAGCCCTCGACACCGTCATCTCCGCCCGCGAGGCGGAGACGTTGCAGCGCTATCGGCAGGAACTGGAAAGTGTCGGCGACCTTGCCGCGCGTATCGCAGGCCTGGCCGCTATCCGCACCCGCGAGGGCTATATGGCCGACAGTTGGGGCGAGGCGGACGGCTCGTTCATGCTGGTCGAAAACCACTGCCCGATCTGCGCGGCGGCCACCGCCTGCGCCGGCTTCTGCCGCTCGGAACTCGAAACCTTCCGCGCCGCCCTCGGCGCCGACGTCGAGCGCAGCGAACACATCCTGCTCGGCGCCCGCCGCTGCGCCTACCGCATCACGCGTCGTTGACCGATACCGCTCGCAAGCAGCTCGCGCTTCAGGCCGGCTGCTGCGCCTGACGCTTGCTGCTTTCGAGATAAAGCAAGACTCCGATCGACGCGAGACCTGCAGCGGCGCCGACGAAGGCGGTTCCGGAATAATCGGTGATCGCAGTGCCGAAGGCGAAGAGCCCGGCGGCGATGCCGGTGCCGATGAAGGTGTTGAGCGAGATCAGCGAGGTTCCGAGACCCGGTCGGTCCGCGATCAGGTCCTGCAGATAGGTGATCGGCACGCTGAGGATCACCGCCGCCCCGCAGGCGTTGAGGAGGAGCAGCGCATAGATGTGCCAGGGCGCCGAGGCAAATCCGAGCAGCAGCAGATAGCAGCAATAGATCAGCGCTCCGAAGGCGAGCACATGCACGGTGCGGAACCGCCGTTGCGCCATGCCCCACATCATCATGAACGGCATTTCGAGAAAGGCCGTCAGCCCGGCGATGAAGCCGACATCGACCACGCTTCCATCAGCCGCATGGGTGATGATCAGCGGCAGAAGCATACTGTTTAACCGCTGCAGCCCGAAGAGCAGCGCCATGACGCCATGACGATGACGCGCGAAAGTACATAGGGCATGAAGATCCGCTTCAGCGATGCAAAGAACCCGGGCTGATCGGGGGACGGACCGGCCGTGCCGTTTCCGGGCGCGAAGAAGAAATACAGGCAGAAACAGGTGAAGCTTGCGAAGGCCGCGATCCCATAGGCCGGCGTCATCGACGGCGAATTGACCAGATAGAGGCCGATCATCCCCGGCGCCAGCGCCCATGAGCCGGAAAACAGCGCCCGCACCGTTGCGGTGATCCCCGCCGCCTGGCCGCGATCCATCTGGTTGGTCCTGGCGCGCAGGCTGGCAAACAGCAGCGAATAGGTGGAGTTGCTCATCGGCACCAGCAACAGCGTCGAGACGATGAAGACCGCCGGGCTGTGAAAGATCGCGATCGATCCGAAGCCGAGCATGCCGGCGACGGAAAGTCCCAGCACCAGCGGCCGCCGCTCTTTCAGCCTGTCCGACCAGATGCCGAGCGTCAGGCTTGTGGTAACGTTGACGATCGCCGAGAAGAAGATCAGCGCCGAATAGACGCCGTTGCTCAGGCCCAGTTCGTTGATCCCGATGATCGACTGATAGGGCGCGGTCGAGGCATAGGTGAAGGCCAGCGCGACGAGCGTCACGGCCGGAATGCGGATCCGGTTATCGCGCAGGATCAAGGAAAAAGTGGATGGCATGGGGCGGTTCCTGATGCACCACCTTTAGCCGCATCGGCTACATCAGAGAAATGATAGTTTTCGATCACTTCGGTCAATTCTTGTGATGATCGTTTGGATGCTGTGATGGCTGTGCGACGGAACATCGGTACTTGCCGGATTGAGCGAGGCCTGGATCCCAGGCTCAGGGCTTGGGATGACGGAGATTGGCTGCGCGTTTCCGCCAAACTCGCCACGCGCGGAGCGGTAGCCGCTAAGTGGCCGTCGCTACACCGGGACAAAACGTCAACACCGTTGGCTTTCGCCCCCTGACGCGTTATGCCTGCCGCAACCCGTCAGAACCCGGATGAGAGCCCATGACCAATCCCGTCACCGTCGAAGTTACCCGCGGCCTGCTTGTCGAAAGTCGCCATCGCGGCGCGGTGGCTGTCGTCGATGGCGACGGCAAGCTTGTCTTCTCGCTGGGCGATATCGACGCCGCCGTCTTCCCGCGTTCGGCCTGCAAGGCGATGCAGGCGCTGCCGCTGGTCGAAAGCGGAGCAGCCGATGCTTACGGTTTCGGTGACAAGGAATTGGCGCTGGCCTGCGCTTCGCACAATGGCGAGGACGAGCATGTAGCGCTTGCCGCGTCGATGCTGTCGCGCGCCGGCCGAAATGCCGACGTGCTGGAATGCGGCGCCCATTGGTCGTTCCACCAGAAAACCCTCATCCATCAGGCCCGCACGCTCGATGCGCCGACCGCGCTGCACAACAATTGCTCGGGAAAACATGCCGGCTTCATCTGCGCCTGCTGCCACCAGGACGTCGATCCGAGAGGCTATGTCGGCTACCAGCATCCGCTGCAAGTCGAGATCCGCGCGGCGATGGAAAGCCTGACCGGCGCCGTGCTTGGCGCCGAGAGCTGCGGCACCGACGGCTGCTCGATCCCGACCTATGCCGTGCCGCTCAGGAGCCTAGCCCACGGCTTTGCCAAAATGGCGACCGGCGTCGGTCTGGAGCCCTTACGCGCCAAGGCATCTCGCCGCCTGGTCGAGGCCTGCATGGCCGAGCCCTTCTATGTCGCGGGCTCCGGCCGCGCCTGCACCACGTTGATGCAGATCGCCCCCGGTCGCATCTTCGTCAAAACCGGCGCCGAGGGCGTTTTCTGCGCCGCCATCCCGGAAAAGGGCATCGCCATTGCGCTGAAATGCGAGGATGGTACCACCCGCGCAGCCGAAGCCATGGTGGCGGCGACACTCGCCCGCTTCTTCGAGGCCGAAGAGAAGGTGCATGCCGCCCTGATGGCCCATGCCGCAACGTCGATGCGCAATTGGAACGGCATTCATGTCGGCGATGTCAGGGTCACTTCCGCCTTGGCCGGATGAGTGCGAGGCGCATGTATAAGTTATTAGAAAAATAAGAATTACCTAATATAAAGAGGGTGCGTCCTACGATCGCGGATTCACCCCTTCGGGGCGACGTGAGCACAGTCCAAGCCATGAGGGCAGGGCATGTTTGCAGGCCGCTATCTCTGGTGGATGCTGATGGGTATCGGCATCTTCATGTTCACCGCGCTAAGCCGCGACTATATCACCTGGCTCGTTATGCAATTGTCCGGCTGTGGGAATATGGCCGGCGCCTGCGAACCGGCCATCCTGACAATATCGAGCGTGCTCAAACCCGCCTGCATCTGGACCGCGATCGGCGTGCTCTTCATGGCGACGCTGCTCCGGCTTCACTATCTCTCGCTCATCTGGTTCTGGGGGCCGATTGTCGCGGTCTGGTTCGTCGCATCCACGCCGGTCCTCCTCTTCCTGGCAGCGGACGCAACGGCTCTGACGCGACCCGCCACGGTGGCGGCGCTGCCTGTCGCCTTCCTGTTTCTGGCCGCTTTCGTCGCCTATCTCATGCTTACCCTCGAGGATGGCGACATGCCGCTCGCAGCCTCGGTGCCGTTGCGCTTCACACTCGGCCTGACGGCCGTCTACGGCGCGCTTGCTGGGGTAGCCTTCATGTCGGAACTGTCGCGAGCCGCCGGAACCCTGCTCGACATGCCGGCACTTTCCGTCGCCATCGCGCTGGTGCAGCCACATCTGCAGACAGCGCTCACTCTTGGAACCGGCAGCATGGCGCCCGCTTATGCCGTGCTGGCGGCCTTCGTCGCGGCTCTTGCCGCAAGCCTCTTGCTGCATGCTGCCGCGCCGCCGGCCCGCCGCGCCATCACGCTGCGGCGATCGCGCCGTTGAGGTCGCGATAGGGCTTCAGCCGCTCGGCCGTCATCTCCGCCGGCACGATCAATCCCGCCACCTCGGAAATTCCAAGCACAGGGCAGGGCGAGACGAGATCGAATTTCTCCTCCGTCAGCAGCACATGCGTTTCGGCCGCGCAGCCGGCGATATGCCGCTTGATTGCCGCCTCCTCGAAATCGCCGGTGGAAAGCCCATGCACCGGATGCGCGGCAGTGACGCCGAGGAAGAACAGGTCGGGGCGCAACTGCGAGATCGCCGCTGCCGCTGCCGCGCCCGTTGCCACCATCGAATGTTTGTAGAGCCGGCCGCCGGTGAGGATCACCTCGGCGGTCGGGTGGTGCTCGAGTTCGGCGGCGATCGTCGGGCTGTGGGTCGCAACCGTCAGCGGCATGTCGCGCGGCAAGTGCCGGGCGATCTCAGCCGTCGTCGTGCCGCCGTCGAGGAAGATCATCTGTCCCGGCCTGACCATCGCCGCCGCAGCAGCACCGAGCCGTGCCTTGATCTCTGACGAGACGCTGGCCCGCGCGGTGAAATCCGGCAGGTCGGGCGAAAGCGGCATCGCGCCGCCATGCACCCGTTTCAACAGCCCCTCCGCCGCCATTTCCCGGAGATCGCGGCGGATCGTGTCTTCCGAAAGGGAAAAATCCTCGGCGACGCGCTTGGCGATCACCTGGCCATCACGGCGCAATATGTCGAGGATGAGGGTTTTGCGTTGTGACGTCAGCATGGGGTCTCTGCACGAAATTAAACATATTAGCCCGATATTGCACGAACAGACTCGACATTCAAGAAATATCATGCATTTTCACGAAATCCCGTGCATGAAGCCGGGAGTGCTCACGCAGAAGCGGAGCGATGGAGTGGATGATGTTGATTTTGATTGCCGGCCCATATCGGTCCGGAACCGGCGACGACCCGGAAAAAATGGCCGCCAACTTGAAGCGGCTGGAGCAACCCTCGCACGCACTGTTTGTCGCCGGCCACGTGCCGATGATCGGCGAATGGTTGGCCCTGCCGATCTGGCACGCCGCCGGCGGTAAGTCGGTCGGGGACGCGCTTTACGAGGAGATTTTCCACCCAGTCGCCGGCCGGCTGCTGCAGCTCTGCGAAGGCGTGCTGCGCCTGCCGGGCGATTCCAAGGGGGCGGATAACGACGTGCGCATCGCCAGGGAGCGCGGCATCCCGGTCTGGCATCGGCTGGAAGACGTGCCGGGCTGCGGCTGAAGACTTGCGCGGCGCCTCAGCGTTGCTCTTCGCTTAAGCTCAGCGCATTTGCGGCTTTGCTCACTCCCTCGACCGACCCTTCGGGGCGGTTGAGGGAGACGGCACGGCATGCCGATCATTGCTCCTCGCCCGCGCCGACGCAGAGACAAAACCCAATCTCCCCAGTTCCGGCGCACCCATCCCTGCGCTATATCACGTGCCGAAAGGGAGTGGATCACGATGCTGACATTGTACTACGCGGCAGGAACCTGCGCGCTCGCAAGCCTTATTGTCCTGGAAGAATCAGGCCTCGCCTTCGAAACGAGAAAGCTCAGCTTCGCCAATGGCGAGCAGCGCTCGCCGGACTATCTGAAGATCAACCCAAAGGGCCGTGTGCCCGCCCTTGTCACCGAGCGCGGCGTGCTGACGGAAACCCCGGCAATCCTCAGCTTTATCGCTGAAAGCGCGCCGGACGCCAAGCTGGCGCCGCTCGGCGATGCCTTCGAATTGGCAAGGCTGCAGGCCTTCAACAGCTATCTCTGTTCGACCGTGCATGTGAACCATGCCCATCGCCCGCGCGGCTCGCGCTGGGCCGGCGATCAGGCGGCGATCGAGGCGATGAAGGCGAAAGTGCCTGAGAATATGGCGGATTGTTTCACCCTGATCGAAGAGACGATGTTCAAAGGCCCCTGGGCGATGGGCGAGGCCTATTCGCTCGCCGATCCCTATCTCTTCGTGATGACAGGCTGGCTGCCGTCCGACGGTGTCGATCCCGCCCGCTTCGAAAAGGTCAGTGATCACCACGCGCGCATGCTGCAGCGCCCCGCCGTCCAGCGGGCGCTGGCCTACGATCGAGGCTGATATCCGGAACGGGCAGCAAGTTTCCTCGGCGCCCGGAACAGCCAGGCGCCGATGAGCCGCAACCGTAATTCCTCGTCGCCGATCACGGCGGCGCGCACTGGCAGATGGGGCCAGCCGATATAATGCGCGGTCTGGAAATAGATGTCGGGCGCCATTTCGAGCAGATGATCCTTGTCGTCCAGACCTATCGAGATCACGATCGTCTCGGCGTCCTTCACCGCGACGAAGCTCCTTCCGGCGACCTTCAGCGCCGGGTTGCCATAGGAGGTGCTTTCCTCGACATCGAGCAAGCCTGCTTCCGCAGCCAGCTGCTTGAGGCGCTCAAATATTGCATCGACGTCGCCGGCCATTGTCTCACCTTCCCCTCATTGATCCGAAACCTGAAACCACGCCCGCTTCGGACAGAAAGCGGAACCTTTGTCAGCCTGCCGATGCGGCGGTGAACACCGCCAGCTGGGCCGCGAAAGCACGCTGATAGGCCGGCCGGGCTTCGCCGCGGGCGACATAGGCGGCAAGGTTTGGATATTCCTCCAATAGACCCGATGCTTGCGCCCTGAGCAGCACCGTCACCATCAGCAAGTCGCCGGCGCTGAACGCACCATCGAGCCAGTCGGCATCGCCAAGGCGAGCGGAAAGGCTCCCCAGCCGCTTGAAGATGCTGTCTTCGAGGGCACGCAGGCGCTGCTCGTACCAGGGTTCGTCGCGCTCGAGGATTGTGGCGAGGCTGCGCTCGAAGATCGGTGGCTCTACTGTGTTGAGCGCGGCAAACATCCACGTGACAGCGCGTGCCCGGGCATTCGTATCCGCCGGCAGCAGTTCCGCATGGCGCTCGGCGATATGGAACACGATCGCGCCGGACTCGAACAGAGCGAGATCGCCTTCTTCATAGGTCGGAATCTGCCCGAAAGGATGAAGCGCCAAATGCGCGGGCTCCTTCATCGTCTTGAACGAAACGAGACGAACCTCGTAAGGCTCGCCCGCTTCCTCGAGCGCCCAGCGAACGCGCATGTCACGCGCCAGACCCCGGCCGCGATCCGGCGAGCGTTCAAAGGCGGTAATGGTAATCATCATCGCTTCCTCCCTATAATTTTATCCTTAGATCGATGCCGATGTAAGGCGTTATACAATGGCTTGAAGACGGCTGGCGAAACGAGATTCCGACACCGATGCTCGCGATAATCCTCGCCGGGGCCAGATCAATTCAGCGCGGCAAGCCTTGAGACTATCGCCAGATCCCTCGCAAGGCCCCGCCAGACGGGACATGAACCGTGGAGCCGGGCTGGATGCCGGCCGTAACGAGATTGCGGACCGTCTTGTTGGTGAAGAGGCCGCGCATCATGGCTTACCAGTTTCCACGGCGCGATGAGAAGACGTTCAGGTCGCTTGGATTGTCGCCGCGCTCGATCAGATGCCGACCTACTTCCGCTCGACCGTCAGTACCATCGGCATGGCCCAATTGGCCTCGGAAATCGGCCAGCTGAGCAGGTTTACGCTGTCGTCGTCCACCTGAGCTTCCCATCTAGCGTAGAATTTTTGCCGATAGTCATTCAGCCGGACACTTCGGCAGGCGAGAGGACCGCCGTCGAGATTGAGGGCCACCTTGAGATTGAGCGGCGAGGTCTTCAGAAACTCTGCCAGCCGGTCGAGAGAAAAGAACGCGTCCTTTGTCGTGCCGATGACGATACGTCCCAAATCGTCCCTGGCGACGAAGGTTCGGTTGGCGAGCCAGCGGCTTTTCACATTCACATGAGTCTGCCCGTCGTCGCCGATCAGGAGCGGATAGGAAACCATGGCGTTCGACGCGCCGGCAAAGGCGACCCGCCAATCTTGATGGGTCAGATCGCGGATATCGGCAGCGTCTTTGCCGGCAATGAAGGCGCCGGCCTTCGCGTCATATTGCTGGGGCCCCATCGCAATACCCTCGCTGATGAACGGCGTGTCGGGCCTGCCATGCATGTCATAATAGCTGCCGTTGACGATGAGCACTGCGTTGGGCAAAGCCTTTTCCCATTCGTCGATGCCGGTATCGCCCGCAGCCGCATTACGGGTGACGAATCGAAAGCGGGCCGGGTCAATTCTGCTGAGAAAGATCCGGTCGACCTCGCGGCCATCGGCAAGAACCGGCAGCTCCGCCACTTCGAAGCCCGTCTCCGGCTCTTGCCAGACCAGCGGCCCGGGCAAAACGGCCGGGATTACCGGGCTCAACGCCAACCGCATGGAGGCGGAAAGGCGCTCGTCGTCAGGTTTGACTTTGACCCAATAGGTTCCACCGCGCCGCAGGACGGTGTTGAAACCATAAACACCCGCGACCTGCCAGAGCCAGCCGGCGCTGACGACAATGACGACCGTTAAAATTGCTAGGAGTCCGAACAGGATTTTTCGAATTGCTGGCACTGAAAATCTCTTTGCTGAAACAGATAGGGCTTCGCGACGCCGGGTTGGCGTGGCGTCGCCCGAATGCAGCTCCCAAGTAAGGTTTTTCTACGGTGGAAAGGCTGCCCGCTCTGTCGAAATAGCCCCTTCAGCTTGCCAGGGCCAGTCCTCCGTAACGGCTGATTTCGCTCTCGATCTGTCTGACCAGAGTGTCGAGCGCCGGGTTTCGCCTCTTGCGCCCACGACGGAAGACATAGGAGGCGACGGCAGCCTGTCGGTGATGATCTGCATCTCAGGCGGAAGTGATGGGGTGACGATGGAGGGCGTCTGGATGACATCACGCAATTGATTGGTCCCCTGCGAAGCCTGGACAAAGAGGCCGGCGAGCTTCAGTATCAATCCGCATTCGCTCATTCCGGTATCAGGCCCCAATAGGAGAACGCCTTTGTTTGCCGTCGCAAAATATTCAGAACGCACTGGCCGAGGCGGAAGGACGAGACGCGGCTCGAATTCAATCGAGGGCTAGTCTTGCTGCTCGGCCTTGACGCGCCAAAGCTGGCGCATGTCCAATGTCGAGAAGAATATGATCATCGAATTGACTGCTTATGATTTCGCCGCGTTGCTGAACGGCGCCGCGCCCGCAGATACGCGCCTGGTTCCCGATAGCGCGATCGCCCCTCCGGATGTTCTGGAGATGCTGGCGAGGATCGCCGCGGAGATCGGCGCCGAATTTACCCCCTCCGCCTGGATGATTGTCGAGGATGGCGAGATCGTCGGACTGTGCTCCATCATCCGTGCGCCTGAGAACGGCGAACTCCACATAGGCTATGGGATTGTTCCGGGTCGCGAGCGGCGTGGATACGTCACGCGCGCTATCGGAGAATTGCTCGAATGGGCGCGGAAAGACCCGCGCGTTAGGCTCGTTTCGGCCGATACGGGCGTGGAAAACATCGCCTCGCAGCGTGCCCTTGAACGCAACGGATTTATCCGCACCGGCGAACGCATCGATCCGGAAGACGGTCAGGTGATTTGCTGGCAGGCATCGATCGCCTAAGCGGCGCGCACCGTCACGCGCATTTCGCCAGCGGCGGTTTGGCCTCGGCGGAAAACCCGGTCTCTGCTCCGAGCGGAAGATCGGCAATTTCGCGCATCGACATGCGTTCGACCTCGGGATGCCGAAGCGGATCGTCCTTCCAGACTAGCGTAGTGTCTGCACCGCCCATGGCAAGGGCGGGCTTCAAGAAAAACTTCAGCAACGACATGGCATGCCTCGCTTTCTCCGGCGGTGCGGGATGATGGTCGCAGGCAGTAATGTCGGCTCTCCTAAGCGGATTTTCAATTGAGATTAATGCGACGCTGCTATAGAAAAACTGCATGAAGAACCTCAACACGGTCCATATCAACGGCCTCAGGGCGCTCGAAGTCGTCGGTCGTCTGGGCTCGCTGCAGGCGGCCGCCGACGAGCTCGGCGTCTCGGTCGGCGCCGTCAGCCAGCAAGTAATCAAGGCCGAAGCCCAGCTCGGTCAGGTGATCTTCGAGCGCACCGCCAGGGGAATGATCGCCACCGCAGCCGGCCGGCCCGTGCTGCTCGCGCTCAACGAGGGTTTTGCCCGTCTTTCGGCGGCGGTGTCGATCGCAAGCCGCAAGGACGATACGATCCTGACCATCTCGGTGGCGCCGGTTTTCGCCGCCCGCTGGCTCGTCTACAGGCTCGATCGCTTCGCCGAGCGTCATCCCGATATCAAGCTGCGGCTGGATGCAACGACCAATCTCGTCAACCCGGCGCTTTGCGATGTCGATATCGGCATCCGCGTCGGCACCGGCAATTGGCCTGATGTGAAGGCCGAACTGCTGCTGGAGCAGGAGGTCTTTCCGGTCTGTTCGCCTGAGATGGCGGCGAGATTGCAAGAGCCAGCCGATATCCTGGCGCTGCCTGCCGTCGTCGACGGCCGCGCCATGTTCACCTGGGAGGTCTGGATGCGCGAGGCGGGGCTGTCAGGCGCGACACCCGCGACCCGCCACGTCTTCAACGATGCCTCGCTCTGCCTCGATGCGGCGATCGCCGGGCAGGGCGTCATGCTTGCCTGGCAGACCCTGGCCGCCTTTGCGCTCGCCGAAGGCCGGCTCGCTGCCCCCTTCGGCATTCGCGCCCGAACCGGCTTCGGCCATTACTTCGTCACTGCCGAAGGCACGCGCGAGCCGAAGAAGGTCAGGGATTTCAAAGCCTGGATCCGCGAGGAAATGACCGGCACGCAGGCGCTGTTCCGGTAACTCAGGCCTCGGCCGGCTCCAGGCTGCGGCCCGCCTGCATCGCCTTATAGGCCTGGCGAGACTGGCAGCGCTCGATCCACGCCTTGATATTGGGATGTGCGTTGAAAACGGCCTCCTCGCTCTGGGCGTAGCGCAGCACCTCGGCGATATTGAGATCGGCAACAGTGAAGCGGTCGCCGACGATCCATTCCCTGCCGGCAAGGTGGTTTTCGAGAGCCGCAAGCGGCCGGCGCAGCGCGCGGCAGGCGGCGGCGATCACCTGCTTGCCCTCATCGCTGTTTTCCAGGCCGTTATCATAGGTCAGAACGATCTTTACCGTCTCCGGCTCGACCTGCGAGGCGGCCCAGATCGACCACATCGTCAACAAACCGTCTTCTTCGACGGTTTTCCCGGAAAGCGGACCGCCATGTTTACGGGCGAGGTAGAGATTGATCGCCAGCGACTCGTGCATGACGAACTCGCCATCCCTGATGCTGGGGATCTGTGACATCGGGTTGACCGCACTAAAATCCGGGGAGTGCGTGTTGAGGGGCGCCTCTGATGCCAGCGGGTCTGCGAGCCGCTTGGCTTGCAGCACCGGCACCGACCGGAACTCCAGCCCAAGCTCCTCCGCCATCCAGTAGACGCGCGAGGCGCGCGATCGATAAACTCCGTAGATTGTCAGCATGAACGTATCCCCTCAATGTTTCCGAGAGACCGTAGTTGCGCGATCGGCCCCGGAAAAGTCCCTGCCGCTGATGGGATGATGAAAGCTTTTGATGGCGGAGTTCCAGGCACTCGCGAAAACGAAGTCACGAAACGCGGTTGCGCTCGACGGTGAGCTGCGCATAAGGCGAGCCGCCGCCGGCCATCTCGGCCGACACTTTCTTCTCCCACTGGAAGCCTAAAACCGCGCCTTCTGTGGTTTCCTGGAAGATATTGTCGGTGATGACGGCGGTGCCGGCGCCATCGGCGACCGAGACGGCGCATCCCACAGGCGCCTTGCGCACCACATTGCCGCTGACGACGACGTTGCGCAGATAGGGACCCCAGCCGATCTGCATTCCCCAGCGCGGCGCGCCTTCGATCACATTGCCTGAGATCAGCGTATCGGCCTCCGCCGCGATGCCGATGCCGAAACCGACCTCGTGCTGGTAAGGCCCTTTCAGCGTCAGGTTGCGCACGACATTGCCGGTCACGCTCGCCAGCCTGCCGCCCTCGTCGAAATTGGCGATCGAGATGCCGTTCGCTGCTCCGTCGATCATGTTGGCGGAAACGACGGCGCCCTCGAAGGCGAATTCCACATAGATCGCCGTCTCGCCGGATCGCCGGCACTGGTTGCTGCTGATCTGGATGTCCGATGCCGAATTTGCGCGGATCGCCGTGAAGGCGCAGTCGGAGATATGGTTGTTCACCACCATCACCCCGTCGGCACGGAAGATATTGATGCCGTTGCCGTTTTCGCCGGTGCCGCCGTCATTGGCGCGGATGTTGGAGATGCGGTTGCCGGAAACGACTGTGCCGTCCTCCGCCTTCTTCCAGCGATGCACCAGGATGCCGCCATTGCCGCAATCGGAGATCGTGTTGCCGGTGACCGAAAGATTGGCGGAATCGACCGCATAAAGCCCGGATTGCCCGGCACCGGAAATACGGCTGCGCTCGATCCGCCCGCCGCAGCGCTCCAACTGCAGCCCGTGTTTGCGGCTGCCGCCGATCTCGCAATTGTCGATCAGCAGTTCGTCGACGCCGGTAAATTGCAGCAGACCGCCGGCGTGGTCGGCGAGCGAGCGATTGCCGCCGTCGATGACGAGATTGGAAAGCTCGATGCGGCGCACGTTCTCGGCCGAAAACAGCTGGCCTTCGCCGGTGTAGACGATCCGCGAGGCGCCGGGCACGCCCGATATGCGTGTATTGTCGGGCAGGGTCAGATTGGATATCCGGTAGGTGCCGGGCGGCAGGAAGACCGGCACGTTTTCCCGCGCCGCCTGTTTGATCATCTGCTCAAGGTTGCGGTTTTTGCGGTCGCCGCTTTCGGGAATGGCGCGATATTCCGCTGCGTCGATCGTCCCGCGCAAATTGGGCTCGGCGGCCGCCGTCCGCGGCGAGGCCAGCGCACGCGATGCCCCGTCCGCAATCGCCGAGGCGGCGAGAAGGAGCAGCATGTCGCGGCGTGAAGGCATCCCGGGCTCCCTGATCATGGCGTGTTCATTCATTGGCATGTCCATAGCAGGAAACATGCCAGGGGGCCTGTCTCTTTCTGGGGCAGGCGGCCGGATTTGCGGTTATGGCGATCGGCAACGGCAGGATATCGCCGCGGATTTTGTCGTCTTGTTCACCCTTTCATTTAAGCAAGCCGAAGGGAATGGGGACTACTTTGAAGGGAATTTTTCGGGTGACGATGCGGGGTGTGGGCCTTCGGCCCACCGGGGAGAATGGCGGCATGCACGAACCGAGTGCCAGGCGATGGGAATCGACCGATGCCCTGTCGGCCGAAACGCGGCGCGTCGTCGCCGCGACGGAGGCGATGATGGCCTCGACTGCCCATCACCTCTCCGAAGGCATCGAGAACCTGCGCCTCAAGGCAATCGTCCACGAACTTCCGGATTTCCTCTACGTCAAGGATCGTGACGGCCGCTTCGTCTTCGCCAATGCCGTCACCGCCAGCAGCCTCGGCCTCGAGAGCGCTGATCTGCTCACCGGCAAGCGTGATTTCGACCTGTTCGATTTCGAGACGGCTCGCCGCCATTTCGATATCGAGCAGCAGATCATGGCGACGGGACAAGCCTCTATCGACATGGAGGAAAGCTACGTCCTGCCCGGCGGCAAAAGGCCGATATGCCGGCTGACCTCGAAGATACCGCTGCGCAACGACCGCGGCGAGATCGTCGGCCTGATCGGCGTCTCCCGTGATATCACCGAACGCAAGCTTCAGGAGGATCTCCATCGCGGCCAGGCGAAACTGCTCGAAATGATCGCCCGCAACGAGCCGTTGCCGATGATCCTCGAGGCGCTGGTCCTGATGATCGAGGAGCAACTGACGGATATCGATGGCTCGGTGCTGCTGCTCGACAGCGAGGGCACCAGGCTTTACCACGGCGCGGCGCCCAACCTGCCCGGCGGCTACAGCCGGCTCATCGATGGTGTCACGATCGGTCCTAAGGTCGGCTCCTGCGGCACCGCCGCCTGGCGCGGCCAAGCCGTGATCGTCGATGACGTGATGAGCGATCCGCTGTGGGAGGATTTCCGCGCCTTGATTGCCCCCTTCGGCTTCCGCTCCTGCTGGTCGACGCCGATCGCCACCGCGCAGAATAACGTGCTCGGCACTTTCGCGCTCTATTCCAGACAAGTCCGCCGTCCCACAGAGCACGAGATGAAGCTGGTGGCGCTCGCCACCCACATTGCCGGCATTGCCATCGAGCGCAAGCGTGTCGATGACCGCATCCACTTCATGGCCCATCACGACGATCTCACCGGCCTGCCGAACCGCGCCTTCCTGAAGGAACGGCTGGCGAATATTCTCGACCAGGCCCGGCGCAACAACCGCAAGGTCACCGTCGCCTATATCGATCTCGACAATTTCAAGGATATCAATGACGGCCGCGGCCACGCCGCCGGCGACGAGGTGCTGAAGGAAACCGCCGCCCGCATGGCCAACAGCGTCAGGGCATCCGATATGGTGGTGCGCCTCGGCGGCGACGAATTCCTCGTGGTGCTCGTCCATCAGTCGAGCCACGATGCCGGCATCACCCGCCGTCTGCGCGAGTTGCAGAAGGCCATCAACCGGCCGATCCGCAGCGACGGCGGCGAGATCACCGTCACTTCGAGCATCGGCGTCGCCGCCTTTCCCTTCGATGGCGCAACCTCGGAAGTGCTTCTCGCCAATGCCGACCGCGCCATGTACCGCGCCAAGGTACTCGGCCGCAACACATTGCAGCACCACGATGGCGGCAGTACGCCAGTCGGAATGCCGCTCGGCGAGCAGGAGGAATTGCACCAGGCGATCACCGGCGACCAGCTTTTCCTGCAATACCAGCCGCAGGTCGATGTCGCCACCGGCCGCATCACCGGCATCGAGGCGCTGGTGCGCTGGAACCATCCGGCCAAGGGCAGGGTGCCGCCGGTCAATTTCATCCCGCTTGCCGAAGAAACCGGCCTCATCGTTCCCCTCGGTCTGTGGGTGCTGAACGAGGCCTGCCGCCAAGCGCGCCTATGGCAGGATATGGGCCTGACGCCGCTGACGATCGCCGTCAACGTCTCCACCAAACAATTCGCCGATCCGGATTTTGCCACTCACGTCGCCGAGGCGCTGGAGCGCCACCGCCTGCAATCGCGCTGGCTGGAACTGGAGGTCACCGAAAGCGTGGTAATGCAGGATGCCGACCGCGCGCTCGCCATGATGGAATCGCTGCGGGCGCTTGGCGTGCGCCTGTCGATCGACGATTTCGGCTCCGGCTATTCCAGCCTGGCGGCACTGAAGACCTTCCCCTTCGACCGCCTGAAGATGGACCGTTCGCTGGTCGAAGCCCTGCCGGGCGACAAAACAGCCGTCGCCATCGCCTCGGCGGTGATTTCGCTGGCGCAGACGCTGAAGCTTTCGGTTCTCGCCGAAGGCGTCGAGACCGACGCCCAGATGGAGTTCCTGCGGCACGCGCGCTGCGAGGAGGCGCAAGGCTACCGCTTCTCCAAGCCGGTTTCGCCGGAAGAGATTCCGGCATTGCTGCGGGCGCGGGACCTCTGAGATTTAATCTCACAAGCCTGCCAATCGCCGCGATTTCTAAACACGAATGATATTGAGCCGCAGAGCGCTGACGACGGCCTGCGTTCTCGTCGTACATCCCAGCTTCTTGATGGCGCTGCCGATGTTATGGTTGACCGCATTCTCCGTGAGATCGAGAAGCTTCGCAATTTCATTGCCCTTCCTGCCGCCGGCAGTCAGCGTCAGGCAGTCCAGTTCGCCCCGCGTAAATTCGATGGGCTTGTGTTTCTCGTTCAATGTGAGTTGTGAAAGCCGGTCATAAATGAGTGTGGCGATAAATAGGAGCTTCGCCATTTCGATCATGTCGAAATTCCGTAGCCCAGAAATCGACATGGCGCCGCGTCCGCCCGCGGCATCGTGAACAGGAAAATAGGCACCTTTTCCCATGCCATACCGGTAGAACAGCTCGATGACCGTGGACTTCTTGCCCTCGCCACGATCGGTATTGATCGCTTCGACATCATAATTGAACGGGCTGGTCGATCTCAGCATTCGACGGATGACCGGACTGTCGATCATCAGATTATGGGCGTCATAATAATCCACCATTTCCGCCGGCCAGTTGGTAATGATTTTGGTTGCGCCTATTTCGACGAAGTCGACCGTGGGTAGCGTCATGATCAGGAAAGCATTCATTCCAAGGTCCTGAGTGAGGCCCTTCATATATTTGAACACTTCGTAATGCGTGTTGAAGCCTGCCGCGACTTCCTCGATTCGATTAAATTCAGCCTCGAGCTTCATGTCTTTCTCCGATCCGCCGTTCGCATGCGGGATGGCCACTGGTGTACCCGCCGAAGCGCCTGTCTCGGAAGTCGATTCCATACGCTCGAAGGCCGATTCAACTTTGCCGCCGCGGAGGAAGAATCGAACGGCCGCCAGGTACCGGAACACAAGCATAAAGGGGCGGGTAATACTTAACAAAAAGTAAACCAATCCTCGGGCTTTTGGGGACAGGCCAAGGTGAAAAATCCCCAGCTTGACCTCCGAGATCCTCGCCGAGGGATATTCTACCGTCCTGGAGTCTCTCCAATGGAGAAGTTTAAGTCATTGATTTGGATTTGTTAATTCCAACAAAAAGCTCCCGGCGCCAAGCGCTGCTTTGCCGAGCAGTTCGGTTAATGGGTGCTTAATGAATTTAGCGGATTTTATTTTCAGGTTGCTCGTCCAGCACAAGCCCGTGATGGGTCGCGCCAATCATTCGTTCAGACCTGAGTAGGGGGAACAGCATGAAGAAAATAGCGTTTGGTTTCGGATCTGATGCCAAGGCAATATTGGCGGCAATGAGCAGGTCACAGGCCATCATCGAGTTCGACCTCACCGGCAAGATTCTAACCGCCAATGCTAATTTCTGTGCCGCGCTCGGCTACAAGTTGTCTGAGATTGTCGGCCAACACCACAAGATATTCGTCGAGCCGGCGGACGCCGCGTCGGCCGACTATCGCGAGTTCTGGGCGAAGCTCAGCCGAGGCGAGTACGATCAGCGCCAGTACAAGCGCATCGGCAAGGGGGGCAAGGAAATTTGGATTGAGGCTTCCTATAACCCCGTCTTCAGCGGCGAAAAACCATACAAGGTCGTGAAATTCGCGACCGACATTACGAAGCAGAAGCTGCAAAGTGCTGAAGACGCCGGCAAATTGAACGCACTTTCGCGCGTCCAGGCGGTTATCGAGTTCACACCGAAGGGCGAGATTCTGTCGGCGAACGAGAATTTCTTGTCGGCTCTCGGCTATCAGATTGCGGAGATCACCGGTCGCCACCATTCCATGTTTTGCGAAAATGCTTACGTCAACAGTGACGAATATCGGCGGTTCTGGGAGCGTCTGTCGGGTGGGGAGTTCGTCGCGGATGAGTTTCTGCGCATAGGCAAGGGCGGAAAAAGGATCTATATCCAGGCCTCCTACAATCCGATTTTCGACATGAACGGCAGGGTATTCAAGGTTGTCAAGTTCGCGACCGACGTCACTGCCCGCGTGAACAATGTCGATCAGCTGGCAGGATCGTTGATGGCCCTGTCTGGCGGAGATTTGACCCAGGAAGTCGCAACACCGTTCATTCCCACACTGGAGAAACTCCGGACCGACTTCAACGCTGCGGCTACCAAGCTCCGCGAAGCGATGCAGGTCGTCGCCCAAAATGCAACGGGTATCGCTGCCGGAGCTCAGCAAATTCGTTCCGCGTCGGACGATTTGTCAAAGCGCACGGAACAGCAAGCCGCTTCCGTCGAGGAAACCGCAGCTGCGCTTGAAGAGATCACCACAACGGTTTCCGATTCCAGCAGCCGCGCCCAGGAAGCCGGCCAGTTGGTGCGAAGGACCCGCGAAAATGCCGAGCGCTCCGGAGCGGTGGTCCGCAGCGCGGTCGAGGCGATGGGGAAGATCGAAACATCGTCCGCGGAAATCGGCAATATCATCGGCGTCATCGACGAGATTGCGTTTCAGACCAATCTATTGGCGCTTAACGCAGGCGTCGAGGCGGCACGCGCCGGCGACGCCGGCAAAGGGTTTGCGGTCGTAGCGCAAGAAGTTCGCGAGCTTGCTCAGCGATCAGCCAAAGCGGCAAAAGAGATCAAGGAGCTCATCATCGCATCCAACGAGCATGTGAAGAGCGGGGTGACCCTCGTTGGCGAAACCGGCAAGGCCTTGGAGGAAATTGTCGCCCAGGTTCAGCAGGTCAACGGCAATGTTCTCGCGATCGTCGAAAGCTCGAAGGAGCAGGCGACGGGATTGAAGGAAATCAACACCGCCGTAAACACCATGGACCAGGGTACGCAGCAGAATGCAGCCATGGTCGAGGAATCGACGGCAGCCGCCCATAGTCTCGCCAGAGAGGCTGACGCGCTCTTCCAGCTGTTAGGGCAGTTCAACATCGGCGGCCTGGCCTCACGACAACCACGCCCCGTTGTGGCAACTCCAGCTTCCAAGCCCGTCGCATCGCCACCGCGCGCAATGGCTGCGAAGGTGAGCGCCGCCTTCCATGGCAATGCGGCAATTGCCGGCGGCGACTGGCAGGAGTTCTGAGACCGGGCGCGGCGGTTCCTCATTTCATAGCCTTGCCGATCGCTTCGATCTCGTTCGTCCAGATGCCTGCCGCATAATTCTGCGGCAGGCGCGCCAGGAGCGCGGGGTCGTCGATGCCGGCGGAAAAATCGCTACCGCGATAGGGGCCGAGCACGAAGACCTCAGTTCCGGCATCCTGCATCCGGTTGAGAAAACGGTCCGGCCAGCCCCAGAGCCATGGCGCAATGTTGATCGGCACCAGCATCATGGCGTGTCTGCAGGCATCCGGCAGCAAGCCGGTCCAGCCATAGCCGATGTAGCCGGTAAGGCAGGTCTTCAGGCTCTTGCGCGAGGCGGTCTTGAGATCGGGCACGAGCCGGCGCAGGACATCGATCGGCTCGTCGCCGCCATAAACGATGATCTGAGCCCGTCGCTCAGTGGAAAGCCCGTTCAGCACGGCTGCGAGCTTTTCACCCTCGGATGGATCACGGCTCTTGACGTTGATGAGGAAGCGCCGATCGGGAAAAGTCGAAAGCACCTCGGCAAGCGTCGGCATCATGCCGATGCCGCGGCCGCGAAACGGAAACGTCTGGCCGCCATCGGCGGTATAGCCGTAGCCAATGTCGAGCTTTCGCATCTCCGCCATCGAATGCTCGCGCGTGACGCCGCGGCCGTCGGTGCGGCAGTCGAGCGTCCAGTCGTGAAAGACGGCGAAAGCGCCGTCCGTCGTCGGATGCACGTCGATCTCGACAATATCGGCGCCGGCAGCAAAGCCTGCCTGCATCGAGCGGATGGTGTTTTCGAGGTAATCATGTTTCGGCGGCAGCATGCGGCTCGCCGTGCAGGTATCGTTCTTCAGATCGGTCTCGTCGAACCGCTGGGCAATGCCGCGATGGGCGAGTAGTTCAGGCTTTCCCGGACGCTGCTCCGCCAGAAGGCTGGTATTGTTGAGGTAGATGCCGGCCGCGGCCAGTGCGATTGCGCCGGCGCAATAGAAAAGCTTCCTGCCCAATGCCGCTCCTCCTGATTGCACCTAGAGATTCAACAGCTAGAAAGCGATTCTGGTTGTTCTTGGGCTCTTTTCCGGCTTTTCTATGCCAATGGCTTATATGCCGGAAAGGATTGTCATCGCGATGGAACAACAGGACGACGAGCTCATCCATTTCGAAGCGCATGGCGCGGCCGCCTTGCCGCCGGCCGCCGTCGAAGGTCATGTTGGGCGGGACGGCGCCCGCATCTGGTATGCGACCTATGGCGACGGCCCGCCGGTCATCCTGCTGCATGGCGGCCTCGGACATAGCGGCAACTGGGGCTACCAGGTCCCGGCGCTCCTCAGCAGCGGCCGCCGCGTTGTGCTGATCGACAGCCGCGGCCATGGAAGAAGCACCCGCGATTCCCGCCCCTATACCTATGAGTTGATGGCGGCGGACGTTCTCGCCGTCATGGACGATCTCTCTCTCGAAAGGGCGGCCTTCGTTGGCTGGAGCGATGGCGCCTGCATCGCTTTGATCCTCGCCATGACGGCGCCGTCGCGTGTCGAGGGCGTCTTCTTCTTCGCCTGCAACATGGATCCGAGCGGCACGCTGGAATTCGTCCCGACCCCGGTCATCGACCGCTGTTTCAGCAGGCATGCCAGGGATTATGCCGCATTGTCCGCGACGCCGGACGATTTTCAGCCCTTCGTCGAGGCGGTCAGCCTGATGATGCGGACGGAGCCGAATTATCAGGCTGCCGATCTCGCCAGGGTCGACGTATCGGTCGCCATCGCCCTCGGCGAGCACGACGAATTCATCAAGCCCGAGCACGCCGAATATCTTGCCCGCGGCATTCCCAACGCGCAGATGATCTATCTCACGGGCGTCAGCCATTTTGCGCCGCTGCAGCGGTCGGCGGAGTTCAACGCCGCGGTGTTGTCCTTCCTTGACGACATCGGCACACAAAAAAATGAAGACTTGCGGCGTTGAGCCGCGGCAGCGGAATTTCTTAAGAATTCGGTAACTTTTTCGTATCGGCAAACGTAGGATCCTCTGGGAAGGATTCGTTTGTCGTTCGTTCACGGAAACCTTCGGGCCGCCGCCCACCCATGCGACTTCCTATGCATGGGCGGATTGTGCGGTTCGATGGCCGGTGCTCGATCCGCGGCTCCCCCGCTTGAATTGAGAAGGCCAGGGAGCCGGAATGATCAGCATCGATATGGAAGAAAGAATTTCGATCGCGCGCAAATCGCTGAATGACGCCATGGGTTTTCAGGCGTCGGGAGATCTCGAAAGCGCCGAGAAAGCCTATGTCAGAGTCCTGCACAAGGACTATCGCACGATAGATATTCTACCGCTCCTGGCGGGTGTCGTCGCAAAGAGAGGCGATGACGAAACCGCTCTCTACTACTGGAATAAACTGCTCGGCCTCAATCCCGGCCATCTCGTCGCCCTCATGGAAAAAGGTGCGCTGCTGCGCCGGCTCGGCCGGTCGGCGGAAGCGGTCGGCTGTTATGAGATGGCGCGTGGCCTGTCACCGGAAAATCCTGTCGTGCGCAACAACCTCGCCGTGGCGCTCGCCGATTCGGGCCGGCAGCCGGAGGCGCTTGCCGAGTTTCGTCATGTTCTGCGGCTGCAGCCGGACAATATCAACGCCTGGCATCAGATAAGGCGCATCTCTTCATCGATCGTACCCTTCTGGCACATCGCCATGATGAACGACACCAGACGCAACGACGCTTTCGAAGCGGCGATCCGCCGTGCCATAGAGCTGCGCGGAGCCGACGCGCAGATCCTCGATATCGGCGCCGGCAGCGGCCTGCTGTCGATGATGGCGGCGCGCGCCGGCGCTACCAATATCGCGACCTGTGAGACTGTGGCTGTCATCGCGCAGACCGCGGAGCGGATCATCGCTGCCAATGGTTATCGCGAACAGATCGATATCTTCGAAAAGCCCTCGACCGAACTTTCTGTCGGCAGGGAGATGAAAGCTCGCGCCGACATTCTGATTTCCGAGATCCTTTCCAGCGATCTCCTGGCCGAAGACGTGCTGAAAACCTTCGAGGACGCCCACGCCCGACTGGTCCGCGAGGACGCTATCGTCATTCCACGCGCCGCCGCTGCCATGGGCTGCCTGGTTGCCAGCGAAACGCTCTCGAACTATGCCCATGTCGGCGAGGTCTGCGGCTTCGACATGTCGCAGTTCAATGCGCTCGCCCCGCTGCGTCTGCCGGTTCACGGTACGATGACCGAGTGGACCAGGCTTTCGGATGATTTCGAGATCGCCACAGTGGATCTCACCGCTCGCAAACATACTGCTGCGTTGCGTAAGATATCGGTGCCTGTTCAGGCAAACGGCACCGCAGTCGGGGTCGTCCAGTGGATGAAAGTCGATCTGATCGAGGGCGTGGTTTTTAGCAATCACCCCGACGACTATCATGATGGCGGCTGGCTCCAGGTTCTTCACACCTTCCCGCAGCCGGTAGACGTCCGTGCTGGGACGTCACTGGACATGCTGGTTGGCCACGACAGAACGAGCCTGCTGATGACACCGCTCGTCTGAGCAACCGGCTTGCGTCACCGCCAAGGAGATCATCATGGCCGTCTTGAGGAAAGGCGGCCATTGACGTTACTGTCCGAATTGTTTCGACCAGCGTCCGATGGAGTCGAGCTTATGCATTGCGCGTTTCCGGCGCATTCGACAATCCCTGTTTTCGCCCTCTGGCCTCGCGTCCATTTCCCGCTATCTCTCGTTTCATGAGACCTGATGCGCTGCTCTATCCTGCCCCCGAAGGGCTCTATTGTCCGGAAGGCGGCTTTTATGTCGACCCGGTGCGGCCAGTTGAGCAGGCGCTCGTCACCCATGGCCATTCCGACCATGCCCGGCCGGGCCATGTGAACGTACTTGCCACCCGCCAGACGCTCGACATCATGCGCCTGCGTTACGGCGAGGGTTTCTGCGCCAGCGAGCAGGCTGCGGCCTTCGGCGAGGAACTGCTGGTCAACGGCGTCAAGGTGAGCTTTCACCCCGCCGGCCATGTGCTCGGCTCGGCCCAGATCGCCATCGAGAAGAATGGCACCCGCATCGTCGTCTCCGGCGATTATAAGCGCCGCCCCGACCCGACCTGCGCCGCCTACGTTCCGGTCCCTTGCGATGTCTTCATCACCGAGGCGACCTTCGGCCTGCCGGTCTTTCACCATCCCGATCCGATGGATGAGATCGGCAAACTGCTGGCCTCGCTGCGGCAATTTCCCGAGCGCACCCATCTCGTCGGCGCCTATGCGCTGGGGAAGGCCCAGCGCGTCATCCGGTTGCTGCGCGATGCCGGTTATGCCGAACCGATCTATATCCACGGCGCCATGGAAAAACTCTGCGACTATTATGTCGAACAAGGGATCGATCTCGGCGAGCTGCTGCCGGCCACGGTCGAAAGCCGTGACAAATCCGCCTTCAAGGGTGCCGTCGTCATCGGCCCGTCATCGGCCTTCGCCGACCGCTGGGCCCGCCGCTTCAACGAGCCGCTGCCGGCCTTCGCCTCCGGCTGGATGATGGTGCGCCAGCGCGCCAGACAGCACGGCGTCGAACTGCCGCTCGTCATCTCCGATCATTGCGACTGGCCGGAACTGACGGAAACCATTCGGGAACTGCACCCGGCCGAGGTCTGGGTGACCCATGGCCGCGAGGAGGCGCTGGTGCGCTGGTGCCAGCTGCAGGGCATCAAGGCCAAACCGCTGCATCTGGTCGGTTATGAGGATGAGGCAGATTGAGGCGATGAGCGGCACCCTGGATCAAAACCCCTCCCCAACCCCTCCCCAAAAGGGGGAGGGGCTTAACCTGCCGCATCGTCTCGCGATGAAATCACCGAAAACGCTGCGGTCGAAGGAGGACAAGGCAGTGCCGCATATTAGCCCCTCCCACCTGTGGGGAGGAGTTGGGGAGGGGTCTTTCCCCGGAATGCGGAGGTCAAGATGAAAGCCTTCGCCGACCTCCTCGACCGCCTGGTCCTCACCCCCAGCCGCAACGGCAAGCTGAAGCTGCTCACCGATTATTTCCGCGACACGCCGGACCCGGACCGCGGCTACGGTCTGGCCGCCATCGCCGGCACGTTGGAGGTGCGCAACGTCAAGCCCGCCATGCTGCGCGAACTGGTGCTGGAGCGCATCGATGAGGTGCTGTTCCGCTATTCCTATGACTATGTCGGCGATCTCGCCGAAACCATCTCGCTCGTCTGGGATAATGAGCAGGATATCGACCGTTCGGCCCTTTCGCAGCCGCGTCTCGGCGAAGTCGTCGCCGGCATGAACGCGCTCGGCCGCACCGAAGTGCGCGGCTTCGTCCGCGATCTGCTCGACCGGCTGGATCCGTCCGGCCGCTTCGCCTTCATCAAGCTGGCGACCGGTGCCATGCGCATCGGCGTTTCCGCCCGGCTTGCCAAGCAGGCGTTGGCCGACCTCGGCGATAGGGACGTCACCGAGATCGAAACCCTCTGGCACGGCCTGCAGCCGCCCTATGAGACGCTGTTCGCATGGCTGGCGGCTAGCGGCGAAAAGCCGGTGCTGGCCACCCCGGCGATCTTCCATTCGGTCATGCTCGCCAATCCGGTGGAGGAGGGGGATCTCACCAGTCTCGATCCGGCGAGTTATGCCGCCGAATGGAAATGGGACGGCATCCGTGTCCAGCTCTCCCGCTCCGGCGATCGGCGCAAGATCTATTCCCGCTCCGGCGACGACATATCTGGCGCCTTTCCCGATATTCTCGAGGCAATCAGTTTTTCCGGCGTCGTCGATGGCGAGTTGCTGGTCGGCGGCACCGCGCGCTCCAACAGCCCGACCCGAACCTTTTCCGACCTGCAGCAGCGGCTGAACCGCAAGACGGTGACGGCAAAGATGCTTGCCGACTACCCGGCCTTCATCCGTACCTATGATCTGCTTTTCGACGATGAGGAGGATGTTCGCGGCCACCCCTATATCGATCGCCGCGACCGGCTGGCCGAGATCATCGATCGCGCCCCCCACGACCGTTTCGACCTCTCGCCGCTCGTGCCGTTCTCGTCGTGGGACGAACTTGACCGTCTCCGTGCCGCCCCGCCCGATCCGGTCATCGAGGGCGTGATGATCAAGCGCCGCGACAGCGTCTACCAGGCCGGCCGCATGAAGGGGCCCTGGTTCAAGTGGAAGCGCAATCCCTATAATGTCGATGCGGTGCTGATGTATGCCCAGCGCGGCCACGGCAAGCGCTCCAGCTACTATTCCGATTTCACCTTCGGCGTCTGGGCCGATGACGAGGACGGTGAACAGCTGGTGCCCGTCGGCAAGGCCTATTTCGGTTTCACCGATGCCGAACTCGAAGTGCTCGACAAGTTCGTGCGCAACAATACCACCGAACGTTTCGGCCCGGTGCGGGCGGTGCGCGCCGACAAGGATTTCGGCTTCGTCGTCGAAGTGGCCTTCGAAGGCATCAACCGCTCGACCCGGCATAAATCGGGTGTCGCCATGCGCTTCCCCCGCATCGCCCGCCTTCGCCCCGACAAACCCAGCTACGAGGCCGACCGGCTGCGCACGCTGATCGCCATGATCGACGCCAAGCCGGGGTGAGGGCCAATATCCTGTGCAACAATGCCGCAGGACGATATTTTCAACACGATGTGTATTGGCGGCAACGATCTTCCGGTGCAAATCTCGCGTGCCGGGGAAATGATTTGGGTGCTGCGTTATGAGCTCGAATGAACGGAATTCCTTTTTCCTCCAACGCCGTGCCGTGCTGGCCGGTCTTGCCGGCGCACTCGTCCTGCCGCAAATGGCAGCGGCGTTCGACGTTCCGGATGAACCGCGGCTTGCCAAGCGCGATTATGCCAAGGTCCGCCACCATTTCCGCACCAAGCTTTTGCAGAAGGGCCCGGCGCCCGACAAATACGAACTGCTGAGCGCACCTGCCGACGCCGACAAGATCTTCTATCGCTCGGGATACGGCGAGCTGGAACTGGCCGCTTGGGTCTCGAAGTACAAGCGTGAGCGCGTCGGCAAGCCGGCTGTGCTCTTCCTGCACGGCGGCAACGCCATGGGCGCCGGCCACTGGCAGCTGATGAAACCCTATATGGATGCCGGTTATATCGTGATGATGCCGTCGCTGCGCGGCGAAAACGGCCAGATGGGCAATTTCTCCGGCTTCTACGACGAGGTCGACGACGTTCTCGCCGCCACCGAGCGCCTGGCGCATCTGCCGGGTGTCGATTCGGGGCGCCTGTTCATCGCCGGCCACAGCATCGGCGGCACGCTGACCATGCTGACGGCGATGAGCACCCAGAAATTCCGCGCCGCCGCGCCGATATCGGGCAACCCCGACGCATTCCGCTTCTTCAACCGCTATCCCCAGGATATCCGCTTCGACGACAGCAATACGCGTGAATTCGAGGTGCGTTCAGCACTGTGTTACGCCCACAGCTTCAAATGTCCGGTCCGTGTCGTCCATGGCACGGAGGAGCCGCATTTCAACGACCGCGCCGATCTGCTGGCCCGCCGCGCCCGCGCCAACGGCGTGCATATCGAGACCGAAACCGTCGCCGGCAATCACACCTCGGCGCTGCCGGCCGAGATCGAACAGAGCATCCGCTTCTTCCATGGAGTTGCGGCCTGATTTTTTGCCGCCGCTTCAAATACAGGCCCGTTAGGCCTATATTCCCGGCATGAAGACGGACGCAGAGAGCATGGTTGTGCCGAACGACTTCCCCGAGCTGAAATCGCTCGTCTGGAATCGCGATCCCGCGCGCGCGATACCTGCCTGCGAGGCTTTCGCGCTGTATGAACGCAACTGGCGTTTCGTCGATACCGGCCGGCTGACTGAGCGGGAGATGCGGCTGATCCGCGAACTGGCTGCCGCCTACGGCAACGGTGTTCTGCTCGTCTCCTGATTTTCCGTTTCTTTATCGTTCGCCTTTAAGCTTGGGCAGAAACCAGGTGGCCATCATGGAATTCAGACGTTCCGAACATCGCACCATCGCTGCGGCCCTTCGGCTGATGAAGGCGGATTTTTTTCTGGCCAACAAGTGTTGGTTTGCCGGCGGAACAGCCATTGTCATGCTTCTCGACGAATACCGGCTGTCGCTCGACGTCGATTTTCTCTGTGCGGATAGCGAAGGATATCGCGTCTTGCGCACGGCGGCGGTCGAAAGCGGCGTGGGAGCGTTTTTTGGGGAGCCGGTCACGACGCTCAGGGACTTCAGGACGGACCAGTACGGCGTGCGGACGGTCCTTGCCCTCGACGACCAGCCTATTCGCTTCGAAATCGTGCGCGAGGCGCGGATCGCTCTTGAAGGCGCTTTCGATTCGCGGCTGAATGTTTCAATTCTGTCGCTGCCTGATTTGTTTACCGAAAAACTGCTCGCCAACCGCTGCCAGGACAGGGCTGTCGCCTACCGTGATGCTATCGACCTCGGCATGCTTCTCACCCGCTACACGGAGATTCCCGCTGCCGCCGTTTTGAAGGCGACGCAAGCTTATGGGCAAGACATTGAACGCAAGATCGGTTGGGTCATCACCAGACTTGAGGACGAGACCGAATTGAGACATGCCGCAAGCGTTCTACAGATGGACGGCGATCTTGCCGTGCGGGCAATCGCCGCCCTTAGTGGCGAGGCGCAGCGGCTCTGGTTGTTTTAATCTCCCGGCTTTCCCGCCCGCCATCAACACCAGCCTCGCGCCAGCCGCGAATGCCATCGTCCCGGCAGATGTCGCTGTCTTGCCGACCGTTGATAAGGGTGGTTCCATGAATTTTCTGCGCCGGGTCTTCCCGATTGCCGGGCTGGTGGTGGTCGTTGCGTCGCTGAGCGCCTGCAACATCCTCATTCCCGATGTCGCCGCCGATTCGCCCGCCCGTTTCGTCCAGGAAACTTCGCCGGTCTTCTATCAGCCGCCCGGCGTCGATCCGCGCCGGGTGCGGCCGATCCCCGATCAGCCGGTGCCGCAGACGCGCGAGCTCTACAAGACCCAGTTCCATCAGACTTACGGCCTGCCGGTCACCAATCCGGTGCACATGGCGAT
The DNA here is from genome assembly GCF_019685125.1 of Rhizobium sp. NZLR10. Classification (NCBI taxonomy): domain Bacteria; kingdom Pseudomonadati; phylum Pseudomonadota; class Alphaproteobacteria; order Hyphomicrobiales; family Rhizobiaceae; genus Rhizobium; species Rhizobium sp. NZLR10. Next base: position 272,688 of record NZ_JABDWE010000004.1, on the reverse strand, counting down.
GTATGGTGCGCTTCGCGATGAGGATTTCACCCTGCCGGCCATCCCCGTCAGCCGTGTGCAGCCGCAGTTCCTGCGCCAGGAGGTCGACTACCAGACCACCGAGCGTCCCGGCACCGTGGTCGTCGATACAAAGGCGCATTACCTCTATTTCGTCGAAGCGAACGGCAAGGCGATGCGTTATGGCGTCGGCCTCGGCCGCGATGGTTACGCCTGGTCCGGCCGCGGCGTCATCCAGTGGAAACAGAAATGGCCGCGCTGGACACCGCCGGTGGAAATGGTCTCACGCCAGCCCGAGGTTCGCCCCTTTGCTGCGGAAAACGGTGGCATGAACCCGGGTCTCCAGAACCCGCTCGGCGCCCGCGCCATGTATATCTTCAAGGAGGGGCAGGATACGCTCTATCGTATCCACGGCACGCCCGACTGGCAGTCGATCGGCAAGGCCACCTCGTCGGGCTGCGTGCGCATGCTGAACCAGGACGTCGTCGATCTCTATGACCGCCTTCCTGCCAAGGCGGAGATCGTTGTGATGTAGCGCTGCAACAGCGCCGCCGATATCGTCCGCCCAAGGCCGGACACGTCTGCGTGAAGCTATGGTTTATTTGGCGCAAGCCGATAGATCTTCTGATGTTGTTATCTCGGATTCCCGCATCAGAGGAAATCAGTCCCGCGTCATGAGCTTCGATAGACATCTTTCCCGCCGCAGCTTTCTTTCCTTTTCGGCATTGACAGCAGTATCCGCGCTCACCGGCTGCGCCTCTTCGGCCAATACGGTAACATCGGGCGATACGACGATCACCTACCGTTCGCCCATGCGCCTGTTCCAGTCCCCGGAAGCGTCGAGCACGCCGAGCGGGGCCGAGCTTGCCGTCATGTATGGCCCCGTCGAGGACGGCGGCTTTCTCATCCCTGCCGTTCCCTACGAGCAGATCGACCCGCGCTATTATCGCCAGCGCGTCCTCGATCCCACCGGCCAGCCCCCCGGCACCATCGTCGTCGATACGCCGTCGCGCTTCCTCTATCTCGTCCAGGGTGACGGCATGGCGATGCGTTATGGCGTCGGCATCGGTCGCGAGGGTTTCGCCTGGCAGGGCTCAGGCGTCATCCAGTGGCGTCAGAGATGGCCGCGCTGGAAGCCGCCGAACGAGATGGTCGCCCGCCAGCCGGAACTCGTCAAATATTCGATCGAGAACGGCGGCATGGAGCCGGGCCTGAAGAACCCGCTCGGCGCCCGCGCGCTCTACATCTTCTCGAACGGGGAAGACACGCTCTACCGCCTGCACGGCAATCCCGACTGGCGCTCGATCGGCAAGGCAGTCTCTTCGGGCTGCGTGCGGCTGCTGAACCAGGATATCATCGATCTCTACGATCGCGCTCCGACGAAAGCGCCGATCGTCGTCTTGCAGTAATGTCACCGAGGCGGCCGTCAACCAGCCGCCTCGGATTACTCCGTTTTCCCCGGTGAAACGGCCCGTTTTGCGCCCGCGAGAGATTTATTTTTCAAAAAACCATTGCTTAATTCGCTAAATATCCTACATGGTGCGTATCGAATTGCTTGCGACCTTTGTCCACGCGCTGAAGCGCTCCGTCAGATATCCTCTCAACATCGATACGGCTTGTCGGACATTCCGCAGGCGAAACACAAACGGTTGAAAAGGAGATCGTTATGAATTCAGGCGTCGTCAAGTGGTTCAATGGCACCAAGGGTTTTGGCTTTATTCAGCCCGATGATGGTTCTACGGACGTTTTTGTCCATATTTCAGCGGTCGAACGCGCCGGTATGCGCGAACTCGTTGAAGGTCAGAAGATCCGCTACGATCTCGTCCGCGACAAGAAGTCCGGCAAGAATTCGGCCGATAACCTTCAGGCCGCATGATTTGTCATTCGCCTGTGCTGACCATAATGGCAGCGAAATGGCTGAGTGACTGGAAGAGGTCGGGTGCCAACCCGGCCTTTTTGCTTTGACCGCTGGGCTTTTCCGAATGACCTCGTTCTGATTGACCAGTGAGCAGCCGAAAGTCGAAGGGACGCTGAAATGGGCAGACCAAACTATAAGATCGGCGATATGATCGTGCTGAAATCCGGTCTTACCCGCACGGCGAAGGCCGACAAGCGCTGCCGGATCGCCAGCATTCTGCCCAACGATCACGGGCATGTGCAATATCGCGTCCGCTTCGACGCGGAAAATTTCGAACGCCGCATTACTGAGGCCGATATCGATACCGGGGAATCGCCATCCAGAGCTCCCCTGGAGATAGCGGCCAAGTCCGACGGCGCAGAGCCCTGGCTGAAGTTTTCGAGCATCAGAACGGGCAAGTAGTTTCGCCGTTTCATTATTGACAGTGCGGCCTCGCCGCCGTGACAGGAAGGATATCACTTTGCAGGTACTCGTCAGGGATAACAACGTCGATCAGGCGCTCCGCGTGCTCAAGAAGAAGATGCAGCGGGAAGGCCTTTTCCGAGAAATGAAGGCGCGCAGCGCTTTTGAAAAGCCGTCCGAGAAGCGCGCCCGCGAAAAGGCCGAGGCCATTCGCCGCCAGCGCAAGCTTGCCCGCAAGAAGCTGCAGCGCGAAGGCCTGCTGCCGGCACCGAAGAAGGTTCTCCGCGCCCGCTAACCCGGCCGTGGAATCACGGCCCGGCCGCTGCATCGCGGCCAACGTGGAAGCACGGTCCGTCCGTGGAATCGCGTGCTAACGCGGAATCACGGCTGACTGGCGAATCACGGCTTGGCCGCGGAATTGCGGCCAGCTGTGGGATCATGGCCTAGCCGCACAATCGCGGCTTTCGACCATGAAACCATGGTTCAGCCGTGAATCGCGCCTAAATCAGCCGTCATCACCTGAGAAAGGGGCACATGACCGCCACCAAGGGAGAATTCTTCAATCCCGCCAAGCTTTCGTCTCGCGACAAGGCGGAAGCGACCGATCACACGGCGCGCGCCATTATCGCGGCCGAGGCCTCGGCCCGTGACAAGAAGACGGAAAAGTTGAAGGCCCTGCGTCTGCAGCAGGAGGCTGAGGCCGGACCTGAAGCAGCGCCCGCAAAGAAGCGCCGGTCGCCGGCCAAGGCGGCTGTGAAGCGGCCGTGATCCTCGGCCGCAGAACCGTTAGGCTATCCCTCTTAGACTAACCGGGCGGATGCGGTCAGCCGCCGCCCGTGCCGGCTCGGCCGAGATTGCCTCGCAGCCGATGCAGCATGTCGCGCATCGCGGCCATTTCCTCGAGCGTGCAGCCGGCGGCTTGCCCGATCGCCGTCATGATCGTATCGATCTCCCCTTTCATTGACTGACCTTCCGGGGTTAGCGACACGATCACCTGCCGCTCGTCGCGCAGGTCGCGGATGCGCTTGATCAGTCCGTTCTGTTCCAGCCGCTTCAGCAGTGGCGACAGCGTGCCGGAATCGAGATCCAGCTGCTCGCCGATCGTCTTCACCGGCAGCTCGCCGCGTTCCCACAGCACCAGCATCACAAGATACTGCGGATAGGTCAGGCCGACCCTGTCGAGAATCGGCTTGTAGGCGCGGGTGAAAGCATGCGCCGTCGCGTAGACCGCAAAGCACAACTGCTTTTCCAGCCGCTTTTCCTCCTGCGGTATCTCCATCGTCTTTATCGTGTGCGCTTTCATATCCATCATCCCTGAGGTCCGATTGTCCTCTTTTCGAATTCGAAATGCAATTTGCAAAATTCACTTGCGTACAATTTAATTGTGCAATATTAAAAGTCCAGCCCCAAACGACGGGCCAATCAAAGGAGATCGTCATGCCTATTCTCTATACGACCAAAGCCTCTGCCACCGGCGGCCGCGCTGGCCGCGCCGTTTCCGAAAACGGCGTTCTGGACGTGACGCTGACCGTTCCGAAGGAACTCGGCGGCGATGGCGCGACCGGCACCAATCCCGAGCAGCTCTTCGCCGCCGGCTACTCCGCCTGCTTCCTCGGTGCTTTGAAATTTGTCGCGGGCCAGCAGAAGGTCAAGATTCCGGAGGACACGACGGTCTCCGCCAAGGTCGGCATCGGCCCGCGTGAAGATGGCACCGGCTTCGGCATCGAAGTGGCGCTCACGGTAAACATCCCCGGTCTCGACCGCGAAACCGCCGAAAAGCTCGCCGCCGCCGCCCACATCGTCTGCCCCTACAGCCACGCCATGCGCACGTCGACCGAAGTTCCGGTCACAGTTGCCTGATCGATTCCAAAGGGAGCGGCAGCCCTATCGGCTGCCGCGACCTCGCGGGACAGGAGGCGTATCCTATTCAGCCGCTGCCTCTTCGCCATGACGGGAGCGGCGGGGCGAGGGTGCCGATTTCGGGATCTCTGCCGTCATCGATGACAGCGCCTGCAGATCGCCGCGCAGCCGCGTGCAGTTGCCATCCGGCAGCGTGCCATCAATCCCCGCATGCGTGCTCTCCCAGATTGGCAGTGCCCTTGCCAGTGCCGCCTTGCCTTCGCCGGTGAGGACAAGCAGCCGGCCACGTCTGTCCCTCGGATTCTCCACCACTGTCACCCAGCCCTTGCGCTGTAGCGGCTTCAGCGCCGCCGTCAGCGTCGTCTGGTCCATGGCCAGCAAGGCAGCGACCGGTCCCATCGGCGGCGGCTCCGGCCGGTTCAGCGACATCAGCAATGAAAACTGCCCGTTAGTCAGCCCGGCCGGCCTCAGTGCATCGTCGAACAGCCGGGCAAGCGCCCGCGCCGCGCGCTGCACATGCAGGCAGAGGCAGGTGTCGCGCACCAGCAGCGTCGTGGAAAAGGGAATCTCGATCGAATTTGACATGCTTCATTTCTATTGATATCAATGTAATTAGTCAAGGAGAAGGAGATGAGCCGGCTTCACCGGCAGGCGCCGGAGGAGGGCGCATTTCATGCAGAATGAAGTTGTTTCCCGCGAGGAATGGCTCGAAGCCCGCCGTGCACTTCTGGCAAAAGAAAAAGAGGCGACGAGGCTGCGCGATAGCGTCAACGTCGCGCGCCTGGCGCTGCCCTGGGTGAAGGTCGACAAGGATTATGTCTTCGAAACGCCTGAAGGCAGGAGGTCGCTAGCCGATCTCTTCGACGGCCGCAGCCAGTTGCTGATCTACCATTTCATGCTCGGCCCGGATTGGGATGCCGGCTGCCCCGGCTGCTCCTTCCTGTCGGATCATGTCGACGGCGCCTTGCCGCATCTGAACCATCACGACGTCACCTGGGTCGCCGCCTCACGCGCGCCGCTCGACAAGATCGCCGCCTACAAAAGCCGCATGGGCTGGAAATTCCCCTGGGTCTCGTCCTTCGGCAGCGATTTCAATTTCGATTATCACGTCTCTTTCAGCCCAGAGGATCTTGCCAAAGACAATGTCTTTTACAATTTCACTCCCATGCTGCCGGCTGATGCCAATGACGAACTGCCGGGTCTCAGCGCCTTCTACCGCAATGACAAGGGCGAAGTCTTCCATACCTATTCGAGTTATGCCCGCGGCCCGGAGGAATTGATCGGCACCCTGATGATCCTCGACCGGGCGCCGAAGGGCCGCAACGAGGACAGCACGATGAATTTCGTGCGCCGCCACGACGAATACGACGAGGCTGCCAAGACGCCATCCTGCTGTCACTGAAATAAGGCCAACATCATGCAAGGGAGAGAAGGATGTTGAAGACCGCTGAAGTGCTGAAGGAACATTCCTTCCTGGAAAGGCTGATCGGCGAATGGACCGTCACCGCACCGGAAATGTCCGGCGACGAGCGCTGGACCGAAGCCGTCCGCTCGCTGCATGGCATCTGGTGGGTTGCCGAAGGCACCGGCCGCATGCCGGATGGCAAGCAAGGCACCAGCATCCTGACGCTCGGCTATAACGCCGCCAAAGGCAAATATGTCGGCAGCTGGATCGGCAGCATGATGGACTATATGTGGGTCTACGAGGGTGAACTCGACGCCTCGGGCAACGTGCTGGATCTCTATACCACAGGGCCCGACTTCAACAGCGAAGGGCTTGCCGATTACCGCGAGCAGATTGCCTTCGTCGACGCCGATCACCGCACCTTCATCTCCAGCGTCAGGCAGCCGGATGGTGCCTGGAAACAGTTCATGGAAGCGCATTACACCCGCAAGACCTGACAATCACGGCGCTCAAGCCTAAAGGGAGAGTATGATGTCTGAGACGCATGGAAAGTTCATCTGGTGCGAGTTGATGACCCCCGACACATCGGCTGCCGCGAAATTCTACAGTTCGGTCGTCGGCTGGAGCACTTCCGAAATGCAAGTGGAGGGCATGCCGCCCTATACGATCTTCGAGGCGAATGGCATCGGCGTCGCCGGCCTGATGGAATTTCCGGCCGAACTCGAGGGCAAGGGCATCCCGCCGAACTGGACGGGTTATGTCGATGTCGACGACGTTGACCAGTCGGCCAAGGATTTCGCCGCCAATGGCGGTTCGGTCCGCCGTCCGCCGGACGATATCCCGAGTGTCGGCCGTTTCGCCGTCGTCGCCGATCCGCATGGGGCAGTGCTCTGCATCATGACGCCGGCGCCGATGGACAAAACCTGGCCGGAACTAGCCCCCGATGCGCCCGGCAATATCGGCTGGCATGAACTCTATGCCGGCAACGGCAAAGACGCTGTCTCCTTCTATTCCAAGCTGTTCGGCTGGACGAAGGACAGTGAAATGGACATGGGTCCAATGGGCGTCTACTACCTCTTCGCCCACAACGGCAAGCAGATCGGCGGCATGATGACCAAGCCGGAAAACATCCCGATGCCGTTCTGGAGCTATTATTTCATCGTGCCGACCCTCGATGCCGCGATTGAACGCGTCACCTCAGGCGGCGGCAAGGTCGTCCACGGCCCGATGGAAGTCCCCGGCGGCAGCTGGATCATCCAGGCCATGGACCCACAAGGCGCCTTCTTCTGCCTGGTCGCACCGAAGCGGTAGTTTTGGGCTGCTTTTGGCGTCGTGCCACCGGCCCCCTCATCCGCCCTCACGGGCGGCTGAGGGGGCTGCACGGCACACCCTCAAACCCCACTCGCCACCGATGCAAAAAAACCTTCCGGGCTCCCCACCTCCACCAGCCGCTTCCTCTCGATCAGCCAGAACCGGTTGCCTACCGCCCGCACGAAACTGCGGTCGTGCGATACCAGCAGGCAGCTGGCTTCGTGCGCCATCAGCTCGCTCTCCAGTGCTTCCTGTCCCTCGATGTCGAGGTGGTTGGTCGGCTCGTCGAGCAGGGTGAAGTTCGGTTCGGTCAGCCTCAGCACCAGCATGCCGAGCCGCGCCTTCTGACCGCCGGAAAGCTGGCCGATCGGTTTTGCCTGCATGTCGATCGTCATGCCGGCACCGGCAAGCAGCGCGCGTGCCCGCTGATCGCCGACATCGAAGCGGCGGATAATCGTGCCGATCGGCGTGTCGGTGTCGGCAAGATCGGCAAGCGCCTGGTCGCCATAGCCGAGAACCAGCGACGGCGTCGCCTTGATGCTATCGCGCGCGGTCTCCGGTCTTTCGATCGCCTGCTTCAGCATCAAGACCAGCCGCGACTTGCCGGCGCCGTTCAGGCCGAGCAGCACGATCCGGTCGCCCTGGCAGATGAATTGCCGGCCGGTCTTGAACAGCAGCGTTCCATCCGGCGTCGTCACCGCCGCATCCTCCAGCGTCACCAGCACCTTGGCATGCGTGCCGCGGTTGGTAAGCCGGATGGCGCCGGCCGAGCGCTCGAGATGCGCCGGTTTTGCTGCATCCTCCAGCTTCTCCGCCCGCTGTTTCAACTGCTTGGTCTTGACGACGAGCAGGTCGCTGCCGGAGTTGATGCCGATATTGTTGAGCTTGGCCGCCTGCCTGCGCAATTGCTCCGCCACCTTGATGTCACGCTCATAACGCCGGGCTTCGGATGCGTCGGCCTCGTCGAGGGCGGCGCGGGCCCGGGTATAGGGCAGGGCGAAGACCGGCGATTGCTCCGGCCGCAGGAATAGCGTCCGGTTGGTCGTCGCATCGAGGAAGGCGCGATCGTGGCTGGAGAGGATAACCGGCACGTCGCGGGGGAGCGCATTCAGCCAGCCCTCCAGCTGCGCGATCTTTTCGAGGTCGAGATGGTTGGTCGGCTCGTCGAGCAGCAGCACGTCGGGTTCGCTGACCCAGCTGTGGGCAAGCATGGCAAGCCGCTGCCAGCCGCCGCTCAACTGCTTCAGCGGCCGCCGGCGCATGACCTCCGGCACCTCGAGCGATTCCAGCACCACGTCGACGCGCCAGCTTTCGCTTTCGGCCTGATCGGCAGGCAGCGCCTGCAGCACCGCATCGTAAAACGGCGTATCGAACATTGCGGGCGGCACATTCTGCGCGACATGGCCGATAGTCAGCCCTCGCGCTTTGGTGATCTCGCCCTCGCTTGGTTCGAGCGCGCCGGTGATACAGGCAAGCAGCGTCGATTTTCCCCGCCCATTGGCGGCGACAAGGCCGATGCGGTCGCCGGAATTGACGACGAGATTGAGTTTGGAAAACAACGAATTGCCCAGCGTCACGCCGAGATTGCGGATAGCGATGAGTGTCATGATCGTTCTCTGGTCCTGATCGGGTATCGCGCGCGACCCGGGGCGTTCAACCATCACGGGATTGCGGGAAATTGGCCCGGGAAATTACAGGAATGCGCGCTCGAACCTTAGGATACGGCGCCGCATTGGCCACGAAGGGCAGACCACGAGGAGATGTCGAGAAACGGTCTCTGGTCAGCCCTGCAAACGCATTTGCAGGGCGTTGACGGGACCACGCTGGCGATTAAACCGAAAATAATATTGCATTACGTGATCCTCCTTTCTCGAACGGTTGCAGGATTGAAATAACATCGCCCGCAGAAAGAGGCAAGAGAACCGCAGCAGCCGGGATTTCCGGTGGCGCTGGCGGCGTCGGTGATCGACGCCAACGCGAGCCTCGAAGGACGAGGCGGGTGCACTGGCGGTTGTGGACACAAGGAGCAGCGGCGAGCGCGTCCTTCGAGGCTTCGGCCTTCGGCCTGCGCGCCTCAGGATGAGGGAGGTTGGAGGGTGCCGCGCCTCTGTTAGGTGGGCGCAAGTGGCTGTCTCTCTGCGACTACCCCACCAGATCACCGCCCGCCAGCTCCAGCCGCCGTTCTATCCCGATGCTCTCGAGAAACGTTTCGTCATGGCTGACGACCAGCAGGGCGCCGTCATAGGCGCGCAGTCCGGCTTCGACCGCTGATATCGAGTCGGTGTCGAGATGGTTGGTCGGCTCGTCGAGGATCAGCAGCGGCGGCGGTGCTGAACCGAGAACGCAGGCAAGGCCGGCGCGCAGCAATTGCCCCCCGCTGAGCGTCGAAACGGCCTGCAGCGCCGCATCGGCCCGGAACATGAAGCGGGCAAGGGCGGCCCGGCAGGTGTTTTCATCGGAATGCGGATTGATCCGGCGGAAATTATCGCGGATCGAGGCTGAGGGATCGAGAAGGCTGACCTTCTGATCGAGCATCGCAAAGTCGGTCAGCACGGTGACCGTGCCGGCCCAGGGCTTGAGTTCGCCGGTGATAAGCGAAAGCAGCGTCGTCTTGCCCGAGCCGTTGCGGCCGGTGACGGCGATCCGTTCAGGCCCCGTCACATCGAAGGAGAGATCGCGGATGACGGGGTCGCCCGGCCGATAGCCGGATGTCACACGATCCACCCTCAGCACCATCTTGCCGGCCGCCAGTCCGGTCGGCGGCAGGGTCACCGACAGGGGCTGCAGGATCTCGATTTTCTCGCGCGCAGCCTTTCCCTCGTCCAGCGCTTGGGCGCGCCGGCGCTCGGCAAGGCGGACATTGTCGCCACCCGTCGTTTCGCTGCGCTCCTTCATGCCGCCGAGCATAATGCGCGGGATGCCGCCCTTGGCGGCCATTTTCCGCCCCGTGCTGTCCCGATGCGCCTGACGTTCCACCGTCGCCTGCGCCTTCCTCGCGACCTCGGCCATGCGTTTCTCGGCATCGGCGAGATCGTGCTCCGCCGCCGCAAGCTCCAGCGCTTTGCGCTGGCGATAATGGCTCCAATTGCCGCCGTAGCGCGTGGCACTAAGCGATGTCAGTTCGACGATCGCATCGACGCTTTCAAGCAGTTCCCGGTCATGGCTGACGATGATCGCGCCGGCCCGCAAGCTCGAAATCAGCGCGATCACCGCCTCGCGGCCATCGCGATCGAGATTGTTTGTCGGCTCGTCGAGCAGCAGAAAATCCGGTTCGGTGAAAACAAGCGCGGCAAGCCCGGCCCGCGTGCGCTGCCCGCCGGAAAGCGCGGCAAGCAACGTCTGCGGTGGCGCGTCGAGCCCGGTGCGATTGAGTGCTGCGGCAATGCGCGCTGGGAGCATCCAGTCCGCCGATACAAGCTCGTCGGCCGTTGCCTCACCGGCTTCGGCGCGCTGGAGAACGCCAAGCGCATCCGTCACGCCGAAGAGATCGGCTATGGATTCATCGGCCGCCACCTGCACGCTTTGGCGCAGGATGCCGAGGCTGCCGCCGACCGATACGGTTCCCGAATGCGGCTTGATCTCACCGGAGACGAGCTTTAGCAGCGTCGTCTTGCCGACGCCGTTGCGCCCGACGAGACCGATGCGCTCCGCCCCGAAACTTAGATCGAGATCGGAAAAAAGCGGCCGCCCGTCAGGCGCGGACCATGAGACTTGGGAGAGGGTGATTGATGCAGGCATGGATATGGATTTCTCCGTTGGCAAGGCGAACTGGCGTTGCGATCGGGTTGAAATCCATTGCGGCACACATCCTGTTGAAATGGTCGATGGCAGGTAATCTAGGGAATAAACGCTTCCGAATCAAGGCGGGGAACGATCTTGCCTCCCTGCTGGCGGGCGTCCGAAGGACGGGTCGAGACCCGTGGCTCGACCCCGGTCGGTGCCGGCAGGTGGATGAGGGCCATGTTGCCCGTGAAAACCCTACCGCTTCAGGCTCCCCAATATCCCGCGCACCAGCGCCCGGCCGACTTGCGTCGCCACCGTGCGGGCCACGCTCTTCATTGCCGCTTCCACCACCGTTTCGCGTTGGTAACCGGAGGCTCGGCCGCGCGATTGGCCGCGGTCCTTGTCGTCGTCATTGCTGCCGCCGAAGCCCGGCAAGGTCCAGCCGGAGGTGGTGGTGCCCGGCTGCTCATGGGCGGCGTCGTCTTGCGCCCGCTTGGCGGCATCGGCATCGGCCGCTTTCCTGGCGCGCGCGGCCAGTAGCTCGAAGGCGGATTCGCGATCGATGTCCTCGTCATAGACGCCAAGGACCGGGCTCCGGTCCATGATCTGCTGGCGCTCGGCATCCGTTACCGGCCCGACGCGGCCGGATGGCGGGCGGATCAGCGTGCGCTCGACGATCGAGGGGGCGCCCTTGGCCTCCAGCGTCGAGACCAGCGCCTCGCCGGTGCCGAGATTGGTGATGACGGTGGCGCAATCGAAGGCCGGGTTGGGGCGGAAGGTATCGGCCGCCGTTCTCACCGCCTTCTGCTCGCGCGGCGAATAGGCGCGCAACGCATGCTGGGCGCGGTTGCCGAGCTGGGCGAGCACCGTTTCCGGCACGTCGAGCGGGTTCTGCGTCACGAAATAAACGCCGACGCCCTTGGAGCGGATCAGCCGCACCACCTGCTCGACCCGTTCGGTCAGCACCTTCGGCGCGTCGTTGAAGAGCAGATGCGCCTCGTCGAAAAAGAAGACCAGCTTCGGCTTGTCCGGGTCGCCGACTTCGGGCAGTTCCTCGAACAATTCCGATAGCAGCCAGAGCAGGAAGGTGGCGTAGAGTCGCGGGTTCATCATCAGCTTGTCGGCGGCCAGCACGGAGATCTGGCCGTAGCCGTTATTGCTGGTGCGCATGATGTCGGAGATCTTCAGCGCCGGTTCGCCGAAAAAATGCTCGGCGCCCTGCTGTTCGAGAACGAGCAGCGCCCGCTGGATCGAGCCGACCGAGGCCTTGGAGATCAGCCCGTACTGATTGGAAAGCTCGGTGGCATTCTCGCCCATATAATTCAGCAGCGAGGTGAAATCCTTGAGGTCGAGCAGCGGCAACCCGCCCTGGTCGGCGATCTTGAAGGCGATGTTGATGACGCCTTCCTGCGGTTCGGAAGCATCCATCAGCCGGGCGAGCAGCAGTGGCCCCATCTCGGCGATCGTGGTGCGCACCCGGTGGCCCTTCTCACCGAACAGATCCCAGAAAATCACCGGAAACTGATCGAATTCATAGTCGGTGAAGCCGATCTGCTCGGCCCGCTTGGTGAGGAAATCCTTGGGCTCGCCCTTGGCGGCAATGCCGGAAAGGTCGCCCTTGATATCGGCGGCGAAGACCGGCACGCCGGCCCGCGAGAAGCCCTCGGCCAGCACCTGCAGCGTCACCGTCTTGCCGGTACCAGTGGCGCCGGTGACGAGGCCGTGGCGGTTGCCGAACTTCAAGTCGAGATATTCCGGCTTGTTGATGCTGTCGTCGGGATTGCGGCTCGCGCCGATGAAAATCTTGCCATCCTCGATCATCCGCAAATGCTCCCTTCGGCTATGCCGGTCTTTGTTGAGAAGGCTGGCTCCTGCCGCCTTCATCGAACCATCGTTTCCCTGTTATAAGCAGGCTGGCGGATGCGGACAACTGTTTGCATCGAAAGCAAAACTGGACAATGTGCCGCCGTGCGCGCCCGGCTTGAGTTGCGCTCGAATCTCGAATAACGTTGACGTTAACGTCAAAATAACAGGAGGCTGACGATGAATGAAATTGTGACCCAGATCGCCGATCGTGTGGGCATTGCGCCTGATCTGGCCGAAAAGGCGCTCGGCATGATGCTCGGTTTCCTGCAACGCGAGGCCGCTGATGGCCCTGTCGCCCGGATGATCGAAGCAATCCCCGGCGGCGCCGATCTCGTCGCCCAGTACAATGGCGCAAGTGCTGGCGGTGGCGGTCTGCTCGGCGGGCTGATGAGCTCGCTCGGCGGCGGCGGCATCATGGGTCTCGGCCAGCAGCTGATGGGCGAAGGCCTCGGCATGGGCGAGATCACCTCGCTCGCCAAGGAAACCATCGCCATCGCCAAGCAATATGCCGGCGAAGAGGTGGTCGACGAAGTCGTTGCCTCCGTCCCGGGCCTCAGCCAGTTCGTCTGAGACGAGAGATCGGCAGGAGCCTCGCTTCGTTGCGGGGCTCATTGCTCTCGTGCCGGAAAAACCGGGGTGAACAGCAACGTTGCCTCTCGAATGGAAGGAGAGCCGGATGACCGTCTGGCGCCCGTCGCAGCAGATCAGGGTGAAGGTGATCGGCCTCGCCTGGCGGGAAGACCGGTTGCTCGCCGCGGAGGTCGAGGAAGATAGCGGCCGCATCAAGGGTGTTCGCCCGCTCGGCGGCGCGATCGAATTCGGCGAAAGCCGCGAAGAAGCGCTGCACCGCGAATTTAGCGAGGAACTTGAGACGGCGATCCGCATCGTCGGTCCCTGGCTCCTGCTTGAAAACATCTACGAGCATCATGGCGAGACCGGTCACGAATTCATCTTCGCCGCCGAAATCGAACTGGCGGATGCATCGCTCTATGAGCGCGACGAAATCCGCTATTCCGAACTTGACGAGACGGCGGCGACGGCGCGCTGGTTCGGCCGCGATACACTGCGTGACGCCGGCATCGATCTCTATCCGACAGGCCTCGACAGACTGCTGTCACGCTGGCGCGATTGAGCTGGAAACACCGCCGGTGCAAGGCTCCCATACAGCGCGCCAAACTTTGATCGTCAGTGACGGTAACGAAGGAACAACGAGGTCGTATTCGCTGTTCTATCAGCATCGCTGAAATCAGAAGGAATAGCATCATGCGCAGGTTTATTGCAGCAACGACGATCGCTCTCCTCAGCCTCTCCGCCCCGGGTCTTGCCCAGTCGAACATGGGCATGGACGCCAGCGGCCGGATCGACGGCACGCCGCCGCTCGGCACCGCGCCGGGCGTCGAAACACAAAGCGGACTGATCATCCCGCTCGACTCGATGGAAACCGGCAGCATTAACGACAATGGAACGTCGAGCGGTCGCGTCGACTGGGCGCGCTGCCCGCCGCGCAAGACCCGTGGAGCGCTTGCGACCGAGGGCGGCAACAGTGGCGCCTCCACCAGCGCCGCCTGCCGTGACAACGGAAAGCAATAGAGAAATTCCAGCAAAAGTGTGAAGCGGTTTTGCGTTCGGAATTGCGTAAAACAAAGAGCTAAAGCGCGTCGCATGAATCACGTTAACTGCGACGCGCTTTAGCGTTGGGGAAGGGCGCTATTTACCGTCCTTCTTGTCATGGTTCAGGATGACACCGAGTTCATGCCACCGCCGCCCGTCACGCTGGATAAGCTGGTCGGCGCAGGCCGGTCCCATGCTGCCCGGCGCGTAGGCCTCGGGCACACTCTCATCCGTCTCCCAGATGTCGAGGAAGGGCTGCACCGCCGCCCAGCCGGCCTCGATGCCGTCGGCGCGCTGAAACAGCGTCTGGTCGCCGATGAAGAGATCGTAGAGCAGCGATTCATAGCCGGTGGTCTTGCCGATATCGAACTTGTCGGCATAGCGGAAGTCGAGAGAGACCGGCGTCGTATCGACCGAAAGCCCCGGCGACTTGATCGAGATTTCCATGCTCATGCCCTCGTCCGGCTGCACCTGGATCACCAGCCGGTTCCGCGGCAGGCGGCTCTGGACGTCGGTCTCGCGAAACTGCGCGAAGGGCACCGGCTGGAAGGTGATGACGATCTCGGTGTCGCGCGCCGTCAGCGCCTTGCCGGTCCTGAGGTAGAAGGGCACACCCGCCCAGCGCCAGGTATCGGCATAGAGCTTCAGCGCCACATAGGTCTCGGTCCGGCTGTCGGGCGAAACGTCCTTGCTATCGCGATAGGCCGGAAGCGCAGCACCGTTGAGCGGGCCGGCGGCATAGGCGCCGCGAACGCCATGTGTTTTTGCCTCCTCGGGCGTATAGATGCGCAGCGCCTTCAACACCTTGCTCTTCTCGTTGCGGATCGCTTCGGCATCGAAGCTGTTCGGCGGTTCCATGGCGATCATCGCCAGGAGCTGGAACAGATGGTTCGGCACCATGTCGCGCAGCGCGCCGGTCGCATCGTAGAATTTGCCGCGGCTGCCGACATCGACGATCTCGGCGGCAGTGATCTGCACATGGTCGATGTAGCGGCTGTTCCACAAAGACTCGATCATCATATTGGCAAAACGCGCCGTCATCAGGTTCTGCACCGTCTCCTTGCCGAGGAAATGGTCGAGCCGGTAGACTTGGCTTTCCGCGATCTGGGCGAGGATTTGCGCATTGAGCGCCTTGGCGGAGGCGAGATCGGTACCGAATGGCTTTTCGATGGCGACGCGACGGAAGGTGCCGTCCTTTTCATCGGTCAGGCCATGGGCGCCGAGCTTTTCGACGATCGAGCCGAAAAAGGATGGCGGCACCGCCAGATAGAAGGCGGCATTGGCATCCGGCCCCAGCCGCTTGCCGATCTCGGTGAAAATTTCGACCTTGGTGAAATCGCCCGCCAGATAGGAAATGCGCCGGCGCAGGCTTTGCCAGGCCTCGTCTTTCACCGTCGGCTGTTCGCCACTGAGATGATTGAGAAATTCGTCGAGCCGCCCGCGCAGAAACGCGTCGTCGCCCGGTTCGATGCCGACGCCGAGAATATGAAGATCGTCGCCGACGAGGCGCTCACGCGTCAGGTTGATGATCGCCGGCACCAGCAGGCGGCGCGTCAGGTCTCCCGTGGCGCCGAAGATGACGAGGGTGACCGGCGGGGTAGGGGCAGCGTTCATGTGTGTCATCTCCTGAGATTTTCGGGCCGACTATTTCGGGCCGACTATAATGCGCATCGGTTTCGCCGCAACATATGCGGGCGGGGATAACAGGCATTTGACATTATCTGAGGCGGCCTGGGTGCCGAGGCTCCTCATTCGGCTGCATGAAGACCCATGAAGACCCCACAAGAGGGAGGGACTAAGCTGTGGTCCCTGGCGGTGACCAAAACGAGAAGTCTTGCTGGCTGTTACCGTTCTGCGGATTGCTGCGATGGAGGTTATGTGAAGCGGTGCGGCATTTCAGCCCTTCCCCCTTGTGGGGAGGGGTCTGGGCTGCGGTCAGAACCGGAGAGCAGTGATTAGCCTCCGGTTATCCCTTCACCGCCACCATGAAAATCCGCGGAAACCGCAGCAGCACCCGCCCATCCGACATCTTCGGATAGGCCTTTTCCACCCGCGCGAGATAATCCGTCAGGAAGGCCTGGCGATGCTTTTCGCCGGCATGGGTGAGATAGGGCATCAGCCCGGTGCCCTTCACCCATTCGACGATCGCCGCGCCATCCGCCATCGGATGATTGTAGATGGTGTGCCAGATATCGACGCGCGCGGCTTTGGCGATCAGCCTGGAATAATAGGCCGAAGGCGGGGCCAACGCCTGGCGGCGCACGCTCTTTTCCTCGAAGGCGGCCTTCCAGGCCCCCGCATGCGCCGTCTCCTCCATCATCAGATGCGAGGGTTCGCCAAGATTGTCGGGCATCTGCACCGCCAGCACGCCGCCTGCGGAAAGCCCGTCCATCAGCCGGTCGAAAATATCGAGATGATCGGGCAGCCATTGGAAGACCGCATTGGCAAACAGCAGGTCGGCCGGCTCCGTCGGCTGCCAGCTGCCGAGATCGGCTTCGACGAAGGCCGTGCCTGGAAGCCGCTTGCGGGCCGCCTCCAGCATGTTCATGTCGCTATCGAGACCGGAGACGCCGTCGGCCCCATAGCGCTCGATGATCAGTTCTGTCGAATTGCCCGGCCCGCAACCGAGGTCGACAGCGCGGCGAAGGCTTTGCAAAGGCACCTGCGCCAGAAGATCGCGCGCCGGTCGTGTGCGCTCATCCTCGAATTTCACATATTGATGGGCGGACCATGCCATGGGCGGTACCTCCTGATGTTGTGGCCGTCGAGCTTGACGATCTTATAGGCGATGCAAGCGCCCGCCGACCTTCACTCCGCAGACACAAGTATTTTGTCCACGCGCCTTCCGTCGAGATCGACGACTTCGAAGCGCCATCCGCCTCTCGTGAAGCTCTCACCCAGCTCCGGCAGATGTTTCAACTCTTCCAACACCAGGCCAGCCACGGTCTGATATTCGAGATCGTCATCGAGCTTGAGATTCAAGAACTCGGCGAATTCGTCGATCGGCGTCCAGCCGGACACCAGGTACGAACCGTCGTCTCGACGAGCGATGGCCTGCTCGTCGATAGGTCCCTCCTGGAGCGCCCCCATGATCGCTTCCAAAATGTCACCCGACGAGACAATCCCCTCGAAATGGCCGTACTCGTCAAAAACCAGCACCATGTGGACTGGCGATTTCCTGATGGCTTCAATCACATTGATCGCCGTTGAAAGGTCTGAAACCACCGGGACGTCTTGCGTCAGAGCCTTGATATCGGCAGTGCCGTGTTCCGACATCGAGTCGTAAAAGTCCTTGACCGGAAGGATGCCGATCACCTCGTCCGAACTGCCTTTCCGAACCGGCAGCCGAGACCGTTTCGTCCGGTGCAACTGAGTTCGAATTTCATCAAGGCTGTCGTCGATATCGATAATTTCGACGTCTCGTCGCGGCGTCATAAGCGCTCGGGCGGTGCGGTCCGCCAGGCGCATAACGCCGGATATCATCGCGGACTCTTCGCTTTCGATAACGCCGGCCGACTGCGCCTCGGCCAGAACAGTTTTGATCTCTTCGTCAGAGACGTTATCGCCACCTTTTCCGGCTTGGCCCAAGAGCTTGAGCACAAGATTTCCGGAGGCGTTCAGAAGCCACACGAGCGGCAGCGCGATTTTTGAAAGCACCGCCATAGCCGGTGCGACCTTCGCTGCAACGGCTTCGGGTTCTCGCAACGCGATCTGCTTTGGAACAAGTTCGCCGACAATCAAAGAAAGATAGGTGATTGCCACGACGACTGAACCGACGCCAATCGCGTCGGCGACCGTCGATGACATTCCCTGTGTCTCCAGCCATCCGGTCAAGCGGCTGCCGAGCGTGGCCCCTGAGAAGGCGCCCGAGAGAACACCGACCAGTGTGATGCCAATCTGAACCGTAGAGAGAAAACGACCGGGGTTTTCGGCAAGTTTGATTGCTTGCGCTGCACCCTTGCTCCCATGGTCAGAGAGAACCTTGAGGCGGGCTGTTCGAGAAGACACAACAGCCAACTCCGACATGGCGAGCACACCATTGACGATGGTGAGAAACGCCACAATTCCAATTTCCAGAAACACAGGGACCCTATTCGTTGAGGTTTCAATGCCGCATCGACAAGGCGACGCAGCGAGGTGTTCGACGAGGCGCTACATACGCGTCGCCCATCGTCATTCCGTCGTCGTATTACATCAGTGTCGCTTCCATCGGTCCTCAGAATTCCGTGAGGCGGCAAGCCCGACCCGGGTGGAAGGGTCGGAAATGCGGTCGAAAAACATCCGTGATTCGGCAAGAGCCGGCTATGCGGCGGCGCGTCGTTCGCAATGATCTGGAAGCAGGCCGCTCTCTGCGGGATGTACCCTGGGCGGGGCGGACACGAAGCCGCCTACAGTGGTCGCCAGCTTCCTCGGCCGGAAGATCTCGGCTGGAACGGGCGGAACTTGTACTGGATGGGTCGCTGTCAGGCATGTCGCAATTTTGGCGGTGAAACGGTGCCGGCGCAAGAGGCACCGGGCAAAAATCCTCATAGCCTACTGATGTGACAGTTTTGAAAACGGCGGCAGTACCGCGTTCTGATTGAAGGTTTTAAAAGTATTGTTCGTGTTTCCGCATGATGCCGAAAGCCGCTCGAAGCGGCCCGGCATCACGCGCTCGCGCCATCAAGCCGCCAGAATGGTGATCCCGTAAGCATTGGCCGCCGCGGTCATGCGGGCGATGGTCTCAGGCGAGGGGGCTTTCAGCGGCTCGGTCGTGCCTTCCGCTTCGATGAATTCGGCCATGTCGCGATCGACGATCGCGGAAAAGACAGCCGGGGCTGTCCCGCGGTTGGAATAGCCGTGCACCATGAAGGGCGGAATGGTGACGATATCGCCCGCGCCGGCCTCGATCTCTTCGGGGCCGTTGTCGGTGAGCCGCCAGATCGTCAAACGTCCCGCGAGGATGCGAAACACTTCCGGGCTCGCATGCGCGTGTTTCGGGGTGCGGCTGCCGGGCGGCACGGTGACGTCGAAGATGTTGAGCCAGGTTCCGCGGATACGGACCTGTCGCTCGATCCGGTCGCCGAGGACGAAAAAGCGCTTCGCGCCTTCGCCGGCAGGCATTGTCACAAATGAGTTGGACATCATGTCCCTTTCTTTTTTCGGGCTTTTCTCCCGGGGCTTTTTCTTGCGGGCGCAGCCGTTAGACCTTTGCACCGCCTTTGACAACAGCCTTGTTACCGAAGGCACCGTCGCCACATAGCTCGGGCATGGGACATGCCTCACGAAGCTGAGAGGCTGATATCGGTGCGACGGATCTATTTCGCAAGGTCCGCCAGCGCTGGCCAGCCGTGCGGAAATGACAGGGCTGCGGCGTTTCGAAAGGCTCCGCGCCTGTAATACCGCCGACACAGAAGGGGCGCATAGAACGCGGCGGCTGTTCCGGCCGTCCCTTCACGCCGTCACGGCGTCATCGATGGAGCGCATCCATGTCTTCTCTTCCCGTCGTCGGCGCCGCCATGACGCTCGTTGAGCTCGAGCTTCACCGAAGCTGGCTCTTCGAAAAGTCCCGCGATCTCGAATTGCAGAGTTTCGTCGATGCCGAGGTTCTGAACGGCGACTGGGCGCCGCTCGCTGCGCGCGCCCGCAGGCTTCTCGACGGCCATACCGGCCGCCTCGGCATTCACGGCCCGTTCTGGGGTTTTACCATCGCCTCGGAAGATCCGGATATCCGCGCTGTCGTCACCCGGCGGCTGCTGCAGGGCCTCGACGTCTGCGCCGCCATCGGCGCGACGCAGATGGTCGTCCACAGCCCTTACACCTCGTGGTCTTACAACAATCTCGACAACAATGACGGTGCCCGAGGGGATCTGGTCGAGCGCGTGCATCTGACGCTGCGTGACGCCGTCAGACGCGCCGAGGATATCGGCTGCACCATGGTCATCGAAAACATCGAGGACAAGGATCCCAGCATCCGCGTGGCGCTGGCCGAAAGCTTCAATTCGCCCGCCGTCGCCGTCTCGATCGATACCGGCCACGCCCATTATGCCCATGGTTATACCGGCGCGCCGCCTGTGGATTATTACGTCAAGGCCGCCGGCAACCGCCTGCAGCATGTCCATCTGCAGGATGCCGACGGCTATGCCGACCGCCACTGGAGCCTCGGTGAAGGCTCGATCCACTGGCACGCCGTCTTCGCAGCCCTCGCCAAGCTCGAAAGCAATCCGCGCCTGATCATCGAGATCAAGGACAAGTCGAAGATCCCGGCTTCCGCGGCCTATCTCGCCTCGATCGGCTTGGCCGAATAGGGTTCGTTGTCCGCCCATTCCCTCTTCTCCCCAGCGGGGAGAAGGTGGCCCGAAGGGTCGGATGAGGGGGCCGCACGGCACGCCATTCATGATTGCCCTTCGCATCCGCTCCGTGCATTCGCGGCTTCGCCGCTCACCCCCTCATCTGCCTGCCGGCATCTTCTCCCCGTTGGGCAGAAGGCAATCGTGGCGGCACCTTACTCCCTCCTGTGCTTGCCACAGGCGAGAGGGTGGAATTCCCTCATGAAAACCGGGTGATCACACTGATCCCCGTCGCCTCTGCCTTGTCGAGCGCCATCAGCGCCGGCACGGCCTCCTCCAGGCTGACCCGACGTCCGATCAGCTTCTGCGGCGCGATCTTGCCGGCGGCGAGCATCGACAGCATGGCGTCGTAGCGCCAGGCCTGCATGCCGTGGCTGCCGTAGATCTCCAATTCGTGGCCGATCACCTGCGCCATCGGAATCTGCGGCGTGGCATGTTCGCCGAGCATCAGCCCCACCTGCACATGCCGGCCGCGCCGGCGAAGATTCTTGATCGAGTTGAAACAGGTGGCGGGATGGCCGAGCGCGTCGATCGAGACATGCGCGCCACCCTTGGTGATCTCGCGCACCGCCTCCGCCACGTCGGCGACGCCTGAGGCATCGACCGTTGCCACTGCCCCGCATTCTCTGGCGAAGGCAAGTTTCTCCTCGGAGATATCGATGCCGATCGCATTCGCCCCGAGTGCGGTGGCGATCATGATCGCCGACAGGCCGACGCCGCCGCAGCCATGCACGGCGATCCATTCGCCGGGTCCGGTCCTCGCCTGGTCGGCGACGGCTCGAAACGAGGTGGCGAAGCGGCAGCCGAGGCTTGCCGCCGTCGCATCGTCGATCGTATCGGGCAGATGCACCAGATTGGTGTCGGCATAATCGATCGCCACATATTCGGCGAACGATCCCCAATGGGTGAAGCCCGGCTGGAACTGGTTGGGGCAGACCTGCTGGTTGCCGGAATGGCATTCGCTGCAATGGCCGCAGCCGGAAACGAACGGCACGGTCACCCGGTCGCCCACCTTGAAACGCATCACGCCGCGGCCGGTGGCGACGATCTTTCCGGCAAGCTCGTGCCCCGGCACATGCGGCAGGCGGATATCGGGGTCGTGTCCCATCCAGCCGTGCCAATCGCTGCGGCAGAGCCCGCTGGCGCCGACCGATATGACGACGCCGTCCTCGGAAGGCGTCGGATCGGGCAGGATGCGAATCTCGGGCGCCTGTTCAAAGGCTTCGTAGAACATGGCTTTCATCGGTGTCTTCCTTGTTCAGTGATTGCGCCCATGATGCATCCGCCAAGCTGCCATTCCAACATCCATTCCCATCACTTTTGCTGATGCACCCATCGCTCAAGTGACCGTTGTCGCGCACGAAAATTGCGGCCAGGCGTCATCCTCCGGCATTTTCTTGCTTCCATGTTTCCGGTCTGGATTTATCCTTGACCCGGCTTGCCGACGGGGTTTTTGCTCAACCAGCTTTTTAGGGAGGGCAGCATGGCCGTCGATACATCACCGCGTTCAACCACCTGGACTCACGTCGACGGGGAATGGCTCCCCGGCAATCCGCCGCTGATCGGGCCGACCTCGCATGCCATGTGGCTGGGCTCGACGGTCTTCGACGGCGCCCGCTGGTTCGACGGCATTGCGCCGGATCTCGACCTGCACTGCCAGCGCATCAACCGCTCGGCGCTGGCCATGGGCCTGAAACCGGTGAAATCGGCTGAGGAAATCGCCGCACTCGCCTGGGAGGGTGTTGCCAAATTCGAGGGCGCGACGCCGATCTACATCAAGCCGATGTATTGGGGCGAACATGGTTCGCCGGGCAGCGTCGTTTCCGTCGATGCGGAATCGACCCGCTTCGCACTCTGCCTGTTCGAGGCGCCGATGGGCGGCCATGGCGGCACCAGCCTCACCGTCTCGCCCTATCGCCGCCCGTCGCCGGAAACGGCGATGACCGAGGCGAAGACCGGCTCGCTCTATCCGAACAGCGGCCGGATGATCGCCGAGGCCCGCAGCCGCGGCTTCGACAATGCGCTGGTGCGCGATCTCAACGGCAACGTCGTCGAGACCGCCTCCTCGAATGTCTTCCTGTTGCGTGACGGCGTGGTGATGACGCCGGCCGCCAACCGCACCTTCCTGGCCGGCATCACTCGCGCCCGAGTCATGGGCCTTTTGCGCAAGGCCGGTTTCGACGTCGTCGAAGCAACGCTGTCGGTCGAGGACTTCCTCGCAGCCGACGAAATCTTCACCACCGGCAACTATTCCAAAGTCGTCGGCGTCACCCGCCTCGACAGCCGCGATTTTCAGGAAGGCCCGGTCACCCGCAAGGCGCTGGACCTCTACATGGACTGGGCCCACGGACGAAGCGAGAGTGAAGAGTGAGAAGCCGCTGCAATCGATCCAGTCAATCGATTGCAGCGACGAACGCCCGAAGCGCAAGCGAAGGGCTGGCGCGATCCCGCCGGCAAATCCCAGCCTGCGTCCACCCCCCCTCTGCCCTGCCGGGCATCTCCCCCACAGGTGGGGAGATCGGCAGGAGGTCATGCCTCGCTCTAAAATGACGACGTCTGTAAGGCCCGTTGTCTGGGGAAACCATCGCCCCATCCGATCTCTCCCCTTGTGGGGAGATGCCCGGCAGGGCGGAGGGGGTGCCATCGACCCCCGAGCCCATTCTAAAAAAATGTGAGAGCAGGCCTGCTTCAGGCCCTCACGTCATCCACTTCCGATGCTCCGCAAATCTCTCCGCCAACAGATCGATGAACAGCCGGACCTTGGTCGGCAGGTGGCTGCGGTTGGGGTAGACGGCGTTGATGTTGAATTCCACCGGCCGGTAGTCGGGCATGATCTTCACCAGCCGCCCTTCGGCGATGTCGTCGAACACCACAAAGCTCGGCGCCAGGAAGATGCCCTGCCCATTCAGCGTCAGGAAACGCAGCATTTCGGCGCTGTTGGAGACGACGTTGCCGCCGATCTTGACACTCTCCTGCTTACCCTCGCCATCCTCGAAGCGCCATTCGTCGCCATAGGGGTAATAGGCATATTGCAGGCAATTGTGATCGGCGACCTCGGCCGGGCTTTTCGGCATCGGGTGGCTCTCGAAATAGGCCGGCGAGCAGACCAGCATATGGCGCCAAGGCGTCAGCTTGCGGGCGACCAGCGACGAATCCGGCGGCGGCACGGTGCGCATCACCAGGTCGTAGCCGTCTTCGATCATGTCGACCATCCGCTCGCCGACGCTGAAATCGAGCGCGATCGACGGGTAAAGCTCCATATATTCGCTGACGACAGGCAGCAGGAACCGCACGATGGCGCTGCTGGTATAGACCTTCAGCGTGCCGCGCGGCGTCGTGTTCAGCGCCCCAGCCGTCCGATCCGCCTCGTCGAGTTCGGCGAGGATCTGCGACGAGCGCTCATAGTAATATTTGCCGGTTTCCGTCAGGCTGACCTTGCGTGTCGTGCGGTTGAGCAGCCTGACGCCGAGCCGGTCCTCCAGCGATTGCACGTGATTGCCGACCATGGTCACGGACATGTTGAGCCGGCGCGCGGCAGCGGAAAACCCGCCGCATTCCACCACGCGGCCAAAGACGGCGAGGCTTGTCAGTCGATCCATATTGTCTCCGGATTATCCGCTGAGAGTTGATGATCCTTCCCGATATAAGCAGATTATCAGAATGATTGGCAGGGTGCATTTTCCTTCGCATCGAACAGGGCCCCGCAAAAACGGGGCGACAGACGAAGGAGAAGGACGATGGTCGAGTTACCCCGCAAGGATGTTTTCGAAACTGCCGGACAGGCCGAGTTGATCTTGGCTGACGAAACCGCGCGGGCGCCCGTCGCCGAGGCGGCTCCCATGCCGGTCGCCGAAGCGCCGGTTTCCGACGCTCCCAAAAAGGCCGGCCGCGCAATATTCAAGCGCGCCGTCGTTGCCGCCGCGCTGCTTGCCGGCGTCGCCTTATCAGGCGATTTCGGCTACCGCTACTGGACGGTCGGTCGCTTCATCGAATCCACCGACGATGCCTATGTGAAGGCCGATTACACCACCGTCGCCCCGAAGGTCGCCGGCTATATCAGGCAGGTTCTGGTCAACGACAACGACGCGGTCAAGGCAGGCCAGGTTCTTGCCAGCATCGACGATCGTGATTTCCAGGCCGCGCTTTCCCAGGCGAGAGCCAATCTGAAGGCGGCCGAAGCCGCCATCACCAATATCGATGCCCAGATCGCCCTGCAGCAGTCGGTCATCGGGCAGGCGAGGGCGACGATCGATGCTTCGCAGGCCTCGCTGGATTTTGCCGTCTCCGACGCCGCCCGCTCGGCCCGCCTCATCAGCAATGGCGCCGGCACCCAGTCGCGCGCCGAACAGACCCAGTCGGCCCGCGACCAGGCAGCTGCCGCCGTCGAGCGCGACCGGGCGGCTCTCGTTGCAGCGGAGAACAAGGTGCCGGTGCTCCAGAGCCAGCGCGAGCAGACGGTTGCCGAGCGCGACCGGGCAGCTGCGGCCGCCCAGCAGGCCGAACTCAACCTGTCCTATACTGATATCGTCGCCGCCGTCGACGGCACGGTCGGCGCCCGGTCGATCCGTGTCGGCCAGTATGTCACCTCGGGCACGCAGCTGATGGCCGTGGTGCCGCTGCATGCCGTCTATGTCGTCGCCAATTTCAAGGAAACGCAGCTGACCTATGTCCGTCCCGGCCAGTCGGTCGAGATCAAGGTCGACAGCTTTCCCGATATATCGATCAAAGGTCATGTCGACAGCGTTTCGCCGGCAAGCGGCCTGGAATTCTCGCTGCTGCCACCGGACAATGCCACCGGCAACTTCACCAAGATCGTCCAGCGCATCCCGGTCAAGATCGTCATCGACGACCAGGCGCTGAGCGGCCTGTTGCGCTCCGGCATGTCGGCCGAGCCCGAAATCGATACCAAGGCTGCCCAGAGCGGGCTGTTCAGGCGTCCAAGGCAGCCGAGGGGGGATTATCCAGCCACGCTGGATGATCCTTCTCCAAATTCCCGAATTATCACCCGAACCTCGTCATGAGACAGTTTTCCGCAAGAGCCGGAAGGAGATACGTCATGGCCACTCTTCAGATCGCCGCCAACAGCAATTCGCGCAAGCCCGCCGCTGCAGCGCCCGTGCCCGCAGCCATGAGCCCGCTTCGCATGTGGACGGCCGTTGTCGGCTCGACGCTCGGCGCCTTCATGGCGGTGCTCAACATCCAGATCGTCAATGCCTCGCTTGCCGATATTCAGGGCGCCATCGGCGCCGGCAGCGATGACGGCGGCTGGATCTCGACCTCCTATCTGATTGCCGAGATCGTCGTCATCCCCTTGAGCGCCTGGCTGGCGCGGGTCTTTTCCCTGCGCAACTATCTGCTTGTCAACGCCATCCTCTTCCTGATCTTCTCCATCGCCTGCGCCTTTGCGGCCAACCTGCAGCAGATGATCATCCTGCGCGCCATTCAGGGCTTTTCCGGCGGCGTGCTGATCCCGATGGCCTTCACCATCATCATCACGCTGCTGCCTAAGGCCAAGCAGCCGATCGGCCTTGCCCTCTTTGCCCTGTCGGCCACCTTCGCGCCGGCGATCGGCCCGACGATCGGCGGTTACCTCACCGAGAACTGGGGCTGGGAATATATCTTCTACGTCAACCTGGTGCCGGGCGCGCTGATGGTCGGCATGCTGTGGGCCTCGCTCGATCGGGCGCCGATGAACCTGAAGCTGCTTTCTAAGGGCGACTGGCCGGGCATCGCCACCATGGCGATTGGCCTCGCAGCCCTGCAGACCGTGCTGGAAGAGGGCAACAAGGAAGACTGGTTTGGCTCTGATTTCATCCTCCGCCTGTCTGTTATCGCCGCCGTGTCGCTGACCCTGTTCATCGTCATCGAGCTAAGGGCGGCCCATCCGCTCCTCAACCTTCGCCTGTTGCTGCGCCGTAACTTCGGCTTCGGCATCGTCGCCAACTTCCTGCTCGGCATCGCGCTCTATGGTTCGGTCTTCGTGCTGCCGATCTATCTGACCCGCATCCAGGGCTATAATTCCGAGCAGATCGGCATGGTGCTCGCCTGGACAGGCATCCCGCAGCTGCTGCTGATCCCGCTGGTGCCGCAGCTGATGAAACGGTTCGACGTTCGGCTGCTGATCATCGTCGGCTTTGCCCTCTTTGCCGCCTCGAACTTCATGAACGTGCATATGACCGGCGACTATGCGAGCGACCAGCTGTTCTGGCCGAATATCGTCCGCGCCATCGGCCAGGCGCTGGTCTTCACCCCGCTTTCGGCGATCGCCACATCAGGCATCGAGCAGGAGAATGCCGGTTCGGCGTCGGCGCTCTTCAACATGATGCGCAATCTCGGCGGCGCCGTCGGCATCGCCTCGCTGCAGACCTTCCTGTCGAAGCGCGAACAGTTCCACTCGAACATTCTGACCAACTCGGTCTCGGTCTTCGAGGAAGCCACCCGCGATCGTATCGCCAGGCTCACCGGCTACTTCATGAGCCACGGCGTCAGCGACCAGGCGCTCGCCGGCCACAAGGCCGTCGTCGCCATCGCGCTCAGAATACGCAAGCAGGCCAATATCATGGCCTTCAGCGACACCTTCTTCCTGCTCGGCGTCGCCCTCGTCGTCGCCCTGGTTGCAAGCCTGCTGCTCAGGAAACCCGGTCAGCTCTCAGGTGGCGGTGCTCACTAACCCCCGCGCGCCCTTAAGGAGGACAACGCCATGATATCAGCGATCCATGCTCCCGATCTCGATCGGTTTCAGCCAAAGGCCGCCGGCCATGCCGTCAGCGCCGGGGCGCTGCTCTCGATCATCGAGTGGCTTTCCGGCGATGAATGCCATGCGCTCGACGAAGCGGGCCTCGTCTCCGGCCTCGGCCGCAGGCTTCAGGCGCTCGGCCTGCCGGTCGACCGGTTGACCCTGCATCTGATGACGCTGCATCCCGAGTTCATCGGCCGCACCATCGCCTGGGCGCCGGGCGAGCCGGTCGAGATCCACGACCGGGAACATGGCGCGCGGGTCGCCATCGCCAATACACCGCTGCGCAAGGTCATGGAAACCCGCGAACCGCTGGTCGTCGATACCAGAGACAGCGTGCATGGCCGCTGGCAGCATATCGATGTTTTCGCCGATCGCGGCCTGATGCAGCTTGTCATCGCGCCGCTCTGCAATGTCGACGGTCCGGTCAGTGCCGCCGTCTTCGGCACGCGGCGGCCGGGCGGCTTCACCGCCTCGGAGCGGCAGCTGATCGAGCGCATCCTGCCGGCGCTGCGCAACACCAGCGAGCTGCGCATCCTTCGCCAGGTCGAGCTCAGCCTGCTCGATACCTATATCGGCCCGCTGACGGCCAGCCGCATTCTTGCCGGCCGCATCCGCCGCGACGAGATCGAATCGATGGAGGCGGCCCTGCTGCTCTGCGATTTGCGCGGCTTTACCGAACTGTCGAATAAGCTGCCCGGCAGCACCGTGCTCGGCCTGCTCAACGCCTATTTCGACAGGATCGTGCCGGCCATCACCCGCGAGGGTGGCGAACTGCTGAAATTCATGGGCGATGCCGTGCTCGCCTTTTTCCCGGGTTACGACGCGGCCCATTCCTGCGGCGCCGCTCTCGCCGCGGCCCGTGCCATCCTCGATGAGATCGACCATTTCCAGTATGAGGGCATCGCCGTAAAGGCCGGCATCGCCCTGCATTACGGTGAGGTCAGCTACGGCAATATCGGCTCCGGCCGCCGCCTCGACTTCACCCTGATCGGCCGCGACGTCAACCTGGTCAGCCGCATCCAGACCGCCTGCAGCGAGTTGGGAGAGGCCCTGTTGATGTCGGAGCCGTTCCGCAAAGAGGCCGGGGCAGGGGATGTGGTGTCGGTCGGCGCGCATGGGCTGAAGGGGTTTGCGGAGCCGGTGGAGTTGTTCACGATCGTGCGGTAGGTGTGTGGTAGGACCCCAGGGCAGAGGGGGTGCCACACCTCTCACCCTTCCGCTATCTTCCTCCCATACTGCGCCAACCCCACAACACCGAGGAAGAATCCCATGACCGTACTGTCCGACGAACAAGGCGAGATCATCCGTGAGCTGGGCGTCGCCGCCGAGATCGATCCCGATCACGAGATCGAACGGCGAACCGATTTCCTCAAGGATTATCTCGTGGCCTCGGGCATGCGCGGCTATGTCCTCGGCATCAGCGGCGGCGTCGATTCGCTGACGGCGGCGCTGATCGCCCAGAAGGCCGTGCGCGAGCTGCGTGACAGCGGCCATAAGGCCGAGTTCATTGCCGTGCGCCTTCCCTATGGTGTCCAGGCGGACGAGGCCGATGCGGAGAGGGCGCTTGCCACGATCGGCGCCGATCGTTCGATGGTGGTCAACATCAAAGAGCCGGCCGATGCGATGCTTGCCGCGGCCCGCAGCGGCGGCCTTGCTCTTGCCGATGCCGGTCGCCAGGATTTCATTCTCGGCAACATCAAGGCCCGTCAGCGCATGATCGCCCAGTTCGCCCTTGCCGGCGCGCTCGGCAGTCTCGTCATCGGCACCGATCATGCCGCCGAGGCGGTCATGGGCTTTTTCACCAAGTTCGGTGATGGCGCAGCCGATATCCTGCCGCTCGCCGGCCTCAACAAGCGCCGGGTGCGCCTGCTGGCAAAGCGGCTCGGCGCGCCGGATAAGCTGGTGTTCAAAGTGCCGACCGCCGATCTCGAGGACCAGCGGCCGTTGCGCCCCGACGAGGAGGCCTATGGCGTCAGCTATGACGACATCGACGATTTTCTAGAGGGCAAGCCGGTCGGCGAGATCGCCCGCCGCCGCATCCTCGCCGCCTATCGCGCAACCGCCCACAAGCGCGCTCCGCCGGTTGCCGTCAACGCGCTGTGAGGGCAGGCCTGAGATCGGGATGCCGGGTTTGCCCTTGCCCTAAGCGGTCCGCGAACATGCCGGCAAGCCCCATACGGGAGATTGAGACGGCAAGCTGCCGTTAGAGCATGATGTCCTCCGAAAACTGTGAGCGGTTTTCGGAGGACATCATGCTCTGTCTCCCTAAAAGGCCGGGACGATGCCCGGCCTTTGATTGTTTGGTTCATGCGGTAACGCTAAGAACGATCTTGCCCTTGGCGTGCGGCCGGGTTCCCTCCAGCATCTCATGCGCAGCAATGGCTTCGGAAAGCGGCAGCACGGTGCCGACTTGGGTCACGAGCGCGCCTGATTCCACCATCGCCGCGATGTCGGCGAGCTGTGCCGTCGTGACCTCGACCAGGAAGAAGAGGGCCTCGACGCCGTGCGCCTTGGCAAGCTCCTGGTCCGGCTGTGATACTGCGGAAACCAGCCTGCCGCCGCGCTTCAGCACCGCAAAGGAGCGCGTCTGGGTTTGCCCGCCGACCAGATCGATGACGGCGTCGACCTCGTGGCTCAAATCCTCGAAACGCTGGCTGCGGAAATCGATCACCGTATCGGCGCCGAGTTTGCCGACCATCTCGACGTCGCCGCCGCTGGCCGTCGCAATGACGGTAAGCCCGGCTTTGCGGGCAAATTGCACCGCATAGGCGCCGACATTGCCGGCCGCGCCATGGATCAGCACGGTCTGCCCAGCGTCAAGCTTCGCATGGTCGAAGAGCGCCTGGCGCGCCGTCACCGCGATCACCGGGATCGATGCCGCCTCGATGTCGCTGATCGTCGCCGGCTTGCGGGCGATCATGCCGGTGGCGGCAATGGCATACTCTGCGTAGGCGCCGACAAAGCGCTGATTGGTAACGCCGTAGACGGCATCGCCCCGCACCACATGGGTGACATCAGGCCCGACGGCTTCGACGGTGCCCGAGAGGTCGGAGCCGAGCGTCAGCGGCAGCGGCTGGGGCAGGGCGCTGTGGCCGGAGCGGATCCAGCCGTCCCACGGTCCGACACCGGCTGCCTTCACCTTTACCAGGACCTCGCCTGCAGCAGGCATCGGGCGTTCGATTTTTTCTGGTACAATTGCCTGCGGCGGGCCAAAGGCATGCACTCTATAGGCCGTCATCGTCTGGCGCATTGTCATCTCCTATCGTTGGGGAGCCGGCTCTTCGGCTATCACGGGAGGCAAGATGCAGTCGGCGCAGCCTTTCGATAATCCGGGAAGTTCGAGAAGGATCATCCGGCGCCGGCGGATAATCGCCGGCGCCGGCAATGCCGTCAATTGCCTTTCACGTAGCCGAGCGCCTCGATGATCCTGCCGTCCGTCACCCGCATCAGGTTGACGCCGCGCACCGATTGCCCTTCGTCCTCTCCCCAGCAGAAGCGCCAGAGGAGGATACCGCGTTCGCCGGTGACGATCATGTCCTCGGAAACGAACCAGGTGCCGGGGGTGGTTGCGATCCCGCTCCAGAGTTCGATGCAGGCCGCCCGCCCGACATGGCGGGATCCGTTCGGCGCCGGCTGCGTGTTCTCGACGATGCTGTCTTCGCCGACAAGTTCATCGAGTGCTGCGGGATTGTGCGACAGGAACACATTGTTGAACCGCCGCAGGATCGTCTCGGTCGAAGCCGCGTTCATGGCCGCACCGGCGAGCCCGTTCGCCCCGACGAGGCGACATAGGCATGCGGCGCGAAATAGACGCCGTCGGCATCGAAGGCTTCGAGATCTTCGGCCTGCATCGCCTCGCGCACCTTCGGGCGTTCCGCCACGCGGCCGAGGAAGCCAAGCAGCGCCGGCCATTTTCTGAGATCGACATCGATCCAGGGCGACCAGTTCAGGCAGACGAAGAGATAGGCGTCCGCCACCGTGAAGGCATCGCCGGTGAGATAGGGTCCGGCAATGCGTCCGTTCAGCCAGGTGAGCCGCTTTGAGATTAGCGCGCGGATCTCCGCATGGACGCTGGCATAAAGCGGGTTGAACAGCATTACCATCGGCTTGTGCAGTTCGGCGGTGATGAAATTCAGATAGGATTGCACCTCGTTGCGGCTGATATTGCCGACCTCGGGCAGCATGGCTGATCCCTGCGGCACGCTGTCGGCGAGGAATTGCACGATCGCCGGCCCCTCGGTCAGCACTTTGCCGTCGTCGAGCAGCAGCGCCGGGACATAACCGTTGCCGTTGATCGAAAGGTAGTCCTGCCCGTCGCTCGTTCTGTTGGTTTGCCGGTCGACCTCGACCAGTTCGATATCGAGCCCCAGCTCCCGGCAGACGATATGCGGCGACAGCGAGCAGGCAGCGGCGTTCATATAGAGTTTCATGGCGATTTCCTCTCTCAGTTCCTCTCTTGGCGCAGCCGGTCGATGCCGGCTGTTCATGCCATTGAACATTTGTACTGTTTCGCATAAAATAACGTTCGTCAAGAATTTAATGCGAAACGGTACAAAATATGAAGGATGAAAAGAAGCGCGGCCGCCCGAGGGGTTTCGACGCCAAGGCCGCACTCGCCAAGGCGCGGGATGTCTTCTGGGACAGGGGCTTTACCGCCGCCTCGCTCGACAATCTGAGTGCCGCGACCAAGCTCAATCGTCCGAGCCTCTATGGCGCCTTCGGCGACAAGGAGGATCTCTATCTCGATACGCTGGAGGGTTACCGGCAGGACGGCATGGATGCGCTGGCTGAGGCGCTCAATCCGTCACTTCAGCTGCGCGACAATCTCGCACGCGTCTATGCCGGCGCGTTGGCGGTGTATCTGCATGGTGAAACCGCCGCGCGCGGCTGTCTCCTGATCGGCACGGCAACGGTCGAGGCGGTCGAGCATGAGCGGGTCCGCGAGGTGCTTGGCCGCAGCCTCAGCGATTTCGACGGCGAGATCGAAAAGCGCATGCGCCTTGCGGTTCAAAGCGGCGAGCTTCCGCAAGGCGCCGATCCGCAGATGCTGGCAATGCTCGCCTCCGCCGTCATGCATTCACTCGCAGTCCGCGCCCGCGCCGGCGACAGCCGCGAGACGCTGGAAGCGATCGCCAGCTCAGGCGTCGAGCTGATCTGCGGGAGCGTCCAGCGAAGCTGACTGGGGGTCCGTCTCGGCATCCCGCGGCCGCACCATCCAGGCATAGGCAGCACCGCCGAGAAGCAGCACCGAGGTGCCGAGGAAAACCGCCCGCATGCCGATATGGCCGCCGACAAAGCCGCCGAGGACCGGACCGGCCACCTGGCCGATATATTGCGAGGAGATGGAAAGCCCGAGAATGCTGCCGGCCGCGCTATCCGGCACGCTGTGGCGGATGACGGCGGCGATGCAGGGCAGGAGCCCGCCGAGTGCTGCGCCCATCAGGAAACGCAGGACGATCAGCTGCCAGGAACTGGTGACGAAGGCCTGCGGGATCAGCAGCAGTCCGGCGACGGCGAGCGCGCCTGAAATCACCGGCCAATGGCCGATCCGGTCGGCAAGCTTGCCGAGCCGCGAGGCGGAAAGAATGCTGCCGAGGGCGGCGGCCGACATGACGATGCCCGAAATCATCGTGACTTGGTCCGCGACCGGCACGATCTGCGCGACATAAACGGTGATGATCGGCTCGATCGACATATTGGCGAACATCAACAGCATGCCGGTTGCCAGCATGGCGATGACAGGCCGTTTGTCGCCGATGGATTTCCAGCCGCCGCTGGCCTTGGCCGCCTGTTTGCGGGCCGGCGATTTCTCCTCCTTGATCAGCAGGATCGTGGCGAGAAAGGCGAGGAAGATCATGCCGCCGGCCGCCAGAAACGTGGCGCGGATGCCGATGACCGGCGGCAGCGCCCCGCCAATCAGCGGCCCGACGAGATTGCCGGCCATGATGCCGGAAGAGAGAACGCCGAGCGCCCAGGCCGAGCGGTCCTTCGGCGTCTGCGTCGCCACCAGCACCATCGAGCCGGAGGCATAACCGCCAGCAAGGCCGACGAAGAGGCGCAGCGCCACCAGCTGCCAGACATTACCGGCCATGCCCATCAGCGAGATCGCCACCGTCATGCCGAGGCTGGCGCGCACCAGCATCAGCTTGCGACCGTAAATATCACCGAGCCGTCCCCAGATCGGCGCGACGAGAGCCGCGGCCAGGAAGGTGGCACCATAGGCGATACCAGACCATTGCACGATCGCCGCATGGTCGCTGACGCCGAGTTCCTCGACATAGAGCGGCAGGAAGGGCAGCAACAGCGTCATCGCCACGATCGTCGTGAAAGAGCCGACCAGCGAGATCGCGAGGTTGCGCTTCCAGTAGATCGAGCCTGCCCTAGCGCTCGCCGCGTCCAATTGAGTATCGGTCATTCCTTGCCTCGGCGTCGATCATGAAGGCGCAGTTGCGCGGCAATCTGGATCATCTCGGATAAAAGTGTTAGATATAACTGATTGCATAATGCAATCGGATAATCGGAGGATATTGCCATGAACGATATGCGCACGAGGCAACAGACAGTCCGCGATCTCTACGCCGCCTATCTCGAAGACCGCAAGGATAAAGTCGACGCCATGCTGGCGGAAGATTTCACCTTCTCCAGTCCGCGTGACGACCATATCGACCGGGCCACGTATTTCGAGCGCTGCTGGCCGAAGGAGCCGTTCTTCCGTGCTATCCACATCGAGTTCCTGGCGGTCGACGGCGACGAGGCTGTTGTTCGCTACCGCGCCGAAAAACTCGACGGCGGCAGCTTCTGCAACATAGAAAGCCTTCGTTTCCGCGGCGACAAGATCGCCGCCGTGGAAGTCTATTTCGGCCGCAATCTCTGATCGCGGCTGGCGCGGTTTACAGGATCCGAATTGCCGACGTGACGATGATGACCATCGAGACCGCCACCATCAGCGGCCGCACCGGCAGCCGCTTGACGAGGACGGCGCCAAAGGGCGCGGCAATGACGCCGCCGATGATCAGGCCGATCGCCGAATTGAGCTCCGACCAGCCGAGCGTCAGGATGAAGGTCAGCGAAATCGTCAGCGTTACCGCGAATTCGGTGAAATTGGTCGAGCCGATCACCCGCTTCAGGTCATGGCCGCGCCCGATCAGCGTGCTGGTGACGACAGGTCCCCATCCGCCGCCGCCGATCGCATCGAGCACGCCGCCGCAAAACCCGACGGGCGGCACGGCCCAGTCGCGCACCTCGCGTTTTGCCGGTGGCCGAAAGGCCTTGTAGAGAATTAGCAAGCCGATCGCGATCAGGTAGGCCGACACGAACGGTGCGATCACCCTGCCGTCGATATTGGCCAGCAGATAGGCGCCGATCGCGCCGCCGATCATGCCGGCCGGTGCCAGCCGCCCCACCAGGCGCCAGTCGACATTGCGATGATAGGCATGCGAAATGCCCGACGCGGCCGTGGTGAACATCTCAGCCACATGCGTCATCGCGCTGGCATTGGCCGCCGGCACCCCGAAGGCAAGAAGACTCGTCGTCGACAGCACGCCGAAGGCCATGCCGAGTGCTCCGTCGACGATCTGCGCGCAGAAGCCCACCACGATGAAGAAGAAGATATCCGATGTCATGCGGTCCCCTCAGACGAACGGTAGCATCAGAATCCGCGATGCGGAAAAAATCTTAATTCAAGCGGAAAGTCCGCGCTGTTTCAGCCGAACAATTTTGAAGAAGCCGTTCGGAAAGACCGGCAGGATTTCGACGGCGGAAAAATCGCCACGCCGCTCGGCCCAGGCGAGGATACGATGGATGCGGAAGGCGGAGGACCAGCCGATGTGACGCACCAGCGGCGCCACCGCCGCCTCGATCGCGCCCTGCAGACCGGCGCCGTCTCCAAGCTTGCTGGCCAGGATGATTTCGCCGCCCGGCCGCAGCACCCTGGCGCATTCGTCGAGCGCCCGCTCGGGCTCGGGGATCAGGGTGATGACGAAGGGCAGGCAAACCGCATCGAAAGACCTGTCGGCAAAGCTCAGCGCATGCGCATCCATCACGTCAAGCGCCTGGACGTGCTGCAGATCCTCGCGTTTCGCCTTTTCGCGCGCCCGGGCGAGCATGTGTTCGGAAATGTCGATGCCGGTCACCCGGCAGCGGCTGGCATAGTGCCCGAGCGTCAGGCCGGTGCCGACGCCGACCTCCAGAACATCGCTGCCGGCTGCGGCGGCAAGCGCCGCCAGCTTGCGGTGGCCATCACGGAGAATGCCGCGACAGACGCGGTCATAGACCGGTGCCCAGCGCTGATAGATTTTCTGTTGATCTTCCGCGCTGCTGCGAAGCTCCGACATGCCGCACCTCCCTGAAGCCCAGGCCTCAACTCCTAAGGGTAGGTTCCGGTTCCGCTCGGATTGTGACCGAAGGCACAAAATCGCCTGGCAGGCCGACCCGCGGCTGCCTATTTTGCCGGCATGAGCCCAAGCTCTTTGGCGTCCAGCTCGCTGCCGATCTCGACGGTTTTCTTTTGTTTGTCGTAGACGCAGATCTGGGCGATCAGCCCCTTGGCGCCCTTCGGTTTCCCCGTCAGCAGGGCAAGCCCGTAATGGGAAGTGCCGAAGGGATCGACGGCGGCATTCGGATTGTCGATGGCGACAGCCGCCGTCTTGCACTTGGCCTCCACGTCAGCCGCCATCTGTTTCCAGGCCTCATCCGAGGATGCGTGCGCCGCAGCTGAGAGCAAGGGAAACGTGGCCATCGCCAGCAGCGGGATTATATTCCTGTTCATATCGGGTCTCCATTGAGGTCAATCGCGGGGAAGCGGTTTTCGGTGCGGATATCCCAAGCAATTTGCAGGCGCGATTCCATCGCGGCAACTGAGGCAAATTTTCCTCCGACGGATCGTTTTTTGATATTTCGCCGGTTGCCTCTCCCCCTTTCCCCTCCTATGTTCCGCCTCACCTGCCGATGACGCAATCTATTGCAAGGAGATCTGATATGGCTTTCGAATTGCCTGAACTTCCCTATGATTACGAAGCGCTTGCTCCCTTCATGTCGAAGGAAACGCTGGAGTTTCACCACGACAAGCACCATAAGGCCTATGTGGACAACGGCAACAAGCTTGCCGCCGAAGCCGGTCTTTCGGATCTCTCGCTCGAAGACGTGGTGAAGAAGTCGTTCGGCACCAATGCCGGCCTCTTCAACAACGCTGCCCAGCACTACAACCACATCCATTTCTGGAAGTGGATGAAGAAGGGCGGCGGCGGCAACAAGCTGCCGGGCAAGCTCGAAGCGGCCTTTACGTCCGATCTCGGCGGCTACGACAAGTTCAAGGCCGATTTCGCCACTGCCGGCGCCACCCAGTTCGGCTCCGGCTGGGCCTGGGTTTCCGTCAAGAACGGCAAGCTCGAAATCTCCAAGACCCCGAACGGCGAAAATCCGCTGGTTCACGGCGCCACCCCGATCCTCGGCGTCGACGTCTGGGAACACTCCTACTACATCGACTATCGCAACGCCCGCCCGAAATATCTCGAGGCCTTCGTCGATAGCCTGATCAACTGGGACTACGTCCTGGAACGCTACGAAGCAGCCACGAAGTAAGCGGCCCCGGACTCGCAGCCCACGGGCGGCGATGTCAGTCAGCCTCTTCGAACTTGGCACCCGGCGCCTCAAACGCCGGGTGTTTCGTTTTGAAAGACAAGCCGTCACATCCCTGTCATCGGCCGCTCCTAATCACGCCCCATGTCTTTTTCTGCTCTTCCCCTGTTCCGCTTCGGCATCATCGCCGACCCGCAATATGCGGCAATCCAGCCGCATGCGGCCATGGACCGCTATTACGCCAACAGCCTCGCCAAAGTTGCCGAGGCGATCGAGGTCTTCAACGGCGAGGAATTGAGCTTCGTCATGACGCTCGGCGATATCATCGACCGCAGCTTCGCAAGCTTCGACGATATCCTGCCGGTCTACGGCAAGCTGAGGCATGAGGCGCTCTTCCTGCTCGGCAATCACGATTTCTCGGTCTCCTCCGGCCATCTCTCCGAAATCGCCGCCCGTCTCGGCATGCCATCGCCCTATTACAGCGTCTCGCGCCACGGCTGGCGTTTCATCGTGCTCGACGGCAACGAAGTCAGCACCTTCGCGCCGCCCGAAGGCCATCCGCATCGGGCGCTGGCCGCACGGATGCTGACCGTGCTGCAGGAGCAAGGCGCCAGAAATGCCCATCGCTGGAATGCTGCGCTGAGCGACGAGCAGTTCACCTGGCTCGGCGATGAAATATCAAGCGCAGCCGCGGCCGGCGAGAAGGTGATCGTCATGAATCACTATCCCGTGCATCCTCCCGGTGAGCACGACATGTGGGATTGCGACCGCATCGTCGCGCTGCTCGCCTCGCACGACAATGTCGTCGCCTATCTCAACGGTCACAACCACGTCGGCAATTACGGCAAAGCCGGCGCCTGCCACTTCGTCAATTTCAAGGGCGTGGTCGACACCGAGACCGAAAACGCCTTCGCCATCGTCGAAGTCTACCCCGACCAGATTGAAATCCGCGGCTTCGGCCGCGAGGAGAGCCGGACGTTGGCTTTTTAGGCTGGGACGGCTGTACGGCTCTTTTGTGCTGCTCGGTTTATCCTGCGCAGGGATCGTCAGAGGTAAGCCGGGTGCGCCCTCGATGGAGCACCTAAGGCGCCAGTGCGAGTCTGGTGCAGCGCGCCCACACCCTCCGTCATCCTCGGCCTTGAGCCGAGGATCCATGCGCGCTGCTGATAGAGGCCAACGTGGATCCTCGGCTCAAGGCCGAGGATGACGGAGGAGGGATAAATGTCGGCAGTCCTTTGGCGGCGTCGAAGATGTGCCAGGCACGAAAGGCGCTTCACCAGGCTCATGACACTGACCCCTGCTCGTGGCTCAAACGCCGCCAAACGTGTTCGCACAAACGCCCGGCTATTACACAGGCACTGCCTTCTCCGTCCAGCCGCTGGTCCACAACTCCCGCAGTCGGTCGCCGTCGCCCGTGAAGAAATCCTCGCTTGCCGCGCAGTACTCCACCCGGTCGCTGCGGAAATTGCGAATCGCCTGGCGCAACTCGCACCAGGCGACGATATTGGCGGTCTGCGAATAATAGATCAGCGCGATCGGCTGGATCGTCCGTTCGCTGGCCCGACCAACCTCGTCGCGGTAGTCGAGCATCAGCTTGCGTTCGTCGCGGATCGCCCGGCGCACGATCGCAAGATCGAAGCCAGCCGGCTGGGCGATCGAGCCCCAGGCATAGAGCGCTTTGCTGTCCATTGCCTGGCGCAGCGGTGCCGGCACGGCGCCGGCGATCTTCTGGTTGACCCGGCGCGCGGCCTGCTTCAGCTCCTCGTCGGCCGTCCGTTCGAGCAGCGCCAGCGACAACACGATCGCCTCCATCTCTTCGATCGAGAACATCAGCGGCGGCAGGTCGAAGCCCGGCCGCATGATATAGCCGATGCCGCGCCCGCCCTCGATCGGCACGCGCATCGCCTGAAGGGCGGCGATGTCGCGATAGATCGAACGCACGGTCACCTCAAGCGTCTCGGCGATAACAGCCGCCGTCATCGGTTTTCTGGCGAGCCTCAGGATCTGAATGATCTCGAAAAGCCGCGAGGCCTTGCGCATTTTGCCTCTCCCATCCCTTACGCTCCTGACAATACACTGTCAGTTGGGTTCCCGTATAGAGCCGCCTATCAGATTGAAATCAATTAGGGTCTCTGAAAACGGCCCGCAGAACTCAAGGCGGTAACTGACATGAACTACCACGAAAACCTCTGGCTTTTCTTCGTCCTTCTCTTCGGCATCATCATCGTGCCGGGCATGGACATGCTCTTCGTGCTCGCCAATTCGCTGACCGGCGGCGTCAGGCGGGGGCTCGCGGCAACCGGCGGCATCATGGCCGGCGGCGCCGTGCATTCGGCCTATGGTGCGGCCGGCGTCGGCGTGCTCGTCACCATGCTGCCGCAGCTTTTCAACGTGCTGCTTGTTGCCGGCGTCGCCTATATGATCTGGATCGGCATTTCCTTGATCCGCAGTTCGATCACCGTCGAGGCGGTCGGGCCGGGGACGGCACGCTCCGGCTGGCGCGCCTTCCGCCAGGGGGCCGTCACCTGTCTGGTCAATCCCAAAGCCTATATTTTCATGTTCGCCGTCTATCCGCAGTTCCTCAAGCCGGAATACGGCCCGGTCTGGATGCAGGGCCTGATCATGGGCGCCATGACCGTCGCCACCCAGTTCGCCATCTACGGCACGCTGGCGATGACGGCCGGCCGCAGCCGCGACCTGCTTGTCGCAAATCCCGACGTCACGGCCTTCGTCGGCCGCTTCGCCGGGCTGCTGCTGGTTGCGGTCTCCGCGCTCAGCCTCTGGCAGGGGTGGAAAAGCGCTTGAGACACCTGTACCTATCACATTGTTTTTATGATGATCCGGCAAAACGTGACTGCCCGAATGGCATGGATTTTGTCATCCTCCCGGTGCAGATTGGCCATGGCCACCTTGGCCCCGGAAAATGCAGAAGAGAAATGGAGAGGAATATGAATTGGAAAGCAGTAGCTGCCGCCGCGGCGATGGCCGGCATAGCCTTCGGTTCGGTGAGCGCCGCCGACGGCACCCATGATTCGCGCATTGCCCTGATGAAGCAGATCGGCGGGGCGGCAGGCGCCTTGGGAGCTATCGCCAAGGGCACCAAGCCCTATGACGCCGAAGCGGTGAAGGCGGCGCTGACGACGATTGCCGCAACGGCCAAGGTTTTCCCCGATCAGTTCAAGCCGGGCACGGAAACGGGCGACGAAGAAGCGAGCCCGAAGATTTGGGAAAACATGGATGATTTCAAGGCGCGCGCCGCGAAGCTCTCCGCCGATGCCGAAACCGCGCTCGCCCAGCTTCCGGCCGATGAAGCGGCTGTCGGCGCCACGGTCGACACGCTCGGCGCCAGTTGCGGCGGCTGTCACAAGGCCTATCGCCTCAAGAAGTGAGCGATAGGTCGTTTTGATCAAGAGCAATTCCAGCAAAAGTGTGCAGCGGTTTTGCGTCCGGAATTGCGTAAGCAGAAGATACCCGATCCTCGATCCGCGCTGGCTTTGCCGCCAGTGCGGGTCGTCTTATTCTCGGCGCGGGAAAAATTCGACAAAAAGGGGAGGCGGAGCATGATCCGCAGGTTCATCCGGTTGCTGCTCTGTCTGATCGGCGTCGCCGTGCTCGGCGGTGGCGCCTTCTATCTGGTGACCGCGCCCGATCCTCTGCCGGAAAGCCATTGGGCGGGTCTCGGCGCCCCGGATCCGGCCAACGGCCAGATGGTTTTCTGGACCGGCGGCTGCGTCAGCTGTCATTCAGCCCCCGGTTCCGAAGGCGATGCCAGGCTGACGCTGTCAGGCGGGCTGGCGTTGAAGAGCCCGTTCGGCACATTCCACGTGCCGAATATCTCACCCGATGAAAAGGCCGGCATCGGCGGCTGGACGCTGGCCGAGTTCGGCAATGCGATGAAGCGGGGCGTCGGACCGGGCGGTCAGCATCTCTACCCTTCCTTTCCCTATGGCTCCTATGCCCGCATGAGCGACAAGGACGTCAACGATCTCTTCGCCTTCCTGAAAACCCTGCCGAAGAGCGCAAACGTCGCGGCCCCGCATGAGCTGCCGTTCCCGTTCAATATCCGGCTGGCGCTCGGCGGCTGGAAATTTCTCTATTTCAACGACCAGCCGCGCGTCGCCCTGGCAAAGAGCGACGACAAGATCAAGCGCGGCCAATATCTCGTCGAAGGTCCCGGCCATTGCGGCGAATGCCATACGCCGCGCGATGCGCTCGGCGGCTTCCAGGCAGATCAGTGGCTCGCCGGCGCCCCCAATCCGGAAGGCAAGGGCCGCATACCCGATATCACCCCGGCCTCCAAGAGCATCGGCGGCTGGAGCGAGGCCGATATCGCCAGCTACCTCGAAACCGGCTTCACGCCAGATTTCGACACAGCCGGCGGCTCGATGGTCGATGTGCAGCAGAACATTGCCCGTCTGCCGCCCGCCGACCGCGGGGCGATCGCCGCCTATCTGAAGGCCGTGCCGGGCCGTTAGAGCATGTCGCTGTTTAAGCGATCGACTGCATATAGCGCATGCCGGTCACCGGACGCGGGGTGAAATCCATCTGTTCGTAGAAGCGGTGCGCCAGCACGTTTCCGGTCGCGGCGCTGACGGAGAGGTAGCCGCAGCCGGCATTGCGCGCGGTCTCGCGGGCCCGGTCGACGAGCAGCTGGCCGGTGCCATGACCGCGATGGCCGTCGCGCACGAAGAGATGGTGCAGGTCCATGCCGCGCTTTCCCTCTTGCGCTCTGTAGAGCGGCACCAGAATGGCGTAGCCGATCAGCCCTCCGTCGGTTTCGGCAACGAGCGCCGTGATCCACGGCAGCGGGCCGAAGAGGTCGCGCTCCAACTGCTCCGGCGTCGTTCCCGCCGCATCGCCGTGATGGGCGGCAAGCAGGGCAATCATCGCGTTGAGTTCGGGCAGGTCGCGCGGCTTGGCGGCGCGGATCGTCACCACCGATGGGCGCATCAATGAAATTTCGCTGTCTTCGATTTCGGTCATGGTCTTCGCGTCCTTTGATAGTCTGCCGTCAGGACGCTGCCGATACAACAAAGCCGCCTGACGGCGGCTTGTTGACAATATGATCTTGTCCAGCCGCCCTTTACAGGTACAGCCAAAAATACGAGCGGCTCTGGTGCGCGTTTTTGATCATGGGTCATCAATCGTCGGAAACGCGGCGTTTGTCAATGGCGTCGGAGCCGGACGCTGAAACACGCCATCGGCCTTGATATCGGTCAAGCCCATCGATAGTATACCCCCCTATTCTATATGAGGACTCACCGTGTCCCACACCACTCTGCAGAAAAAGAAGCTCGTCGCCCGTGTCAGCCGCCTGAAGGGGCAGATGGAGGCGGTCGAGCGCGCGCTCGAGGCCGAGCGCCCCTGCGGCGAGATCCTGCAGCTGCTTGCCTCCGTCCGCGGCGCTCTGACCGGGCTGACCGGCGAGGTTTTGGACGATCACCTGCGCGAACATGTGCTGAATGCTGCCGACGACGCTGCAAGGGCGGAGGCGGTCGAGGAAATATCGGAAGTCTTGCGAACCTATATCCGCTGATTGCCGAGACGAAGGAGCCTGTAATGAGTGCCGGAATCGGGAAAGCTGCAATGAATACCTTTGAACACGACCATGTCTTCCTCGGCGCGGATCATCAGCGCAACGAGCGGCGCATCTGGCTGGTGATCGCGCTGACGGCGGTGATGATGGTGGCGGAAATCGCCGCCGGCACCGTCTACGGCTCCATGGCCCTGGTCGCCGATGGCTGGCACATGTCGACCCATGCCAGCGCTCTGCTGATTTCGGCGCTCGCCTATCTCTTCGCCCGCCGGCAGGCGCGCAATCCGCGTTTCACCTTCGGCACCGGCAAGCTCGGCGACCTCGCCGGCTTCGCCAGCGCCATCATCCTTGCGCTGATCGCCCTGCTGATGGCCTGGGAAAGCCTGTTGCGCCTCTCAAATCCCGTGCCGATCGGCTTTGCCCAGGCGATTGCCGTCGCCGTGATCGGCCTTGCCGTCAATCTCGTCAGCGCCTGGCTGCTTTCCGGCGGCGGCCATGCCGCGCATGGCAATCATGCGCACGCGCATCACCATCACGGCGACCACGCCCATCATGGTCATGGTCATGGTGATCACGGTCCCGGCCACGCAGAACCGGGCGACAACAATATCCGCGCCGCCTATCTGCATGTCATCGCCGATGCCTTGACCTCCGTGCTCGCCATCGCGGCGCTGACGCTCGGCAGCCTCTACGGCTGGCTCTGGCTCGACCCCATCATGGGCATCGTCGGCGGGCTGGTCATCGCCAATTGGTCCTGGAGCCTGATGAAATCCTCGGGCGGCGTCCTTCTCGACGTCGTCCCGCACGGCGAGACTTTGCCGGCGGAGATTCGCGAGGCGATCGAGACGGAGGAAGACCGGATCACCGATCTGCATGTCTGGCAGGTCGGCCCCGGCCACCATGCGGCGATCGTCGCGGTCGTCACCTCTGAGCCGCGCGAGCCGGCCTTTTACAAGGGCAGGCTTTCGGCGCTGACGGAATTGTCGCATGTGACGGTCGAGGTCACCCGCGCCGCGTGATCGGCGTGCGGCCGACAAAGTCGCTCGGCGAACAACAAGGTTGCTCGGCGGACGACATTGTCGCCGCGGGGACGAGATGCCGCCGCAATCGCCCCTTAGCTTTGTGTTCCTCACCGCCGGAGGAATCATGGATCTCAGTCTTACCCGCCGTATGCTGATAGGCTCGGCATTGTGCCTGC
Source organism: Rhizobium sp. NZLR10 (assembly GCF_019685125.1). Taxonomy (NCBI): domain Bacteria; kingdom Pseudomonadati; phylum Pseudomonadota; class Alphaproteobacteria; order Hyphomicrobiales; family Rhizobiaceae; genus Rhizobium; species Rhizobium sp. NZLR10. Next base: position 229,217 of record NZ_JABDWE010000004.1, on the reverse strand, counting down.
CTGCACTAACGCTTCCCGTCAGAGCCCAAGAGAAGAGCGAGGAAGACAACGACAACATCGAGCGGCGCCTTGCCGCGTTGGAAAAACGCACCGGCGGCCGTCTCGGCGTCTCGGTGCTCGACACTGAGACGAGCATTTCCTTCAACTATCGCGGCAGCGAAGCCTTTCCGATGTGCAGCACCTTCAAGGCGCTGGCAGCCGGCTTCGTGCTCGCCCGTGCCGACAAGGGCGAGGAAAGCCTCGACCGCCGGGTGACCTATGGAAAGGACAAGCTGGTCGACTATTCGCCGCTCAGCGAAAAACACGCCGGCACCGATGGCATGACGGTCGCCGAACTCTGCGAGGCGGCGGTGACCGTCAGCGACAACACGGCCGGCAACCTGCTGCTCGAAAGTTTTGGCGGTCCGGCGGGTTTGACCGACTGGCTGCGTTCGATCGGCGACGGCACGACGCGTCTCGACCGCACCGAACCGACGCTGAACGAGGGCAGGAAGGACGATCCGCGCGACACGACGACACCGGATGCGATGCTCGACACGCTCGGCAACCTGACGCTCGGCTCGATCCTCACCGAAGCCTCCTCAGACAGGTTGATCGCCTGGCTGGTGGCCAGCACCACCGGCGGCGAGCGGCTGAGAGCCGGCCTGCCTAAGGAGTGGAAAGTCGGCGACAAGACCGGTACCGGCCCGAACGGCTCCCTCGGCGATATCGCCGTCATCTGGCCGCCCGACCGCGGCCCGATCGTCGCGGCCGTCTATATCGCCGAGGCGACCGCGCCGGTGAAGGAGCTCAATCCCGTCTTTGCCGAAGTCGGCCGGATGATCGCCGAGATGGTTTGAGCGGGAAAATGCGAAGGGCATAATCGGCAGCTGTCTGGTTCGCGGGTCTTTCTTCTGCAAGGAGAGGGCACCCTCTCCATCACGGCAGCGTATAGGCGATCACATAGTCGCCGGGCTTGGTGCCGACCGACCCGTGACCGCCGGCGACCATGACGACATATTGTTTGTTGTCATCCGCCGTATAGGTCATCGGCGTCGCCTGGCCGCCGGCGGGAAGCCGGGCCTGCCACAGCTCCCGGCCGTTGGTCACGTCGTAGGCGCGCAGGTAATTGTCGACCGCAGCCCCGAGGAAGGCGACGCCGCCCTTGGTCAGCATCGGTCCGCCGATGCCCGGCACGCCGACCTTGAAGGGCAGGGGTAGCGGCGTCATGTCGTGCACGGTGCCGTTCTTGTGCATGTAGGCGATCTTGCCGGTGCGCAGATCGACGCCGGCGACATAGCCCCATGGCGGCGCCTGGCAGGGGATTTTGAGCAGCCCGAGGAACGGACCCATGAAGACGCCGTAGGGCGCGCCGTCATTGCGGTTGAGCCCCTGTTCGCTGCCCTTCTCGTCCTGGCCGCGCGGCGGAATGTCGGCGGCCGGCACCAGGCGCGAGGTGAAGGCGAGATAGGTCGGCATGCCGAACATGATCTGCCGCTCCGGATCGACCGCGACCGAGCCCCAGTTGAAGGTGCCGAAATTGCCGGGATAGACGATCGTGCCCTTCAGCGACGGCGGAGTATAGCGGCCCTCGTAGCGGTAACGATGGAAGTCGATGCGGCAGGCGAGTTGGTCAAACAGCGACACGCCCCACATATCCTTCTCCTTGAGCGGGTCGGGCGAGAAGGTTAGATCGGAGATCGGCTGCGTCGGCGAGGTGTGGTCGCCGGAGACCGCACCATCAGGCGCTGGAATCTCCTTGACCGGGATGATCGGCTCGCCGCTGCGCCGGTCGAGCACATAGAGATCGCCTTGCTTGGTCGGGCCGACCAGGGCCGGAACGACGCTGCCGTCCGGTTTCGTCACGTCGATCAGCGCCGGCTGGGCCGGCACGTCCATGTCCCAGAGATCGTGATGCACTGTCTGGCGCACCCAGCGCAATTGGCCGGTGGCGATGTCGAGGGCGACGATCGAGGAGGAGAATTTCTCGACATTGTCGCTGCGGTTGATGCCGATCTGGTCGGGCACCTGGTTGCCGAGCGGGATGTAGACCAAGCCGAGGCCCTCGTCGACGCTGAAGACCGACCAGCTGTTCGGCGAATTGGTCGTATAGGTCTGGCTATCGGTGATCGGCATCGTCACGTCGGGATTGCCGGAATCCCAGTTCCAGAGCAGCGCGCCGGTATTGATGTCGAAGGCGCGGATGACGCCGGATTGTTCCTCAGTCGAATAGTTATCGTTCACCGCGCCGCCGACGATGATCTTGCCTGCCACGGCTACCGGCGGCGAGGTGGAATAATAATAGCCGGCCGGGTTGTAGCGCATGCCGGTTTCCAGATGCAGCACGCCCTGATCCGCAAAGCTGGTGCACACCTTGCCGTCCGCCGCGTCGAGCGCGATCAGCCGGGCATCGGAGGTCGGCAGGTAGACGCGCTCGGCGCAGGGCTGGCCGGCGGCCACATTGGGATCGGCATAATAGGTGACACCGCGGCAGGTCTGATGCTGCCGGTTGGGGTTCATCCCGGAATTGGCGTCGTATTTCCATTTCTCCTTGCCGGTTTTGGCGTCGAGCGCGATCGCCCAGTTGTGCGGCGTGCAGAGATAGAGCGTGTCCTTCACCTTGAGCGGGGTCACCTGATAGGTCGTCTCGCCGACATCGTCCGGGCGTTTGACGTCGCCGGTCTGGTATCGCCACGTCTCCTTGAGGGTGGAGACGTTCTCGGCGGTGATCTGGTCGAGCGGCGAATAACGCTGGCCGAAGGGCGTGCGCCCATATTGATGCCATTCGCCGTCGGGGACGCTGCCGCCGAAGGCGGGGTTGGCGGCGACCTGATCCTTCGGCAGTTCGCCGGCAAGATCGTGCGGGTCTGTCGTCATCGAATAGAGCGCGACGAGGATGGCGAGAATGACAGGCACGGCGAGCGGCCAGGGATTGGCGCCGTAGGTGATGCCCGTCGGGCTGCGAAAGCCGAGCGGCCGGCGGATCCACGGCGTCAGCAGCCAGAGCCCGAGCAGGATGATCATGCCGCCGCGCGGGCCGAGCTGCCACCAGTCGAAGCCGACCTCCCAGATCGCCCAGGCGAGTGCTGCGACGACGAGCACCGCATAGACCCAGAGCGCCACCGCCTTGCGCATCAACAGCAGCCCGGCGGTGATGAGGAACATCAACCCGGCGAACAGATAAAATATGCTGCCGCCGAGCGTGACGAGCCAGAGCCCGCCGCCGCTAAGCGTAAGCCCGATGATGATGAAGAACACGGAGGTGATGACGATCGCCATAAGGGCTGTCTCCCGCTGAGGTTAGCCGGGGTGAAGGATCGGCGGAAAAGTCCCGCCGATCAGGCAGATAGCGCGAAGGAAATGCCTTTCAACGGCCATATTTGCCGCAGGCTGCGGCGGCCATTGGACATGCACGGACCAGGCTCGATACAGCCTGGCATAGCGCTTTTAGGCTCAGCAACCGTTGTGCCAGCCGGATGAAGCCGATCGCTGTGAGGCGGCCACTGGAAGGCAAGACCGCAGTTACGTCCCGCAGAAGGTCGCGAGCACCCGTTCGTCCGGCTTCGGCGGTTCCATATAAGCGGCAAAGCCCGGCTGGTCTTCATAGGGTTTCGAAAGCACGGTCAGCAGCGCCTCGAACAGCGAGAAATCGCCGTTCTCGACCGCGGCCTCGATCGCCTGTTCGACCCGGTGATTGCGCGGAATGAAGACCGGATTGACGCTGCGCATGGCCAGAGTGCGCTGAGGCGCCGTCTGCGGATCGCGCGACAGTCTCTCGCGCCACTGCGTGAGCCAGGTGCCGCAGGCCTCCGGTTCGCGAAAACTCGCGGCAAAGGCAGGTTCCACAGCGCCGTCGCCGGCAAGATCCGACAGCCGCCGGAAAGCCAGGGTGAAATCGGCGCCCTGCGCCTGCATCAATGACAGCAGCGCCTGCACCAGGTCGAGATCTCCGTCCTCTTCGCCGGCAAGACCGATTTTCTCTCGCATGCCGGCCAGCCACGCAGCCTGGAACCGTTCGCCATAGGCTCGGATCACCGCATTCGCTTTGTCGACCGCGCCGTCGGGCTCTTCGTCGATCAGCGGCAGCAGCGTTTCGCCGAGCCTTGCGAGGTTCCATTGGCCGATGCCGGGCTGGTTGGCATAGGCATAGCGGCCATGCTGGTCGATCGATGAGAAGACGGTGGCCGGATCATAGGTATCCATAAAGGCGCAGGGGCCGAAATCGATCGTCTCGCCGGAAACGGTCATATTGTCGGTGTTCATCACCCCATGGATGAAACCGACATGCAGCCAACGGGCAATCAGCGCCGCCTGCCGCTCCGAGACCGCCGAAAACAGTGAAAGATATGGATTGTCAGCCGTTTTCAGGGTGGGGTAATGCCGGTCGATCACATAGTCGGCCAGCGCTCGCACGCCGTCGGCATCGCCCCTGGCCGCGAAGTACTGGAAGGTGCCGACGCGGATATGGCTTGCCGCGACCCGGGTGAAGACCGCGCCCGCCAGCACCTCTTCCCGGTAGACCGGCTCGCCTGTGGTCACCGCCGCCAACGCCCGCGTGGCCGGAATGCCGAGCGCAAACATCGCTTCGCTGATGATATATTCGCGCAGCACCGGCCCGATTGCCGCCCGCCCATCGCCGCGGCGCGAAAAAGGCGTGGGTCCGGCGCCCTTCAGCTGGATATCGAAGCGCCTGCCGCTGCGGTCGATCACCTCGCCGAGCAGGATCGCCCGCCCGTCGCCGAGCTGCGGCGAGAAGCCGCCGAACTGATGGCCCGCATAGGCCATCGCCAGCGGTTCGGCACCTTCGGGAACCAGATTTCCGGAAAAGATCGCCGCGCCGTCGCGCCGCAACGCCTCGACGTCGAGCCCGAGCTCGGCAGCCAGCGGCTCGTTGAGCTTGATCAGCGAGGGCTCCGCCACCGAAGTCGGCGTCTGCGCCGCAAAGAAGCGCTCGGGCAAGCCGGCATAGCTGTTGTCGAACGGAAAGGCCGCGGCGGCCCGGTTTTTCTGCAGGGTGGAGGTCATGCTTCATAGGTAGGGCCGGGGTGCGCTTGGCGCAAGCCGGTTTGGTTGAAGACCCCAAAGCCCTTCACGAAGAACAGGCCGATGCAAGGAATCGTGATCTGCCTTTACCTCTCGTCAAAGCTGGTTTGCCATAAACGACATAGCGCCGCCATGATCGCGAGCGTATAGCAAATCGTCTCCCCTTGGCTTTGCGCCATGTCATCCCCGCGGCCCTGCTGCCTGCTGTGCTCCGCCGCGCCACCGCGAGTGATTCCGGACGATGTCGGATCAGATTTACCAGGCGCCGATGGTTCGGCGCGCCGCGCCCAATTTCCGGGTGATCGCGATGATTGTCGCGAGTGCGATGCTGATGGAAAATATCGACGCGACTGTGCTTGCGACCGCGCTGCCCACCATGGCGCGCGATTTCAGCGTCAGCGCGCCGGCCATGTCGATCGCCCTGACCTCCTATCTCCTCAGCCTGGCGATCTTCATTCCCGCGAGCGGCCGGATGGCCGACCGTTTTGGCTCTCGCACCGTCTTCCGCGCGGCCATATCCGTCTTCGTGATCGGCTCGATCTTTTGTGCGCTGGCGCCGACGCTGTCGTTCCTGGTGCTGGCGCGGCTGCTTCAGGGCATAGGCGGTGCGATGATGATGCCGGTCGGCCGCCTCGTGCTGATGCGCAGCGTCGACCGCAAGGATATGGTCAGCGCCATGTCCTGGCTGCTGGTGCCGGCGCTGATCGGGCCGATCGTCGGCCCGCCGCTCGGCGGCTTCTTCGTCACCTATCTCGACTGGCGCTGGATCTTCTACATCAACGTGCCGATCGGCATCATCGGCATGATCTTCGTGTCGATCTACATCGACGAGGTGAAGGGCAAGGCGAGCGGCCCGTTCGATACGCTCGGCTTCGTCCTTTCCGGCATCTCGCTCGGTTCGTTGCTCTTCGGCTTCGAAATGTCGAGCCACGAAGGCGAGGGCGCCTTCTCGATCTTCCTGATCGCTATCGGCCTGCTCTTCGGCATCGCCTATCTCCGGCACGCCCGCAAGCATCCGTCGCCGATCATGGATTTCTCGCTGATGAAGGTAGCGAGCTTCGGCACGTCGGTGATCGCCGGGTCGCTGACGCGCATCACCCAGGGCGCCCAGCCCTTCCTGCTGCCGCTGCTCTTCCAGATCGGCTTCGGCCTGTCCGCCGCTGCGGCCGGCCAGATCGTCATCGCCACAGCACTTGGCGCTCTCGCCATGAAACCGATGGCGAAGTTCGTCTTCCGCCGGCTGGGGTTCCGCCGAAGCCTGGTCCTCAACGGCATCTTCGGCACGGTCGGCTATGGCCTCTGCGCCGCCTTCCGGCCGGATTGGCCGATGCCGCTGATCTTCCTCGTCCTGATCCTCAGCGCCTTCTTCCTGTCGTTCCAGTTCACCGCCTACAACACCATTGCCTATGACGAGATCGACAAGGAGCGGATGAGCTCGGCCACGAGTTTCTACACCACCTTCCAGCAGCTCATGCTGTCGCTCGGCATCTGCATCGGGGCCTTAGCGCTGCACGGTTCCATGGCCTTTAGCGGGGCTGAAACGCCTGCGCTTGGTGATTTCTCGGCCGCCTTTATCGTCGTCACGATCATCTCGATCACCGCCACCTTCTGGAACCTGCGCTTCTCGCCGACCGCCGGCGAGGAGATCAGCGGCTACAAGGTGAAACGGACGAAAACTGATGCGACATGCATAAAAACAAAGGCTTGAAGCCCCTCGCTTGAATCAAATTCTGCGCCGGACTTCAGCCCTCCATCGCTGCCGCCATGTCCGCGAGCTTGCGCACGGTGTTGAGGTTGCGCGACGTTCCTGGCTTCAGCGCCGGCAGCTTCAGCTTCGAGCGGCCGGACCCATTGGGGTAATGCACATAGATTTCGCGGGCCGCGAGCTTTGCCTCCTCGCCATCAGGCGCCACCATTTTATCAAGCGCATCGGCAGGCGGTTTTTCGGGCAGGAAATAGACGAGCAGGAAGTTCGGTTTGGCCTTGGGAAAAGGTGCGTTGGCGGCAATGGCGTCGAGCTCGTTGCGGCTTCGCACCATCACCCCCGGCCGCTTGCCCATCTTCTGCCCGAGCGCTGCGTCGAGCTTTTCCTCTACGGTCGTTTCGGATTCGTCCGAGCGGAAGAGTACATTGCCGCTTTGGATGTAGGTTTTCACGTCGGCAAAGCCGAGGCCTTCGCAGATAGCCTTGAGCTCAGCCATCGGGAGCGACCCGGTGCCCCCGACGTTTACGGCGCGGAGGAGGGCGATGTAGACTGCCATTTCTTTCTCCCTCGACTGTCGTGCCGTTCCAGCCCCCTCTGCCATGGGGGAGATGCCCGGCAGGGCAGAGGGGGGCGACCACGGCGCTCCCTAAAGATTTCACATCTTCCCCGCCACCTTGATGGCAAACGCATACTCGAACGCAATCTCTTCCAGCCGCTGAAACCGCCCCGACGCGCCGCCGTGGCCGGCGTCCATGTTGGTCTTGAGCAGGATCGGCGCCTCGCCGGTCGTTTCCTCACGCAGCTTCGCCACCCACTTGGCGGGTTCCCAATAGGTGACGCGCGGGTCGGTCAGGCCGCCGAGCGCCAGGATCGGCGGGTAGGCTTTGGCGCCGACATTGTCGTAGGGCGAGTATGAGGCGATCTGCTCGTATTCTTCCCGACTGTCGATCGGGTTGCCCCATTCCGGCCATTCCGGCGGGGTGAGCGGCAAAGTATCGTCGAGCATCGTGTTGAGCACGTCGACGAAGGGAACGGCGGCGATGATGCCGGCAAACTTCTCCGGCGCCATGTTGGCAACCGCCCCCATCAGCATGCCGCCGGCCGATCCGCCCTCGGCGATGATCTTCGCGTAAGAGGTGAACTTCTGTTGATTCAGATAGTCGGCGGCAGCGACGAAGTCCTTGAAGGTATTCGTCTTCTTGTCCATCTTGCCGTCTTCGTACCAGGAAAACCCCTTGTCCTTGCCGCCGCGGATATGGGCGATGGCATAGACGAAGCCGCGATCGGCGAGCGACAGGCAGTTGGTGTTGAAACCGGCCGGAATGGTGATGCCGTAGGCGCCGTAGCCATAGAGCAGGCAGGGCGCGCTGCCGTCGAGCGCGGTGTCTTTGCGATAGAGCAGGGTGACCGGCACTGTCTCGCCGTCCCATGCCGGGGCGAAGACGCGGCGGGTGATGTAATCGTCGGGATTGTGACCCGACGGCACCTCCTGCGTCTTCAGGAGCGTGCGCTCGCGGGTCACCATGTTGTAATCATAAAGCTGCGACGGCGTCGTCATCGACGAATAGGAGAAACGAACGACATCCGTGTCGTATTCCGCCGCGCCCGAGAGCCCGAGCGAATAGGCTTCCTCGGCAAAGGCGATCGCATGTTCCTCGCCGGTCCTGCGGTCGCGGATCATGATCTGCGGCAGTCCGTCCTTGCGCTCCAGCCACAGAAGATTGCGGGCATAGGCCATGTGGCTGATAATCAGCGTGCCGGGCTTGTGGGCGACCACTTCGCGCCAGTTTTCCTTGACCGGATTGTCGGCCGGCGCTTGCATGATCTTGAAGTCCTTGGCGCCGCCATCATTCGTCAGGATGTAAAAGACGTCGCCGCCCTCGGTCAGCGAATACTCGATGCCTTCCTCGCGCGCCGCCACCAGCTTCGGCTCGGCGGTGAGATCCTTGGTCGACAGCAGCCGGTATTCGCTGGTCTCGTGGTCGTGAATATCGATATAGATGAAGTCGTCGAGCAGCGAGCCGCCGACGCCCATGAAAAAGCCGGCATCGGCTTCCTCATAGACCAGCTGGTCTGCCGATTGCGGCTGGCCGACTATATGGTGGAACACCTTCGAAGGCCGGTGGTTCTCGTCGAGCGCCGAATAGAAGAAGCTCTTGCCGTCGGGCGCCCAGACGCCGCCGCCGCCGGTATTCTCGATCCGGTCTTCGAGGTCTTGTCCGGTCGCGAGGTCGCGCACCTTCAGCGTAAAGAATTCCGAACCCTTATCGTCATAGCCCCAGATGCCGCGGCTATGGTCGCTCGAATGGTCGAGACCGCCGAGACGGAAATAGGCCTTGCCTGATGCCTCCTTGTCGCCGTCGAGCAGCACGGTGCGGATCGTCTCGTCGGCGACGTTGCCGTCGCGGGCGATGCGGAAAAAGCGCGGCTGTTCGCCGCCTGTGACATAAAACGTGCCGTAGGCATAGGCGCCGTCCTTCATCGGCACCGAACTGTCGTCTTCCTTGATGCGGCCGCGCATTTCGGAAAACAGCACCTTCTGCAGCGGCTTGGTGTCTTCCATCGCCGCATTCATATAGGCGTTTTCAGCTTCGAGATGCCGGCGGATCTCGGGATCGAGGATCGAGGGATCCTTGAACATCGCCTGCCAGTTGTCGGCGCGCAGCCAGGCATAGTCGTCCGTGCGGGTGATGCCGTGGCGCGTATCGGAAACGGGCTTTTTCGGTGCGGCAGGCGGTGTCGGCAGGCTTTTGAAAACGGACAAGGAATGGCTCCGGTGGGAATGTCGGGTTGGCAAGAGATAGAGGCGCACTGGTCCCGGATCAAGCGTCAAAGGTGCGCCAAGGGTGCGGGTGGCCTTCCACAAGCAAGGAGGCGGCTCCGCCCGCCTTGCCTTGATGTCACCACAATATTTAAGAATGTCCGCTCTCACAGAGCGAAAATTGCACGCGCCAAGCCTCCGGCAAGCTGCCTGCGGCAGGGTGAAAAATGGACAACAGCAAGGGATTTCTCCGCAATGCCGAAACGTCTGCTCCTGTTTGTATCCCTCGTCAGCCTTGCTGCCCCTGCCTTTGCCGTCGATCCCGCCATCAAGAAGCAACTTGAAAAACTCGATCCCTCGACCCGTCTGGAACAGAGCTGCGACACCGAGGCGATGAGCCGCATCAACCAGGAAAGCGCCGGCTTCAAGCCCGACAAGGTGATCGCCTATACCTTCAAGGACCCGATCCCCGGCGATAATTCGCTGCAGGCCCCGGGCGCGGTCTTCCGCAGCAAGGGCGATTGGTATCATCTCTCCTACAATTGCATCACCGGCCCGCAGCATATCAACGTGCGCGAACTCGACTACCAGATCGGCGACAAGGTGCCGCGCGAGAAGTGGGACAAGTATTATCTCTACGATTGATGCCCTTGGCTTTGTTCGGGCGGCAGCGGTGACATCCGGCCACATGGCGCCATGCAAAAGCATCCGCTAAAATCTGTCGAAACCGACTTGTAGAAGCCTCTGATATGAACCGCATCCTGCTCGTTTCGGCGTTCCTTCTGACCACCATCGCTCCCGTACTGGCGGACGAGCTACCGTCAGCGCTGCCAGCCTCGGCCGCTGTGAGCGCGGCCCCGAGAGCGCCGGTGGCAAAGCTCGTCGAGCCGCATCTGCATATCGCCCGCTCCAACCTTGCTGGCCATGCCCGCATTGCGCTGACCTTCGATGCCTGCATGGGGCAGGCAGATGAGCGCATCCTGTCGACGCTGGTGCGCGAACGCATCCCGGTGACGATCTTCGTCACCGCCCGCTGGCTGAAGCATAACCCTGCCGCGGTTGCCGTGTTCCTGCAGAACCCCGATCTCTTCGAACTCGAAAATCACGGAGAGAACCATATTCCGGCCGTCGACACGCCGACGCTGATCTATGGCATCGCCTCGGCGGGCTCGCCGCAGGCGGTAAGGCAGGAGGTCGAAGGCGGCGCTGCCGCCATGGTCGCGGCCGGGATTCCGGCGCCGCGCTGGTTCCGCGGCTCGACCGCCAAATATGACCTTTCCGCCATCGGCGAAATCCGCGCCATGGGATATCGCATCGCCGGTTATTCGGTAAACGGCGACGGCGGCTCGCTGCTTGGGGCTGCGATTACCGAAAAGCGCATCGCCTCGGCCAAGGATGGCGATGTCGTCATCTCCCACGTCAACCAGCCAACCCATGCCGCGGGCGAGGGCGTGGCCAAGGCGCTGGTCGACCTGAAAGCCAAGGGCGTGCAATTCGTCCGTCTCGAGGACGTCGAGGATATGGGCGACGACAAAACGACGGAGTAGTTTTGTAGGGCGTGCCGTGTGAGCCCCCTCTGCCCTGCCGGGCATCTCCCCACAGGTGGGGAGATCACAAGTGGCCAAACCTTCGCGCTCGTTTACCGCTCCGGCGGGCTGCAACGCCAGTTGTTTGGGGAAGCCGTTGCGTCCAGCCAATCTCCGCACCTGTGGGGGAGATGCCCGGCAGGGCAGAGGGGGGGCTGGCACGGCACAACAGTCAATCCGAAGCCTTTACCGCAGTTCACTCCCAGCCCCCAACCTATCCTCTCCAAACCGCCGCAGCCCCGGCCCATCCCTGTCGAGCGCGAAATCCTCGAACCAGTCGCGATGCATGCCTGCGAGCATCGCCCCGATCATCTGGGCTGCGAGATAGGAAAAGGTGATGCCGTTGCCGCCGTAGCCGTAGGCGGCGAACACATGCGGCATCTCAGGCACCGGGCCGATCAGCGGCAGGCCGTCGGTCGTTTCGCCGAAGGTTCCGCACCAGGCATGTTCCACCCGCGTATCAGCCTTCGGCCATAGCCGCCTTACTTTCTCCTGGATCGCGATGGTCTTGGCCGGCAGCTTGCGGTCGCGGGCTTCGGGATCGGCCGTGCCGTCATCCTCGCCGCCGGCGACGATGCGATTATCCTCGGTCGTGCGCATGTAGAGATAGGGGTGACTGTCCTCCCAGATCAGCGCCCTGTCGCGCCAGAAATTTGCCGGGTCCTGAGGCACGGTGGCGAGCGCCCAGCTCGAGCTGGTGCGGTGCAGCTTCGGCATGTCGATGCCCGGCATCGAATAGCCGGTCGCAAGCACGGCGCGCCGCGCCTCGATGATATGGCCTCCGTCCGTCTCCGCCGTGACGTGATCGCCTTCGCTGTGAAGTGCTGTGACGGAGGCGCTCACCAGTCGCGCGCCGCGCCGGACGGACATTTCGATCAACGCCCAGGTCAGAAGCAGCGGGTCGCACTCCGCCGAACCCGGTGAATAGATCGCCCCATCCCGGTCGAACTCAAATTGCGTGAAGAGATCGGGATGTTCGAGATAGACTCCGGGCAGGCCGGCCCGGCGGCGAAGCTGGCGCTCATCGAGGAGATTGCGTGCCCCTTCGCGACCCTCGGCGAGATAGAGCGTGTTGCGCGGCCGGAAGCCGCAGGCAATCCCGTTTGCGGCGATCAGCTTGGAAAGGCCGGCGACCGCAGCACCGCTGCGGCGATAGATGCCGGCGGCGCGTTCGAAGCCGTAATAGTCCTCAAGCTCGATGAGCGTGCTGTCGATTTCCCATTGCAGCATCGCCGTGCTCGCCACGGTGCTGCCGAAACCGGGCTTCTCCCGGTCGATGATAACAACGGAAAAACCGCGCGCCGTCAGGTGTTCGCCGACCAAAGCGCCAGTGATGCCGCCGCCGATCACGGCGACGTCGGTGGAAAAGCTTTGCTCCATCGGCCGCCACTCCGGCCGTACGCCGCTTTTTCCCCAGAGAGAACGGCCGCTGACCATCTGGTCGTGATCGGATTCGTCGAGATCGAGATCAGAGGCCACGCATGTCTCCCCGGTTGATCATTTCGGCAGTTGCGGCTGCGGCTTTTCCTCGATCAGCAATTCCTCGATGATCGTGATGACGATCAGCGACAGCGGCAGCGCCAGCATAGCGCCGACGGCGCCCCACATCCATGTCCAGAACAGAATGGCGAGAAAGACGACGAAAGGGTTGATTTCCAGCCGCCGTCCCATCACCGCCGGGAAGATCAGGTTTTCCATGAGAAGATGCACGGTAAAGAAGGCCGCGGCCGGTATCAGGCCAATGACGAGGTCATCATGGGAGAGAATGCCGGCGACCGCGACGGCAAGCGTCATCAGCGTGATGCCGAGGTAGGGAATGAAGCTCGACAGGAAGGCGAAGAAGCCCCAGAGCACCGGCGCCGCCAGCCCGCCCGTATAAGCGATGACAGTCATGACGACGCCGAGCCCGATATAGATCAGCGAGGCTGTGGCGAAGTAGAAGCCAAGCACCTGCTCGACGGCATTGATGACGCGGATTGCCGCCAGGCGTTGCGTGCGGGTGCGGAAGGTCATGATGATCGTCTTGCGCAGGTTGACCCGGCTGGCCAGGAAGAGCAGCAGCGCCGCAAAGAAGATCATCCCCTGCACGACAGCCGGCGTCAGGCTGGTCGTCACCACATGCAGCACGTTGCCGGTGTTTTCGAGCAGCGCACCGATCGACATCGGCCCGCTTTCGAATGTCGCCGGCGTGATATGCAGCCATTGGATGCGCTCGAGATAAGGCATGACGCGGTCCATGGTCCGCTCGGCAAAGGCCGGCCCCTCATTGGCAAACGTCATCAGCGGGCCGGCGAGCGAGTTGATCACCAGGAAGATCACCAGCGCCACGCCGCTTGACAGCATGAAGGCGTTGGCCAGTCGCGGCACGCCCATCCTGCTGAGTTTTTCCGCCGCCATGCCGAGGATCATCCCGACGACGACGGCAAGTGTGATCGGAATGAGGATCAGCGACATCATGTAGACGGCGGCAAGGCCGAGAATGCCGAAGATGCCGATGATCGCCCAGGCCATGCTGATATCGAGACCGTCCTTTTCCAGCCGGTGCAGCGGTGGCGGCGGCAGCTCTTCGGCTGCCTCCTTCAGCGTCTGCGCCCAGGCGCTGGTGCGGCGTTCGCCGATCGCGATCTTCTTTGCCTGTTTGCGGATGCCGTTGGCGATGCCCATGCGGTGAGGTCCCCGAAGCCTCATTGCTTCGTCACGAAAACGCGCCGATGCGGTTCCGGTTCCGTGGGGGCCTCCAGGGCGCTTGCCGCGTGTCTTCGCGCATGGAGCATTCCATGCGTGAACGTCTCCAGTCGCTAAAGCGCGTCGCATCAAATTTGATGCATGCGACGCGCTTTAGTCCTTTGTTTGTATGCATGTCGCCCGGAAACACCGGGCACTTCTGGGCAACATGCATCAAGGCTGATCTGTCACGGCAAGGAAATTACGCCAAAAGCGTCAGGCCGATGCCCCACGGGTCCCTGAGGAACACGCCGCCATCGCGCTTCTCGCTCTTGATCTCCAGCGCGTCGAGCTTGGAGATCGCCGCATCCAGCGTCGCCTTGTCGTTGAACCGGACCTTGTAGTCCGAAAGTCCGGTCATATTGTCGGCGCGTGCGACAGCACCCCTGCTGTTCCAGATATTGGCGGCGATATGATGATGGTAGCCGCCGGTTGCAAAGAAACTCGCGCCGGGTCGGCTCGCCATCAGCTTGAGGCCGAGGACGTCGCGGTAAAAGGCGTCGGCCTGAGGGATGTCGCCGACCTGCAGATGCAGGTGGCCGATCGCCGTTCCCACAGCCATGCCGCTCCAGTGCTCATCGGCCGCGCTGTCATAGAGCGCCTGCAGGTCGAGCCGCAGCGTTGCCATGTCGACCATGCCATCCTGATCGAATTTCCATTGTTCGTGAGGCCGGTCGGCATAGATTTCGATCCCGTTGCCTTCGGGGTCGGACAGATAGATTGCCTCGCTGACGAGGTGGTCCGAGGCGCCGTCGAGCACGACGTTATTGTTGGCGGCATGGCGTAGCCAGCGTGCGAGTTCCGCCCGATCCGGCATCAGGAAGGCGGTGTGGAAAAGGCCGGCGGCATTGCGCGGCGCGATTGCGGCGTCCTTGGCAGTCGTCAGCGTCAAAAGCGGCAGATCCCCGACACCCAGCACTTGCCCGCTCGCCGTCTTCTCGATGACCTTCAGCCCGAGCATCGATTGATAGAAGCCGGAAACGACAGCGAGGTCGGTCACCACGAGATGCGACTGGTCGATATAGGCTGGCCGCGTCAGCGCATAGGAAGTTTCGGTCGTCATGGATTGTTCTCCTGCTCCTGATCTGGCCTGTAGAATGGACGGCGCGCCGGCGGTGGCGGCGAATGGCAAGGCCGAGAAAGCTTCGTCGATTCATCCGCCTCTGCATCCTCTGGGCTGCCGTACCTGATCCCTATATGGCGGATTCCGATTGTTCACAGAAGATCCGTTTTTGAAGATGAAGCGTTGAGCAGGTGTTGACGATGACGTCCACTTGATCGCGGTCAAAGCGTCCATATCTTCTTTAGAGGAAGCTTATGCATCTCAGTCATGGAGGGAAGCCATGTACAGGAAGATCATCGTGGCGATCGCGCTCGGCGGCATCGAAAAGGGAGGCACGATCCTCCGCAAGGCCGCGTCCCTGCTCGACGACGGCGGCGAGATCGTAGCGCTCAACGTCATCGAGGATGTGCCGACCTATGTCGCGATCGAACTGCCGGCCAATATGGTCGAGGACGCCATGCAGGACAGCCGCGACACGCTAAAAGCGCTGATCGCCGCAACCGGAATTGCGGCAACCGTCGAGATCCGCAACGGCCCACCTGCCAAAGCGATCATTTCGACCGCCGAAAGCCACGGAGCCGACCTCATTATCGTCGCCTCGCATGTTCCGGACTTTTCCAATTACTTCATCGGCGCCACCGCCGACCGGGTCGTGCGCCACGCCAAATGCTCGGTGCTGGTCGACCGGCAGAAGGTTTGATGCGTAGCTGCTTCGCCGTCAATCAGCCTGTCACGAAGATTTACCGCCCGTGCGCTTTGCCGCAGTTGCGCACCCGTCGGTTCGATGCGACGATTGCAGTCGGGGTCTGAAACGGATTGGCGGGCATGGCCGAGTTCAACGGCATTCGCTGGGCTTACGACAGATATGAACTAATCGCCGATGGTATCGTCCATGGCGTCGGTCTCGTGCTGGCGCTGATCGGGGCCACCGTGCTGATCTTCTACGCCACGCTCTGGAGCTCCTACGGCGCGCTCGCTGCCGCCTGGATCTATGGCGTCGGGCTGGTGTTGACGCTGGCCATTTCCTTTTCCTACAACGCCTGGCCGGTCTCGCGCACCAAATGGTACCTGCGCCGCTTCGATCATTCGGCGATCTTCCTGTTGATCGCCGCCACCTACACGCCCTTTCTCGAACGCGGCGCCGACGACCCGCTGCTCTTGTTCATGCTGGTTGCGATCTGGCTATTCGCCGCCGCCGGCATTATCCTGAAATGCGTCTTTCCCGACCGTTACGACCGTGTTGCCATCCTGCTTTATCTCGCCATGGGCTGGAGCGGCGTGCTGGTGGCCGGGCCTGTCGCTTCGCGCATTCCCTCCACCTCGATGCTGCTGATCGTCATCGGCGGGGTCATCTATTCGCTTGGCGTCATTTTCCATGTCTGGGAGAAGCTGCGCTTTCAGAATGCCATCTGGCACGGTTTCGTCGTCACCGCCGCGGCGGTGCATTATTCGGCCGTCTTCACCTGTTTTAGCCTGCCGGGGCCGGGCCTCTAATCACGGCCGTGCCCAAAGTCGCCGGTATTTCGCATCCGCCGTTTACATCGTTCGAGGCCGGGCGTATGCCCCTTTCGCAGACAATACGAACGGGCAATCATGACAGACGCTGTCCTCCTCCGCGATGCCACCGAAGCCGATCTCCCAGCCATCCGCGATATCTACAATCACGCCGTCGAGCACACGACGGCGATCTGGAACGATACGCTGGTCGATCTCGAAAACCGCCAGGAATGGATGAAGGCGCGCAAGGGCCGCGGGTTTCCGGTCATCGTCGCCGAGCTGGCAGGCAGGGTCGCGGGCTATGCCTCCTATGGCGACTGGCGCTCCTTTGATGGCTACCGCCACACCGTCGAGCATTCCGTCTATGTCGACAAGGATTGCCGCGGCGCCGGCATAGGCGAGCGCCTGATGCGGGAACTGATCACCCGTGCTGCGGCAGGAAATATCCACGTGATGATCGCCGGCATCGAGGCGGAGAACACCGCTTCGATCAGGCTGCATGAAAAGCTTGGTTTTCGCATTGCCGGCAGATTTTCCGAGGTCGGCACCAAGTTCGGCCGCTGGCTGGACCTCACCTGCATGGAGCTTCGCCTGCCTCTGGACTGATCCGGCATCCCATTGTGAAGGGCGCGCCATCTTTTTATTGTAGTCTGAGCTGTGTAAGAAAGTGGAGGCAGCCTGCTTCGCGCGAGGCGGCCTCAGAATGGTATGGAGGTGAACAGTTCAATGGCAATGCACGGATCGTCGCTCGGTCTCCTTGCCCTCGTCCTTCTGGCATTTGCGCCGGTTGCCGCCCCGGCGGCCGATTGCGGCAGCCTGGCCTCGCCGAAGCTCGACTGGCAGGAATGCACCAAGAAGAACCTGATGCTGCAGGGCAGTGATCTCGAAGGCGCCGACCTCGTCGGCACCGATTTCTCGCTGACGGATCTCGCCGGCGCCAACGTCAAATCCGCCAATCTCGAAAAGGCAACTTTGGTGCGTGCCTCACTCGAGGGCGCCCACGCCGAAGGCGCCAACTTCGCCAAGATCGAGGCCTATCGCGCCAGTTTCGCCAATATTGCCGCCGACGGCGCCTCCTTCGCCGGCGCCGAACTGCAGCGGGCCAATTTCGCCGGCGCCACGCTTGCCGGCGCGAGCTTCGAAAAGGCCGAGCTCGGCCGCGCCGATTTCGACAAGGCGGTGCTGACGGGCACGAAATTCTCGTTCGCCAATCTCTCCCGTGCCGATCTCTCCGGCGCCACCTTCGAAGGCCCGCCGATATTCGAGCGCGCTTTCATGTTCCTGACCCGCATCGAAGGCCTTGACCTCTCGGCCGCAGCCGGGCTCGAACAGGCGCAGATCGATCTCGCCTGCGGCGATGCCTCGACCAAGCTGCCGGCCGGCCTTTCGGCGCCGACAACCTGGCCATGCCCTGCCGAACACGAGTGATTGGGCGGGGGCCGGTTAGCGCCGGACGCTGCCCCTCACCCTAACCCTCTCCCCGTAAACGGGGCGAGGGGGCTTGCCATACGAGAGGTTTGTGGGGAACGGAGAGGGTGCGGCACCCCACCTTCACCCCGCAAGCGGGGAGAAGGTGCCGGCAGGCGGATGAGGGGCAAGGCTGGCTTCTGCGCCGAACGCTTACTTCCCAGCCTCGAACACCATGGAATGGCCATTGATGCAGTAGCGCAGGCCGGTCGGCGGCGGGCCGTCGGGAAAGACGTGGCCGAGATGGGCTTCGCAGTTGCCGCAGCGGATTTCGGTGCGCACCATGCCAAAGGCCGTATCGCGATGCTCGGTCACCGCATCCGGCGACACCGCTTCGAAATAGCTCGGCCAGCCGCAGCCGGCATCGAATTTCGTGTCGGAGCGGAAAAGCGGGGCATTACAGCCGACACAGCGGTAAAGTCCTGTCTCGAAGGAATCCCAATAGGGGCCGGTGAAGGCGCGCTCGGTGCCGTGCTGGCGCGTGATGCGGTACTGCTCGGGGGTGAGCTGCTCTTTCCATTCGGCATCGGTCTTATGGATCTTGGCGGTGGTTGCAGTTTCGGACATGCCATGCTCCTTTCGCCGAGGGGCGGTTCCGTTTCGCGAGAAATGTGGTGTGCCGTCGTCAGTTCATCAAGTCTAGAGCGGCGCGCCGTGAGATTGGCCGCATACCGCAATTGGGGGAAGACGCTTGCTTTTACATCCGTTAGGGAGTTTCTGTTAGGGTTAATGTTACGTGCATTGGGGATCACTGGTGTTTGAAGCAGCAATCGTCCTGCTCTACGGCCTCGTAGCCGTGGCCGCCTTGGCGGTCACGCTGTTGGAAGGCTGGGCCAACCATGACGGCTTGACGCTCCATCGTCTCGCCGGGCTTTTCGCCTGCCTGCTTTGGCCGCTAACGCTGCTGATCTTCATCCTGCACGGTTTCGTCGCCCGGCTGCTGACGCGCCGTTCTCGATCGGCGGCCTGATCCATCACCATCGCTGCGCCCCTTCGCCCTCCGATCGAAATTGCTTGAGACGCTCTACCATTTCGCCTAAGTCAGAGGGCAGCCGGTTTTCTCCGGCTTTCGTCTGTTGCTGGTAGAGGAGGAGACATGGCCGATGTCACGGCTCTGACATTTTTGGCCCTGTGTCTGCCGCTCGCCGGCGCTCTTGCCGCCCCCTTCGTCATCCGCATCTTCGGCGCTAACGGCGCCTGGCTCCTGGCGATCGCTCCGTTGCTCGCCTTCCTGCATTTCCTGCGTTTCGTTCCCGAGGTTGCGCGCGGCGAGGTCGTCACCGGCGGCTATTCCTGGGTGCCGAGCTACAATCTCTCCTTCTCCTGGTTCCTCGATGGCCTGTCGCTGGCTTTCGCGCTGCTGATCACCGGCATCGGCACCCTGATCGTGCTATATGCTGGCGGCTATCTCAAGGGACACAAGGATCAAGGCCGCTTCTTCTCCTTCATCTTTCTGTTCATGGGCGCCATGCTTGGCGTCGTCGTTTCCGACAGTTTCCTGATGCTCTTCATCTTCTGGGAACTGACATCGATCACCTCCTTCCTGCTGATCGGCTTCGATCACGAGCGTCAGGCGGCTCGCCGCGCCGCCCTGCAGGCGCTGGTGGTGACCGGCGGGGGAGGGCTCTGCCTGCTGGCCGGCCTGCTGCTGCTCTGGAACATCTCAGGCGTCACGCAGATGTCGCAGCTTATGGGATTTGGCGATGCCGTGCGCGAAAGCCCGCTCTATCTCGCCACTCTCATCCTGGTCCTTGGCGGCGCCTTCACCAAGTCGGCGCAGTTTCCCTTTCATTTCTGGCTGCCGAACGCCATGGAGGCGCCGACGCCGGTGTCTGCCTACCTGCATTCGGCCACCATGGTGAAAGCCGGCGTCTATCTGCTGATGCGGCTCAACCCGGTCATGGGGGCGACGCCGGCCTGGGAAATCCTTCTGCCCTTCTTCGGCGGGCTGACGCTGTTGGTCGGCACCGCGCTTGCCATCCGCCAGACGGACCTGAAGCTCAAGCTCGCCTATACCACCGTCTCTTCGCTTGGCCTGCTCGTCATGCTGATCGGGTTTGGCTCCGAACATGCGGTGGAGGCGGCGGCGCTCTATCTGGTGGCGCATTCGCTGTTCAAGGGCGCGCTCTTCATGGTCGCCGGCATCATCGATCACGAGACCGGCACACGTGATATCACCAGGCTCCGCGGCCTGATGCGGGCGATGCCGCTGACATGGGTGATTGCGCTTGCGGCGGCGTTCTCCATGGCCGGTCTGCCGCCATTCTTCGGCTTCCTCGCCAAGGAGGAGATCTATACGGCCCTGGTCGGCGGCGATGTCCGCGCGCTGACCTTCACCGCAATCACCGTTTTCGGCAACGCGCTGATGTTCGCCGTCGCCTTCGCGGTATCGCTGAAACCCTTTCTCGGCCAACCGGCGGAAACGCCGAACCATCCGCACGAAGCGCCTGTGCTGCTCTGGCTCGGCCCGGCCGTTCTCGCCTCCCTCGGCTTTCTTGGCGCGATCTTTTCAGACTTCACTCACGCCGTCCTGTCCTCTTCCATCGCCGCCGCCATCCGTCAGGACCCTGTAGAGATCGACATTTCGCTGACGCCGCATCTCGGCGGGCCGTTGGCGCTCTCCGCCCTGACCGCGCTGCTTGGTATCGGCGTCTATTGGCAGCTCGATCGCGCCCGCTTTTTGATGGTTGTCTTCCTGCGCGCCGCCGGGAGCGGCCCGGATCACGGTTTCGACCTTGCCATATCCGGCCTTGTTCGCTTCGCCGCCCGCACCATGCGTGTTCTCCAGCCGGGGCGGCTGCAGACCTATGTTGCCTGCACCTTCCTCTCAGTCGCCGCCATCCTCATCATTCCCCCTATCGTCTACGGTGAGCTGCCGCACCCTCCCGCCTGGCCGGCCGATGTCGAGCTTTATGAATGGGCGGTTTTGCTGATTGCCACCTTCGGCCTTGCCGCCGTGCTCGTTGCCCGCGACCGGCTGACGGCGATCGTCTCGCTCGGCATCCAGGGTTTTGCCGTCGCCATCATTTTCCTGCTGTTCGGCGCGCCGGATCTGTCCTTCACCCAGTTCATGGTCGAAACTCTGTCGGTGGTCATTCTCGCCCTGGTCATGACCAGGCTCCGTCTTTTGCCGGCCGACGGGCGCCCGCTCGGTCGCAGGGTCTTCGATGGTGCGCTTGCACTCATTTGCGGCCTCGGCTTCACGCTTCTGCTGCTGCGGGCGACCCAGGTGCCGTTCAACGACGCGCTGACGGTATTCTTCAACGCCTATTCGAAAACGATTGCCCACGGCGCCAATGTCGTCAATGTCATCATCGTCGATTTCCGCGGCACCGACACGCTCGGCGAAATCGCCGTCGTCGCCGTCACCGGCCTTGCCATCCTTGCACTGATCCGCATCCGCGCCGGCACCGAGCGCAAACTTGCGGCCAATGACCCTGCGGTGGAGACAGAGGGCTGATGAACACCCTGATTTTCCGCACGGTTGCTCCGTTCCTCACGGCATTGATGCTGCTATTTTCGGTCTTCGTGCTGCTGCGCGGCCACAACGAGCCGGGCGGCGGCTTCATTGGTGGGCTGATCGCCGCCTCGGGACTGGCGATCTATGGCATTGCCCGCGGGGTTGCCCCCGTTCGCCGCGCGCTGTTTTTCCATCCGCTGTCGCTTGCCGGCTTCGGCCTGCTGCTGTCGACGGTAGCAGGTCTTCTCTCCATTCTCTTCGCCGTTCCCTTCATGACCGGCCTCTGGATCTATCCGAACCTCTTCGGTCTCGAAGTGCCGCTGTCGAGCGTCATGCTCTTCGACATCGGCGTCTATCTCGTCGTGCTCGGCGCCATCACCTCGATCGCCCTGACATTGGAAGAAAAGGAAGTGGCATTGGAAGAAAAGGAGATGGAATGATGGAACCGCTTCTCGCGATCCTCGTCGGCCTGTTCTTCGCCGCAGCCATCTATCTGATGCTATCGAAATTCACGATCAGCATCATGCTCGGCATCGCCATCCTCGGCAATGCCGTCAACCTTCTGCTCTTTACCAGCGGCCGGCTGACGCGTGGGGTGCCGCCGATCATCCCGGCCGGTCTCGACGCCTTGCCTGCCGGCACGGCCAACCCGCTGCCGCAGGCCCTCATCCTGACGGCGATCGTCATCTCCTTCTCCTTCCTCGCCTTCCTGCTGGTGCTGACCTACCGCGCCTATCAGGACCTCGGCACCGACGACACCAGCGAAATGCGCGCCGCCGAGCCCGACGACCGGCCGCTGCCGCCATTGGGGTATTGAGGCGGATGTCGGTGTCGGTGATTACCCCCCTCAGCCCTGCCGGGCATCTCCTCCACAAGGGGGGAGATCGGCTGGGGGCGAAATCTCACCCTGGTCAGATGCCTGGGATGGGCGAAGCGGATGGGGGTGCAATTAATATATCGGGAAGCGGGCGCGTCTTGCCGACCTCCCCCCTTTTGGGGGAGGTGCCCGGCAGGGCAGAGGGGGGTGCGCCACGGTACGCCCCCTGCGATGCCGAGGGCCGTACTTGATGGCCGCTCCCACCTCCACCGTCGATCTCGCCGCCGCCCTGATCACCGCCCCGGTTCCCATCGGCCATTGGCTGGTGATCCTGCCGGTCGCCCATTGCATCACGCTGGGTGCTGTTCTGCTCATGCTGCGCAACCATCCCCGCCTGCAGGCATGGCTCGCCATCTCAGGCCTTGCGATGCTGGCACTGATCGATGCGGCGTTGCTCGCCAAGGTTTCGGCCGAAGGGCCGCTCACCATGGTCATGGGCCGCTGGCTGCCGCCCTTCGGCATCGCCTTCACTGTCGATCTCCTTGGTGCGCTGATGGCCTTCACCGCAGCCCTTGTGGCGCTTGCCGCCGGCATCTATGCGCTTGCCGATATCGGCGAAAGTGGCCGGCGGTACGGTTTCTTTCCGCTGCTCATGTTGCTGATGGCCGGTGTCAGCGGCGCCTTTCTCACTGGCGATGTTTTCAATCTCTATGTCTGGTTCGAAGTTCTGCTGATCTCTTCCTTCGGCCTGATCATCCTTGGCTCCGAACGTCAACAGATCGACGGTGCGCTGAAATATGCGGTGCTGAACCTCATCGCCACGACGCTGTTCCTGATTGGCGTCGGCATCCTCTATGCTGCCTTCGGTACGCTCAACATGGCCGATATCGCGGCAAGGGCGAAGGATTTGCGCGGTACCGCGCCGCTGATGACCCTGGCCAGCCTCTTCCTGCTCGCCTTCGGCATGAAGGCGGCAGCCTTCCCGGTTAATTTCTGGCTGCCCGCCGCCTACCATACGCCGCGCATCGTGGTCTCCGCGCTGTTTGCCGGCCTACTCACCAAGGTCGGGATCTACGCACTGATCCGGGTGATGGTCATGCTGCTGCCGGTAGAGCGACAGGAATTGAGCCTGGTGATCGCGCTTGCCGCCGCCGCGACCATTGTCGTCGGCGCTCTCGGCGCCCTTGCCGAAAACGATATCCGCAGGCTGTTCGGCTATGTCGTCATCTCGGGCATCGGCAACATGCTCGCCGGCGTCGCCCTTGGTGGCCCCGGCGGCGGCCCAGGCGGTGGCCCAGGCGGTGGCATTGACGGCGTCAGCGGCGCGGTCTTCTATGCGCTCCATTCCATGGTTCTGATGACGGCGCTTTATCTGGCTGCCGGCGAGATCGCTCGGCGTGGCGGTGGCTTTTTACTGTCCGAGCTCGGCGGGCTCTATCGGCAGAGCGGCGCCTTCGCCGCGCTCTCCCTCGTTCTCTTCCTTGCCGCCTGCGGCCTACCGCCTTTTTCCGGCTTCTGGCCGAAGGTCATTCTCGTCAAGGCCTCGCTCGATCTCGGTGACTGGTGGCTGGCGGCCGTAATCCTCGTCGGCGGTTTTCTAACGACGATCGCCTTCGGCCGCCTCTTCCTGCTCGCCTATTGGCGCCCGGCGCCGGTAGAACTGATGCCGTCCGAGGCCAGATGGCGCACCGGCCTGCCACTGGCGGCATTAACGGCGCTCACCATCGGCTTCGGCATCCTGCCGGAACAGCTGCTGGCGCTGTCGCAATCGGCCGCTGCCGGTCTTGCCGATCCAGCGGCCTATCTCCATTCGGTCTTCCCCGGAGACGCGCGGTGATCGCCTTTCTCTTCAACCTGCTGCTTGCCATTGCCTGGGTCGCCGTTACCGGTAGCGGCTCGCTGCACAATCTCGTCTTCGGCTTCCTGCTTGGCGCCCTGGCGCTGGCCGTCATCCGCGAACCTTTCGGCGGCACGGGATATCTGCGCCGCGCTCGTCTGGTGCTCTCGCTCGCCGCTCTGTTCCTGAAGGAATTGTCGTTGTCGGCTTGGAAAGTCACGCTCACCATCCTCTCGCCTGATATGAAGCTGAAGCCGGGCATCTTCGCCTTCCCTCTGACGGTGACGAGTGATTTCGAGATCACTTTGCTCGCAAACCTCATCACCCTGACACCCGGCACGCTTTCGGTCGATGTCTCCACCGATCGCCGCACGCTCTATGTCCACGCGCTCGATTGCTCCGATCCCGAGACAACCAGGCGGGATATCGCCAATGGTTTCGAACGCAAGATCATGGAGGCTTTCCGGTGATCACACCTGCCGCCATTATCGCGGTCGCATCCTCGGCTGCCCTTGTCATCCTCGGCCTGGCGTCGATTCTGACGGTCTGGCGCGTCGTTGCCGGCCCGACATTGCCGGATCGCATCCTCGCCCTCGATATGCTGACGGGCATCGCTATCGGTTTCATCGCCGTCATCGCGATCAAAACAGGCTTTTCGCTCTATATCGATATCGCCATCTCGCTCGGCCTCGTCGGCTTCCTGGCGACGGTCGCCTTCGCCCGATTCGTGCTGTCGCGCGGCAACATCAAATCGCCGGCATCTGCCTCTCCGGTAAAGACCGGCGCGAAAGGGCGTCATGCGGGAGGAAAGAAGCGATGATCGATTATATTCTGGCTGCCATTGTCGCTCTGCTGCTGATCGCCGGTGCGTTTTTTGCTCTTTCGGCGGCGATCGGCCTGGTCAGGCTGCCCGATCTCTATACCCGCATGCACGCGGCCTCGAAGGTGGGTACCGTCGGCGCCGGGCTGCTGCTCCTTGCCGCCGGTCTCTATTCGCAGGACCTGGCGATTCTCGTCCGCGCCATTGCCGGCTTCGTCTTCCTGTTGCTGACGGCGCCGGTCTCTGCCCATCTGTTGGCCAGAGCCGCCCACCTCTCGGGATATGAGCTCGGGGCTGTTTCGGTCCGCGACGATATGCACAAGCGCTGAGCCTATGCTGTGCGCTGCTTTACCAGATTTATGCAAAACTTATGCACAGGAACCTGTGAGTAAAGCTTGCCCGTGGGTGCCTTAATTCTTCATCTGTCATTTTTTCTCAAGAAAAACGACAAATAATAATTGGCCTTTTGGCCAAACGATGCTATTTGAAAATGCAAGTAGAGTTCTGATTGTGAGTTACAATCGTACTGCTTCCAAGTCCCTCAGTTTTGATTTTTTATGTCTAAACTGCGGCCATCGCCTGGGGCATGACGTAGTGGTTTGCAGTCAGGCAGTATAAGAACAGGTCTCGCTCTTCGGAATCTAGGGGTGGATTTCGCGTTTTTCGAAACAGAAGGTCGGTCATGTGCTTTTGCTGTTCGCTTCTACGAGGCGGGTCTTTGACGTAACAGTCAAAGGCCGTTTGAGCATGCTAACAGGAGAAAAAATATGACGGAAATGGCGACCGGCAATGCGCCGGAGCTGCTTGTGGAACTGACGGCCGACATCGTCGCGGCTTATGTCAGCAACCATGTTGTCCCGGTCAGCGACTTGGCAAATCTGATTTCCGACGTGCATTCGGCACTGAGCAACACGTCCGTACCGCAGCCTGCTGCGGCCATCGTCGAAAAACAGAAGCCTGCAGTCTCTGTCCGCAAGTCCGTACAGGACGAGCAGATCACGTGTCTGGAATGCGGCGGCAACTTCAAGTCCCTCAAGCGTCACCTGATGACGCATCACAGCCTCTCGCCGGAAGACTACCGCGAGAAGTGGGACCTGCCGACCGACTACCCGATGGTAGCGCCCGCTTATGCCGAAGCGCGTTCGCGCCTGGCAAAGGAGATGGGCCTGGGTCAGCGCCGCAAGCGCGGCCGCGGCTGAGCTTTTTCGAAAGCCACCAACGACAAAAGCCGGGTCTTGTGCCCGGCTTTTCTGTATGCGCTCGAGGCGGGGGCGCTGCTCTATGCTTCGCTGGCGGCCGCAGACTGTATTCCTGTACTATCAGCAAGTGTTAATATACTGATCCGCTGAGCCGGCGCTGTGCGAATCGCTTGGCCCGGGATCTGGCAAAGCCCGTCAAACACTTCAAGCCGCGGCGCGAATCGTCGCTTCTTCCCGGATCCTGTTGACCATCGACCGCAGTCCGTTCGAGCGCTGTGACGACAGGTTCTCCACCAGACCGATCTTCGAGAAAATCTCGAAGGCATCGAGCCCGGCGATCTCGGATGCCGTCTTGCCGGAATAGGTGGCGAGCACGATGGCGACGAGGCCGCGCACGATATGGGCGTCCGAATCACCCTCGAAGCTCATCACCGGGTTGTCGGGATCGCCTGTCGTATGCGTCACCAGCCACACCTGGCTGGCGCAGCCCATTACCTTGTTTTCGGACGTACGCTTCTCCTCGGCCAGGTCGGGCAGCGCCTTGCCGAGTTCGATGACATAGCGGTAACGGTCTTCCCAATCGTCCAGGAAGGCGAAGTCGTCGATGATCTGGTCGAGGGATGCCATGGAGAAGCCTTTCACGATTCAAGCAATTCCAACAAAGCTGCGCAGCGGTTCGGGTCCGGAATGCGTCAGGAAATGCTCTAGATGTGCATATAGGTGAAAGATCGGCGGATTTGAACCGTTAAAGCAATTCCGGGAAAAGTGCGAAGCGGTTTTTCGTCCGGAATTGCGTACACAAAGATAAAAAGAAACGCCGCGAGGGATGGGCATCCTCACGGCGCAGCAACATGCTGAATTAAACAGGGCAGGCACGTCAGGCATGGGGCATTTCCGCGTCATGCGGACCACCGATGCAAGTTCAGAAAAATCAGATCGCCGGCTTCGGCGTGGGTAGCGGGATCGCGCCGGTGACAACGGTCTCGGCAGAGGCGTCATCCTCGACCGGCGGCCGGTAAGGCATCGGCTGGTTCAGCGCGGCCTTTGCCTCACGCAGCTTTTCCTGGATTGCAGGTGCGGCCAGCGAAGGCATGTTGAGCGCCACCGGCACCTGCGGTTCGGCGCGCTTTGCGGTCGCCGGCGCCTCGTCCTTTAACTGGCTGTCGAGAAGTTCGTAGGCCACGCGAGCGCCTTCACGGGCCCGGTAGCCGAGCGCCGTGGCGGTTTCGGCGCCCTTGGCGCAGACCTCGGGCTTTTCCGAGCACATGCCTGTGAGATAGTCATAGGCGCCGCTTGCCGCCGTAAACGCGTCGGAAAGCTGCAATTGCGGGCCGTTGGCGAGCTTGTCGGAACTCTCCGTGCTGAAGACGGAAAGAAGCACGAGCACAAGGCCAAACCAGAAGGATCCTTTGATCAGAAACCACATTGTCGTTGCCCATCCTGTTTTCCCGTCCGGTTCTTGTCGCCGAATCAGGCCGGTTGTCCGGTGTGTTTTCACCCTACCGCCAAGTTGCGAACGCCGCTTTTCGAAACTCACGGGCATTTGCGGCAAATTTAGTTCAAATTTTAGCGAACGGTATTTGACGGACATTTTAGTCGAATGCGAGCGATCGCCGTTAAGCATCAGGGCAGCACCTGCTTGCAATTGCAGGGCTTTTGCCCGCTCGCCTTGCCACAGGAGTTAATGCAATGCTGAAATATGAGGAAAATCCGTCGCTTACCTGCTATTAACCACAAAAGGCAAAGAGCCTTCCAGATGCTTCAAAACGGGAATTTCGGGGGTTTCGGGCTGTGAACAGCGCTTTTGCCTTAGCCTTTCTTTAAGTCGCCAAGGCCTATTGTCCGGATCGATAGACAGCCTTTCGGGCGGGTATTGCGTGCGTGTATTGAGTAACATTGGCGGCTGGGTGACGGCCCTCGTAGACCGGGCGGCGACAAGCTGGCTCTCCCGGACGGGCGGCGGCGAAGCCGTGCGCCAACGCGAGCTCGCGATCCTGCGCCGCCTCGTGCTGTTCTCATCGGCCGCTCTTATTGCCGCTCCTGTCGGCCTCTCGGCGGTCACCAGTCCGGCCGTCGCCTTGCCGGCAGGTGTCGCCATGGTCTGCGCTGCCTTTCTCTTTTCCGCCGTCGGCAGCATCGCGCTCGCCCGTCAGGGCTCATCCGCCGGTATCGCGACGCAATCGGCCGAGGATTTCTTCCTTGCCGCCACCCCCGGCCTCGTCTTCTTCCTCGACCCGCATGGCAGCGTGGCGACTGTCGGCGGCCGTGACCGGCGCGATTTTCTCGCCTGGATGCGCGATCCCAAGGGCAGGGGTTTCCTAGAACAGGTGCATGTCTCCGACCGCATCCTTTTCCTGCAGGCGCTCGATGGCCTGCGCCGGGGCGAGGATGCTCAATGCGTCGATCTGCGCATCGACCGCCCCTCGGTCGCGCGTGATCAACGCCAGTTCGCTTATCTCAGAATGGACATGACGGCCCGGCGCGACGCCGATGGCGAACTTGCCGCTGTCATTGCCCAGTTGCACGATGTCTCCGTCGAACAGCAGCTGCGTGCCGAGGCTCAAAACCGCGTCGCCGATGCCGAATCGGCAAACGACGCCAAATCGCGCTTCCTCGCCGCCGTCAGCCACGAGCTGCGCACGCCGCTGAACGCTATTCTCGGTTTTTCCGACATCCTGATCGGAGAATATTTCGGCAAGTTCGAAAACGATCGCCAGCGCGAATATGTCGGCCTTGTGCGCGAATCCGGCGCGCACCTCTTGTCCGTCGTCAACACCATGCTCGACATGAGCAAGATCGAAGCCGGCCGTTACGAGCTGATCCTCGATGCCTTCGATATATCAAGCTCGGTCAAATCCTGCGAATCGATGCTGGCATTGCAGGCCAAGACCAAGGGCCTGACGCTGACCAGCCGTATCCAGCGCGGTCTCGGCGAGATCGTCGCCGATCAGCGCGCCATCCAGCAGATCCTAATCAATCTCGTCGGCAATGCCATCAAGTTCACCGAGGCAGGCGGCGTCGTCTCGGTCGATGCGGCGGCGCGCGACGGCATCCTCAAGCTAACGGTCAGCGATACCGGCATCGGTATTGCGGCCGACAAGCTGGCATTGCTCGGCCAGCCCTTCGTCCAGATCCAGAACGACTATACCCGCCGCTTCGAAGGCACCGGCCTTGGTCTTTCCCTGGTCAAGGGGCTGGTGGCGCTGCATGGCGGGCATTTCGCCATCGCCAGCCAGCCCGGCGAAGGCACGATCATCACCATCGAGATCGCGGTGGACGGCTCGGGCGCCGTGTGCGCCGAAGACGCCGGTCATGGCGCGACTGTCGAGTTCCCGCCGCGGCTGAAGGGCGCGGTCCATACAGGTGCAGAACTGGGGGAGGGGCGTTTCGATGGCCGCGCGCAAGCGAAAATCGCCTAAGGGAAAAAGGGGACGGCAGCAGCCGGGCCTCCTGATGTCAGGTGCCGCCGCCCTGGGCGGTCTCAGCCTGCAGGGCGCATCCGTGCTCGGCGGCGTCATCGGCCGCAATCCTTCGGTTGCCGGCGGCACGATCACCTTCGTCGTCATCTTCTCCTTCGTCGCCGCCAACGCGCTCTGGTATCAGCCGGGCCTGCATCCGCATCCGATTTTCCGCACCCGCGATCCGCAGTCTCCAAATGTGCTCGGCGCCCGCCGCCCAGCCGAGGAGCAGCAGGGCGACGTCACCACCTTCCGGATCGAACGGCCGGAGGATACCGCGACCACCACCAACGCAACGCCGGCGCCTGCCGCGCCCGGCCAGCAGCCGAACCAACTTGTCATGGACATCCAACAGCAGCTGGTGCGCCGTGGCCTCTATAACGGCATACCCGACGGCGTCATCGGCCCCCGCACCAGTGCGGCCATCCTGTTCTTCGAGGAAACCGTCGGCATGGTCCAGACCGGCGATCCGACACCCGGGGTACTGGCGGCGCTGAAGACCGATGCCGCCGGCCCATCGACCGTGCCCGCGGAAAAGCCGCCCGAGGATGTGAGCTCGAAGGCGGCGGCGGAAGACCCGGTGGCAGCGGCGATCCGCAGCGCCGAGAAGACCGTCAGAACCGCTTCGTCATCCGCAAAGCAGGTTCCATCAAGCGAAATCACCAATGTCGACCTGGTGCTGAAGATCCAGAAGGGTCTTTCCAACATGGCCTATGCCAATGTCGGCGTCGACGGCGTCGCCGGCGAGCAGACCCGCGCGGCCATCCGCCATTTCCAGAAGCACTACAACCTGCTCGAAGATGGCGAGCCAAACCAGGCGGTTCTGAAAAAACTCAAGGAAATCGGCGCGATTTAAACTCGAAACCGCCCTTACCATGACCGGAAACTCTCGCAGCCTCAGGGGCCTGGCGATGTTGTCTGGAACACCGCCAATTGCGGCGATCGCCGCATTGCCGCCGTCCGCGCCCCGGTCTATACCGCCCCGATGAGATTACGCGCCGACATCTTCGTTTCCGCACTCCTGCGCCGCGTCTTCGCCAGCGGCGATTTTGCCGCCGTCGAAAAGAAGGGTGCGGAGGAGGCGGGTGCGATCTTCATCCTCCAGCACTTCCGCGATGGCCTGGAAACGCTCTATGCGCCAGCGCCGCAGACCGCCTTCGGCGAGAGCGAGGCCGGCGACCGGCTGTTCGAAATCCGCCTGTCGCGCAGCGATCCGGAAGCGGTGCGTGCCATGCTGGAGCGCGAACGCAGGTTCGACCCCGATCTCTGGATCGTCGAGCTGGAGGCGGAGGAATTGGGAGACATGCTCCCGCTTGCAAAAGATGGCTGACAGCCGAGCCGAATGACCGAGGCTGTCAGCTCAGCGCGATCGCCGTCCGAGGACACGCAAGTCGCGTTGCGGCGGTGACTGTCGGATGAAGCGGTGGTTTTCCGTTTCCTGGAGCGCCGGCGCATTAGCCACTTCGGGCTTATAGGTGTAGCGATCGGCGCGGCGCCAGGCGTCCACACGTTCATGGCATTCTTCTGGATCGAGCGCATCGAGCACCATCCAGCCGCGTGTGACGTTGTGCTGCTGTTCGGCAAGGTGTGGATAGAGCTTCTCGAGTACGAAGACGGCGTCCAGAAAGCCCATGCCGAGGCTCGTCAGCGTCGTCGCGAGCTGTTGGCCGGAAAGATCGAGCATGATGCGCTCGGCAAGCCAGCGGCTGGCCGACAGCGCATCGGCAAGCGCGGTTGCGAAATGCGTCGCCTCGCGCGAGCGGGCGAAGCGTACCAGCAAAGCCTCCTGAATATCGGTGAGCGTGCGCAGGCCGAGCCTGTCCTCGTCGGCCCGGCCGAGATGACCGGCAAGACCGAGGATACGCTCGCGCAGCGCCTCCTCATTGGCAATCCTCTGCCCCTGTAGCGCCTCCGCCTCAGTGGTCTCGGTCGGCGCCGGCGAAAGCGCAACCGTCTGCGCTTCTGTGATTGGCGCTGGCGCGGCCGCCGGCCGCGGTTGGCTCTGGCGCAGCGCCACCAGCGCATCGATGACCTTCGGCGAGAGTGAATCGCGGCTGACGATCGCCCTGACATGCGCTGCACCCTGCGTGCGCGCGATGGTAATCAGCGTGTCGTCGGCAATTGCCTTGGAGGCGGCAAGAAAAGGGGCTGCGATCTCGATCGGCTGGTTGCCGATGAACAGCGCCACGGCTGCCGGCATGTTTGCGCATTGGGAGAGCGCCGCGACCGCTTGGCGCTTGGCCTCATCGGAGGAGGCCTGGAATAGCGGCATGAAAAGCTCGGCGAATTGGCGCAGTTCGGACCGTGTCGGATGAGACAGGTTCTCAAAACTGCTGACAGTCGCCATCAATACCACGTCCTTTTTCCTGACGGCCAATGGGCCCTCTAGGTCTCGAAACCGGTCACGCACAAGAACACCCCGAAAACGCCGAACCAAGGGGAACCACGGGCCGATATGCGCTGGCGGAACGCATGTCGGACCACATGGGTTATGAACAAATCCTACACCGGTACGGTTAATGCATGCTGAAGATTTTATTAAAATTTGACGGAATTATACACGCGGGACGTGTCGCGACATCATCGGCCGGCAGTCCAACAATGCCGATTTGAAAAGGCGTTGCAGCGATTGCTCATCGCTGGTGACGGGGGGGAAAGTTCAGGCGGCCCTGCGATCGCGTAGCGCGTGCAGCAGGGTTTCGCGGCTGTCGTGACCGGCCTGATAAAGGTCGAGGGCTGCGGATGCCGCAAACTGCGCCTCGACGCTCTTGACGTCGATGCGCCGTTCCGCGCACCAGGCATCGAGCGCACCGCGCAACACGTCGAGATCCTCAGGCGAGAAAGATGAATTCACCAGCAAAGACATCGCCGGCCCTCCGCATTCCGGCAAGAGCGCGCAATATCCGCGATCGACCGGTGCCCGGAAACGTGTGATCGACGATTGAACCATACGCGCATCCGAATCGGTCGCAATTAAATATTTTCATGAAGTATTTTTGCAACAGTATGCATTTCCGGCCGAGTAACCTGCCGGTGTTCATGCCAACCATATGAATTGTTTCTAATTTTATACATCGATGCCAAGCCGTGTCTCTGCGTGGGCGGGTGAAACCAAATCATCTCTTCGCGCGTTAGAGAGGAAGTAACGTGAACTGTGTTTGGCGTCCACCGAACATTAGTAAACTGTTAACTGACATCTGTCTCAATTCGGCTAGGAACGACGCGATTTGAGTGTTTGGATCGTTGAAAGTCCTGATCACGGTATTTCAATCAGGTGCCGTGGGAAAGGCGCGAATGCCCTCGGTCCGGTCACTCCGGCACTGCAGGACGCGCTGGCTCGCACATTGGCGGGCAGGGTGAAATCCATCGCAAGTTCATCCGTCTCGGGCAGTGCATGGAGACGAGAATGGCAATAGTAGTCGCATTGGCGGATTGGCAGCCGCGGGCGCCGCGTCGCCCGGACAAACAACCCCGCGAAGCCAAGATCCTATGGTTCACCGGCGTCCGCTACGAGCGGCTGGCCGAGAGCCCCAGGCGCGTGCCGGCGCCCGCGCCGCGCGTCAACACGAAGTGACGCCTGCTCAACCTTAGCGGGCGATGAATTGCTCGCAGCCGGCTTCCGTCAGGAAGTTCCGCGCTGCCTCATCGAAACTTGCCTGCGGCGCCAGCGTCCGCAGCACGGCGTAGCCGTCCGGTCGGGCCATCTCCACCAGAATCGCCTGCTGCAATTCCTGCGGCAGGTTCTTGCGCAGGTCGGTCAGCTGGATCGGACCGCCTGCCAGCACATCGAGCGCGCCGCCGACAGAGGTCCTGTCGTTCATGCTGAAGACCTCGTTGGAGGCGCTGTCGTAGATCGCGATCGACCAGAAGGGCACATTGCCCTTGGCAGTGAAATGCACCGGCGCATCTTCGACGTCGAAGGAGCAGACGGCGGTGCGCACGAAGGGATCGCCATTGGCAAGGCCTGCCTCGTCATATCGGCCGCCGAGCAGGGTGAAATTATTCAGGTCACCCTCCGCCTCTACGCGGGTCGCCGCATCCTTGCCGGTGAAATGCGGCAGCGAAAGGATGATGACGAGGTGCAGCAGCGCGGCGCCGAAAAGGCCGGTCAGGATGGCGAAGAATATCCTAAGCATTGCCGCATCCGGTCTTGGTGAGCTTCGGCATGGCAAGGTCGATCACCCCGGAACTGCCGGCGGTCGGCGTGTCGAACAGCGTCAGCACAAGCCGGAAGGTGCCGGCCTCTGGCAAGGCCAGCCAGTTGCCCGGCTGCGCGACGGCTGAGATTTCGATCGAGAAGCTGCTGTCCGGCTGGCGCAGCACCGTCCAGGAATTGAGCGCTGCCGGATGTCCGGTCGTCACCGCCGCCGGATTGCCGCCATTGTCGGCGGTAAACAGGGTCCAGAGCCGGGCAGGCGGCGTCTGCCCGCTGATGCGGTAGCGGCAACCGGCATTCAGCCGCGCGCCATCATCGTCGACGCTCGCCGTAAAGGTCAGGCCTTCGGCGCTGCCATAAAGCAGTTTGCCGGCGCGCGCGCGGTGCGACTTGGCATAAGGATCGGCCTCGACCGTCTGCAACGCCGGAAAAGCCTCCCAGGCGCCGAGCTTGATCGCCCCGAAACCCTGTGTGGCATCCAGCGCATAAAGCGAAATCATGATCCCGCCGCCGAAGGCGACGATCAGCGTGACCAGGATGAAGAGGGGAAACCGAAACACGTCATGACCTTGGAAACCATATCAGATGAAAGGGTTACCACTGATTCTGGCGGGGTGGAATGCCACGCGACGACATGGATGCCGATCAGTCCGGTTAACGTCGAAAGCTGCCCCTCACCCTAACCCCGACGGGCGGGCCTTGCGAGATGTGTATATGCCCTAGCGTAAACGGGGCGAGGGGACGTGCCCTGCGAGAGGCAGGCGAGAAACGGAGAGGGCGCGGCTATCTCCCTTCGCCCCCTTTGCGGGGAGAAGGTGCCTGCAGGCGGAGGAGGGGCCGCCTCGCCGATCTCCTTGGCATCGTGCCGACACGAACAAAAGCGCCGCATCCACCCAGAATCTATTCCACACTCGCGACCTTTTGCGGCGCAAGCGGAGCGGCATCCTTCAGCTTTTTGCCGAGATCTTTCAAGATATTCGTCGACTGAACCGAGAGCATGCGCGGCCGGATGAGCTGCGGCAATCCATCCTGCGGCTTGGCGGCGGCGGTCTTGGCGAGATCCTTTTCCGAGGGCAGGGGATTTTCGACCCCAGGTATGGCCCGCAGCGTCACACCCTGATGGGCGTAGTCCATGGCGCGCTTGAAGGTCATCGCCGGCAGCGAGCCGCCGGTCATGTTGTTGGTCGAGGTGTAGTCGTCATTGCCGAACCAGACGGCGCAGGTGTAGTTGCCGGTGAACCCGACAAACCAGGCGTCGCGATAGGCCTGGGTCGTGCCGGTCTTGCCCGCTGTCAGAATGCCATTGTCGAGGGCTGCCTTGCGCGCCGTGCCGACATAGGGAACGCGCGACAGCATCTGGTTCATATAGGCGTCTGCCTTTTCGGACAGCACGCGTTTGGCTGCCGGCTCGTCACCGTCGAAATCGTAGAGCACGTCGCCGTCATAATCGAGGACCTGGGTGATGCCGTGGCGGCGCGACTGGTAGCCGCCGGCCGGGAAGGTGGCATAGGCCGTCGCTTGATCGAGCACCGTCACCTCGGATGTGCCAATCGGGATGGTGACGTCGTCGCGGATCGGCGTCTCGACGCCGAGGTTTTTCGCCATCGCCCGGATTGGCTGAATGCCGAGTTTTTCCTTGGCGAGCCGCACCGGCACGGTGTTGATCGACTGGGCGATCGCGGTCTCGAGCGTTATGCGGCCGGCATAGTGGTTGGCATAATTATGCGGGCTCCAATTGCCCCAGGAGATCGGCGCGTCGACGATGGTCGTTTGCGGCGTCATCCCGCTCTCCATCGCCACCGAATAGGTATAGACCTTGAAAGAGGAGCCCGGCTGGCGCAGCGCCCTGGTGGCGCGGTTGAACTGGCTCTCGCCGTAATCGCGGCCGCCGACCATGGCGCGCACGGCGCCGCCATTCTCGATCATCACCATGGCGCCCTGCTTGGCGTGATAGGCCTCGCCATATTCCCGCAGCGACGTTTCGACTGAATCCTCAGCCGCCTGCTGGATGCCCATGTCGATCGTCGTGCGCACGATCAGCGAATGCTGGTGGAAACGCGGCGAAAGCCGCTGCACCTCGTCGAAGGCCCAGTCTAGGAAGAAGTCGGGCGATTCCACCTCGTTGCGGTCGACGACGGTGGCCGGGTTGCGCCGGGCGGCAATCACCTGGCCCTCGGTCATCAGCCCGCTCTGCACGAGATTGGTCAGCACCTCGTTGGCGCGCGCACGCGCTGCCGGCAGGTTGACATGCGGGGCGTATTTCGCGGGCGCCTTGAACAGGCCGGCGAGCATGGCGGATTCGGCGAGGTTTACATCGGTGATATTCTTGCCGAAATAGAACTGTGCCGCCGCGGCTGCGCCAAACGTGCCGCCGCCCATATAGGCCCGGTCGAGATAGGTGGAGAGGATTTCCTTCTTGGAAAGGTTTGCCTCGAGCCAAAGTGCCAGGAACGCCTCGGTGACCTTGCGGTCGATCGAGCGTTCGTTGGAGAGGAACAGGTTCTTGGCCAACTGCTGGGTCAGCGTCGAGCCACCCTGCACGACTTCGCCGGCCTGGGCGTTGGTGACCATAGCGCGGAAGAGGCCGATGGCGTCGATGCCGAAATGGTCGAAGAAGCGCCGGTCTTCGGTGGCGAGCACGGACTTGATCAGGGAATCGGGCAGTTCATCGATCGGCACGGAATTTTGATGGATGACGCCGCGATGGCCGATGACGTTGCCGTAGCGGTCGGTGAAGGTGACGGCGAAATCGCCGCGGTTGCGCCAGTCCTCCTTGGTCGCCTCGAAGGCCGGCTGGGCAAGCAGCAGCATCAGCACCGAGCCGGCGGCCCCGAGCGTCAGCCCTTCGCCGGCAAGTTCGAAGACCATGCGCTTCCAGCCCCGCACGCGGAAGCGGCGGAAGAAGATGGTGATGTCTTCCCAGATCTCGGCGGCGCGGAAGCCTGCGTTCCAGACGGTCGAATCGATCCACGAATCGATGCGCAGCAGAATGTGACGGCTCTTCGTCGGACGCTTGTCCGCCGCTTTTTCTGGTCCATTTTCTGGCCCCTTTTCGGGGTTGTCCGGATCCTGCACGTCCTGTATTCCCGCCTGATCGCGCTTCGCTCATATCCGACCGTCGGAAAGCGACGAAAGCGCGAGGCCGCCATATGGCCGCAATGCTCTCCGATACCAGAAGAAAGTTCTCCGGTACCAGGAGCATGCTGAAGAATTGATTGATTTCGCGCCTGATAACAAGAGAGATAGATGGGGGTCACGTGAATTTGCGGGCCGCTGTTGCAAGAAACGAACGATGAACGATCTGCCCTTCTGGAAGAGCAAGACACTGGCCGAAATGACCGTCGCCGAGTGGGAAAGCCTCTGCGACGGCTGCGGCCTCTGTTGCCTCAACAAGATCGAGGAATGGGATAGCGGCGATATCTACTTCACCTCGGTCAGCTGCAAGCTGCTCGACGGCCAAAGCTGTCGCTGCTCGAGCTATGAGAACCGCTGGGATTTCGTGCCGGATTGCGTGCAACTGACCAAGGAGAACGTGCCCGATATCGCCTGGCTGCCGCCCACCTGCGGCTACCGGCTGGTCAACGAAGGCCGCGATCTCTACTGGTGGCATCCGCTCGTCTCCGGCGATCCGGAAACCGTTCATGCCGCCGGCATTTCCGCCCGAGGGCGCACCATCAACGAAAATGAGATCGATATCGACGATCTCGAAGACTACGTCGTCGACTGGCCGCTGACCGTGGGCGAAGAGAAGGATGAGGAAGAAGAAGCCTAGCTGGAGCAGGATGATTTTAGGCCCGCCTAAAATCTGAATCCTGTTCTCAATTAAAGAGTTAGAGCATGATGTCATAAGAAAATCGCTCACACTTTTCGGCGTCATGCTCTAGATGCGGGCTACCGCCGCGAGGAAACGCCGCAGTTCCGTCTCCACATAAACATCCACCGGCCCATTTGCACTAAAACCCCACCAGGTGAGCGAGCCCTGCCATTGCGACAGCATCAGCCGGGCGATCGACTCCGGCGCGGTTGTCGATCCGAAACAGCGAACGATCGCCACCGTCAGCGCTTTTCCCCAGGTGGCCCCGCGGGCGCGCAGCACCGGATCACGAAAGTCTTCACGAAGCACCAGCAGTCCCTCGCCATAGGCGGCGGCATTGTCGCCGTAATCCAGCGACAGGCCGACAAGCAGGGCGATCGCGCCTTCCGGCGTTTTCGGCACGCTCTCGGCAAGCCTCGTGGTTTCCGCATCCAGCCCGTCCCAGGCGTATAGCAGCGCTGCACGCAGCATCGCCGCCTTCGTCGCAAACCGCTGCACCAGCGTCGAGCCGGAAAGGCCGCTGGCTTTGGCCACTGCAGCAAAAGTCGCCGCATCCGGCCCCTCGGCATGGATCAGTGCCAGCACCATGGCGAGAAGCTGTTCATCGGAAAGCGTGCGGCGGCGCGGCATGAAATTCCTCTTGCATTCGCCCCATTTATGAACGAACGTTCGTTTATATACAATCGGCTTTTTTTTGAGTTCTAGCGTGGAGGATGGAGAAGTGACAGCGAACTTGCGGGAGAAAGTGGCTTTGGTGGCAGGCGCAACGCGCGGCGCCGGCCGCGGCATCGCGGTGGAACTCGGTGCTGTCGGCGCCACCGTCTACGTAACAGGACGCACGACGCGTGCCCGGCAATCCGAATATGCGCGACCGGAGACGATCGAGGAGACGGCCGAACTGGTAACGGCTGCGGGCGGCAGGGGCATTGCCGTGCAGGTCGACCATCTCGTTGTGGCTGAGGTCGAGGCGCTGGTGGCCCGCATCCGGGCGGAGACCGGCAAGCTCGATATTCTCGTCAACGACATCTGGGGCGGCGAGAAGCTGTTCGAATGGGACAAGGCAGTCTGGGAGCATTCGCTGGACAACGGCCTGCGCATGCTGCGGCTCGGCATCGAAACACATCTGATCACCGCCCACTACGCCCTGCCGCTGATGATCGAACGGCCGGGTGGACTGCTGGTGGAGATGACCGATGGCACGGCCGAATACAACGCCAGCCATTACCGGCTGTCGCCCTTCTATGACCTCGTCAAAACGGGTGTCACTCGCATGGCCTGGGCGCATGCTCAGGATTTGGCAAAACGCGGCGCCACTGCAGTTTCAATCACGCCTGGCTGGCTGCGCTCCGAAATGATGCTGGATGCTTTTGGTGTTCGAGAGGAGAACTGGCGCGAGGCGACGAAGACGCAGCCGCATTTCGCCATTTCCGAAACCCCGCGCTTCGTCGGCCGCGCGGTGGCGGCCATCGCCGCCGATCCCGACCGCGCCCGCTGGAACGGCCAGTCGCTGTCGAGCGGTGGACTGGCCAAGGTCTACGGCTTCGATGACATCGACGGCTCGCGGCCGGATTGCTGGCGCTACATGGTGGAAGTGCAGGAGCCGGGCAAGCCGGCGGACGTGACCGGCTATCGCTAATGCATGTCATCAGGAAGTGTGCAGCAGTTCCGGAATAACGACCTGCCTAAAACAAAGGATCAAGCGCGTTGCATCAATCAAATTTGATGCAACGCGCTTTAAGGCCTCTGATTACCGCGCGGCTGCGAGCCGCGCCGCATCGCGAAACGACACCAGCCGTTTGGTCTGTTCGTCCCACAGCACAAGCTTGACGCAACGCAGGCTTTCCATGAGCGTGATCCGGCCGAGGTCGGCAAGCTCAGGATGGTCTCGCAGCACCTCCGGCAGCCGGTAATAGGGCACCCGGCTCGACAGATGATGCACGTGGTGGATGCCGATATTGCCGGTAATCCAGCGCAGCACCGGCGGCAGGTCGTAATGCGAGGCGCCGTGGAGGGCGGCATGCTGGAACTGCCAGTCCGGATCCTTCGACCAATGGGTTTCCTCGAATTGATGCTGGACGTAGAACAGCCAGACACCGGCAGCACCGGCCAGAAGGACGGTCGGCAGATGCACCAGGAGGAAGGGGACGATCCCGACGGCCCAGATCAGCAGCGCTGCGACCAGTGCGATGGCAAGATTGGTCGCCATGGTCGAGACCCAGGGCAGAGCGCCGGAGCGCATCATGCCGAAAGGCAGGCGCTGCTTGATGAGGAACAGCCATGCCGGCCCGATCCCGAACATCACGATCGGGTGCCGGTAAAGCCGATAGCCAAGACGGCCCCAGCGCGACAGCGCATTGTATTCGGCGATCGTCAGCGTTTCGATGTCGCCGACGCCGCGCTCGTCCAGGTTCCCGGCCGAGGCGTGGTGTTCCGCATGCGCCCGGCGCCAATAGTCGTAAGGCGTCAGCGTCAGGACGCCGATCGTGCGCCCAACCCAGTCGTCGACGCCGCGGCGCGCGAAAAACGAGCCATGGCCGCAATCATGCTGGATCATGAACAGCCGCAGCAGAAAAGCGGCGGCGGGAACGACCAGGATCAGGCCGGGCCAGAAGCTGTAATGAACCGAGGCCCATGCGGCAGCCCAAAACAGCGCGAAGGGGACGACGGTGACGGCAAGCTCGAAAGCGCTACGTCCGGCTCTCGGCTGGCGATATCCGGCAAGAATCTTCAACCAGCGCTTTTCAGCAAAAAGCTCGTTGTGGCCCGCGGAGGGTTCCAAGGTTGCGGCGGGTTCGGCCAAAGGGGCCACTTGCATTTCCTCGCTCTCGTTGCGGCGCGCGGATTCGATCACAGAATAGCGCCATGAAAGGCCGCGATACTCGAAAGGCCGAGTGCGATCACCACAGCCGAGCGAATGAGAAAGAGCGGATAGTCGAAACGGTACATTGTATGAAAAGAGGTCATGGCTGCAGCACTTCCCGTTTTTCTGAAAACATGTCAATGGCGATAATGTCACGCCGGCGCGCGGCGCGGCCGATAGAACGCGCCATCACCTTCAAATCACACATGATTTTGTGCGCAAATCGATCCTGATTTCCGCTGTATGTGCGTGGGGGCTCGATGAGAGCGTCTATTTCTTTGGAGCACTGCCCTGCGGGGCGGTCGTGGTCGCCGTCTTCATCTGGTTGGCGAATGTGCTTTCCGTCTTAGCCGCCTGCTTGTCCTTCTTCGGCTTCCGGACCTCACGATTGCTTCTTACCTGTCCTTTTGCCATGGATAAATCTCCCGTTTGATCGAAAACTGAAAGCCGCAGCCTGCGCGGTGTTCGCCCACTTGTCGGTCGCGACCGGAGATCGCGGGGTCGTCATGAGGGCGACCCGACAACGCCGGGCCGCAGGAATTGAATGAAATGATGCCTGCTGAAACCGCATCGAAGTCTGGAGGCGGATGACCTGAGAGGTCACCAAAAGCCAAACCCGACGTTGAGACGGGACGTCACCATGCTTCGCGATCAGGAAAATGGCGGGGCCGGAATCCGGTCACCGCAAATGCCACATCGGCCAGATCAGCGAGCCATCTTCTTACACTGAAATTACGGTGCCATTAAGGCCATTGCCGCAAGAAAGCCATATTTCCACAGGGCTTAATCATTGATGGGAAACAGGCGGATCAGCTTGGTTCTTTCCATTTCCGCTCGGCCTGATGCCGACATGATGCCACAGGCCAGGCAAAGGCCTCTATCCCGCCCGATATCGACAGGTACTTGCATGCCGCCGGCCTTGAGCAGGCGGTCGGTCATCGACAAAAGCAGGTCCAGCCGCGCCTGGCAACCGTCCGCTTCAAGGAGCGCCACCCGGCGCTCCCTGTCAATCTCTGCAAGTTCCTCGGCATGCTGTCGTTGTTGGTAAGCCCCGAACTGCACTCATCCAAAATAACCGGCCGCTGCAACGCAGATACAGAGCAACAGGGTTTTTCGCACAATAATCCTTCGGAGCCGGGCAGCTCGGTTATGCGCAGTTTCAAAGTGAGAGCGTCCTTGGAGCATCTGAAAGACGCGCGGGGCATTAGACGGCGGCACGTTTTTCGCGGGGCAATCCCTGTATCGCATATCGGTTACAGACCGGGACGACCGGTTTCGGCGGTGCCTTCGGCTTGCCGAAATGGTATTCGAGCGCCCGTGAGAGCATGGCCGGCGAGGTGACACCCTCCTCGAACAATCTGATCAAAAGCACGGCGGCGACGTTGAAGACCCGTTGGTCCTCGATCAGGATTCTGGCGTCATAGCCGGCGTCGTCGAGCACGCCCTGAAGCATGTCGAGATCGGACGAGGTCAGATGTGACTTTTCGGAAGTGGAAGACATAGGTCCTCCTTTCATCGGGGCGAGGGTATGAAAACCCTCAGTCGGCAGCGCCCGTACAATGGCTGCCGAAGGCGAGACCATGCGCCTTTCGCCGGAGCAAGGCAACGGGATTCTGCTGCTAATATTCGCTTTGTCTTATGAAGAGCCCGCACCGATCAGGGTGCGGGCGCAACGGTCATTCCGCCGCCTGATAGGCCGACGTCCGGGCGGCCGATGTCCGCGGACCGGCGGCTGCAAGCAGGGTAATCGCGACCGCGAGCAGCGCGACGAAGGCGATGCCGGCGACATAAGGATCCCAGCCGAAATGCGGTGCGGCGCCGAACACTGCCGAGGCGGCTGCGAGCACGATGCCGCCGCCGATCTGGAAAGAAGCGAAGAGCAGTCCGGAGGCAAGCCCCGATTTGTCATCCTCCACGTCGGAAAGGGCTGCGACCTGCACTGAAGGGTAGGTCAGGGCGTAACCGAGGCCGAGCGGGATTTGTGAGAACAGCACAAGCAGGATCGGGTCGACATGTCCGAGTGCGGTTACCCAGAAAATATAGCTGAAGGCCTGCAGGCCGACACCCGCCGCCATCAGGCCGGTGGCGCCGCGATTTTGCGCGAGTGTCGCAAAACGTGGCGCCAGGAACATCACGAAGACGCCGCCAAGCGCAAAGCAGAAGCCGGTGGTGAAGGCCGACCAGCCGATGACGTTCTGGTAATAGAGCGTCGCCAGAAACTGGAAGCCGACATAGGAACCCTGGAAGAGGGCGGCGATCGCATTGGCATGCCGGAGTTTCGCCCGGCGGAACATGCCAAGCGGCACCATCGGATCGGCATGGCGCGCTTCGACCAGCAGGAAGAGCAGGATCAGCGCCAGCGACGCGACGAGCGAACCCCAGGTCGCAAAAGCCTGCCAGCCGGCGGCAGCGGCATTGGTGATGCCGAAGACGAAGAGCAACAGGCCGGGGGTGATCGTCAGCGCGCCGGCCCAGTCGAAGGCGGGCCGCGGTCCCGTTCTTTTCGGGTCGGCCGGCAGCGCCAACGGCGCAAGAAAGAGCGTCAGGATGGCAACCGGCGCGCCCATGACGAGCGTCGCCCGCCAACTGAAGATCGTCGCCGCACCGCCGAGGACCATGCCGAGCACGAAGCCGGTGGCGCCGGTGGAGGCGAAGACCCCAAGCGCTTTTGCCCGCGCCTTCCCCTCGCCGAAGACGGAGAGCAGCAGCGCAAGGGCGGCAGGCGCGGTGAAGGCGGCGGCAATGCCCTTGATCAATCGGGCACCAATCAGCGTCGGCCCGCTGTCGACAAAGCCGCCGCGATGCTGGCGGCGGCAAAAATCGCCAGCGACCACAGGAAGACGCGGCGGTGGCCGAAGACGTCGGC
Organism: Rhizobium sp. NZLR10; assembly: GCF_019685125.1. Lineage (NCBI taxonomy): Bacteria > Pseudomonadati > Pseudomonadota > Alphaproteobacteria > Hyphomicrobiales > Rhizobiaceae > Rhizobium > Rhizobium sp. NZLR10. The sequence continues at coordinate 186,105 of NZ_JABDWE010000004.1, read as the reverse complement.
AACCCGGCCGCCGAGCAGTAGAAAGCCGCCATAGCCGAGCACATACGCGCTGACGGCCCATTGCAGCGATGTCGCCTCCATGCCGAGTTCGGCCTGGATGGCGGGCAGCGCGACACCGATGGTGGAGACGTCCATGGCGTCGAGAAAGTTGGCGGCACAGAGCAGCAGCAGTGCCAGCCCCGCTCCGCCTTTCGATTTGGAAAGTGTCATCGAAATCGTTCCTTCTTTGCTGCCGCCTCGTCGAGGGAGGTTGCGCGGACGGCAGGGAACGAGAAAATGTACAGCTTCCTAACCTATTGCAAATTGATAGTAGCCATGCCAGGTATTACTCACGATGATGAATGATGCTACGCTTCGAAAAATCGATCTGAACCTTTTGCTGGCCTTTTCGGTGCTGATGCAGGAGCGCAATGTCAGCCGCGCCGCCGAGCGCCTGCTGCTCGGCCAGCCAGGCCTGTCGGCCGCTTTGCGGCGCCTGCGCGAGGCGCTGGATGACGAACTCTTCGTGCGTGTCGGCCGCGGTCTGCAGCCGACGCCGCGCGCCCTTTCCATTGCCCCGGCGATCGAGGATGCGCTATCGGGCATCGAACGCGCCATCCGCCCGCAGGCCGAGTTTGATCCGGCAAGCTGGCAGGGCGAGTTCCGCATCGGCATGTGCGACAATCTCGAATCAGCTTTCTTCGGCCCGCTTGCCGCCCGTCTTCTCCAGCTTTCGCCGGGCGCCCGGCTGATCGGCATCGCGTCCGAAAAGCGCGATGCCGCCCGCCGGTTGGACGAGGGGGTCTTCGACTTCAGCGTTTCCGTGCATGACGAACCGGCCTCCTGGCACATCCGCGCGCCGCTGTTCGACCAGGCCTCGATCTGCATTTACGATGACGCTCAACTCCGGCTGAAGGCGCCGCTGAGCCTTGAGGATTTCGCCACTGTCGCCCATCTCACCGTCTCGTTCGAAGGCAATGCCTCGACCAGCATCGACACCGCACTGAGCCGCACCGGCCATGTCAGGCGTGTGGTGGCGACGGTGCCGCGCTTTTCCGCCCTGCCGACGGCGTTGCGGGCGATGCCCGCCATCGCCATCGTGCCGGAATCGATCGGTCGCTGCATGGCGCAACTGCATGGGCTGACCATCTCAGCGCCGCCGCTTTCGCTGCCGGCCGATCCGGTGACCATGCTCTACCGCCGGGTCGACCAAGCCGACGGCCGGGCGCGCTGGTTCCGCCGCCTGTTCCTCGACGTCGCCGGCGAGGCGCTCATAGCCTCCGGCTGCCGCGTCTCGATCATGAGAGCGGCGGCCTAAGCAATTCCAGGAAAAGTGCGAAGCGGTTTTCCGTCCGGAATTGCGTAGAAATAATAAGCAATTCCAGGAAAAGTGCGAAGCGGTTTTCCGTCCGGAATTGCGTAGAAATAATAAGCAATTCCAGGAAAAGTGCGAAGCGGTTTTCCGTCCGGAATTGCGTAGAAATAATAAGCAATTCCAGGAAAAGTGCGAAGCGGTTTTCCGTCCGGAATTGCGTAGAAATAATAAGCAATTCCAGGAAAAGTGCGAAGCGGTTTTCCGTCCGGAATTGCGTAGAAATAATAAGCAATTCCAGGAAAAGTGCGAAGCGGTTTTCCGTCCGGAATTGCGTAGAAATAATAAGCAATTCCAGGAAAAGTGCGAAGCGGTTTTCCGTCTGGAATTGCGTAAAAATAAAATGCTGATCCCTATTATAGCTCGCCTTTGTGGAAATAGGCTTCGAGGCGGTAGCCATCCGGGTCGATGATGAACGCGGCGTAATAAAAGCGTCCATAATCCGGCCGGATACCCGGTTCGCCATTGTCGGTGCCGCCGGATGCGACTGCGGCCGCGTAAAAGGCATCGACCGCCGCCTCGTTCGGCGCGACGAAGCAGAAATGCAGCCCGGATCGCATATCGGCAACAACCGGTTGCTCGACCTGCATCACCCAGAGCCCGACCTGTTCCGGGCCGTAGCCGATCATCTTGTCGGAATTGGATAGGCGCTCATATCCGAGCGGCGCCAGTGCCGCATCATAGAAACGGCGGGATTTGTCGAGGTCTTTTACGCCAATGGAAACATGATCGAACATGGACCGCAAAACTCCTATCACCGCTCGTTCCAGAGGGATTTTCATCCTCAAGATGGCACGACGCCACCATCTTTCAACCGCCGTCTCAAATTAACGGCCGGCTTTGGTCGTCACGGCTTGGCAGGCAGCGGCGGAAGTCGGTCAGCTGTCCAATCAGGCGATAGGAATGACTGGCCCCGCATGGGCGAGACCAGTCGTGATCTCAGCCGTCGACGGCAGCCCATTTCGGGGCAATACCCGTACCGCGACCCAGGCCGTAACCCAGGCGGATATTAAGCATTCCCAAGGGTTCGAGCAGGCGAGCGGCATCGAGCGAGCCAGTTTTCTCGACAGCAAAGTCGGCGTCCTTCACCAGCGCTGCGGACGTGTCGACAGCGTCATCGTCCCCGGCCAGGAACACCGGTATGGTGGAGGTGTGCTTTGGGGAAGCCGCAAACAGTTCGGCAAAGATGGTATTGAAGGCCTTCACGACCTTGGCGCCTGTCGCCCTGTGCTGGATTTCCTCGGCTGCCGACGTATCGTGACCAAACAGCAGGCCGGAGAAATCGGGCTTTAGCGGATTGGTCATGTCGACGACGATTTTGCCTTGCAATGCTGCGGTTCCGGCAAATTCGAGCGCCGAAGCATAAGGCAGCGCGAGTACAAGAATATCGGCTTCGGCCACGGCCGAGGAGATCGGTGCGCTCGTAGCGCCGATCTCCTCGGCAAGCGACTTTGCCGCGGCCTCATTCCGCGATGCGAGGATGAGCTCGCGCTTGCCTGCCAGGCGACGCGCCAAGCCGGCACCCATGTTTCCAGTTCCGATAATAGCGGTTTTCATATGGTCGGTTCCTTCATCGAGTTGAATGACTTGGATATAGCCGACCGCGATCCCATCATGAATAGCATTGAATGTCTGTACATAATTGCATAAAAGTATCGAATGACCGATCTCGCCAATTTGAAGACTTTTGTAGCCGTCGCGACGGCCGGTAGTTTCGCCAAAGCTGCCGCCAGGCTGAACCTATCGCCCGCCATGGTGGGCCGGCGCATTCAGGCTTTGGAAACAGATTATGGTGTCAAGCTGATCGAGCGCACCACGCGAACCCAGAGGCTCACCGAGATCGGCCTCAGATTCCTGGAGAGAGCAAGCAGGGTCATCGATGAGCTGGAGCAGTTGAACGACCTCGCCGGTCCAGCCAACCACGAAATATCCGGCCACCTCCGCATCAGCGGCCCGACGACTCTGGGCGTCAAGCGGCTGGCATCGTCCATTGCTCGCTTTGCCAATCAGCATCCCGCTGTCAGCCTGGAGCTTAATCTTACGGACCGAAACGTCGATCTGATCGCGGAAGGCTATGACCTTGCCGTTCGGGTGGCGCATCTGCGGCCATCTTCCTTGATCGCAAGAAGGATCGGCACCTATCGCTTCGTCTGCTGCGCGTCTCCCGGTTATCTCACCAAGAACGGCGTGCCGACCCATCCCGAGCACTTGCAACAGCACCGCTGCATCCTAAGCCTCAATCTCGTCCCGCGCGATCAATGGCACTTCGAAGATAAAGATGGACGGGCGCTGGCGGCAAAGATCAACAGCAATATCGGTATCGACAATGGCGAAGCCATGCGTGTTGCCGCGGTGGAGGACGCCGGCATCGTCTATGCACCGCTGGTCCTGGTAGAGGAAGACATCGCCGCTGGGCGGCTGACTGAGGTGCTCGCCGATTGGGAAAAGTATAGCCTGCCGATCCATGCGGTTCACCCGTCGCGGCAATTCGTGCCGCGACGGGTGAAGGCCGCGATCGGCTGGATCGCCGGAGATCTCCGCCGTTAGATGGTGCAGGCAGAAAGCGCGGTTGGCGGTGTGCAGTCCCCGGCAGATTTCACGCTGCCGGCCGACCTTACTGCAGCTGCGGCTTCTTGAGAAAGCTGTTGCGGTCGGCGGATTTGATGCGCAGCCAGGCTTCGCGGCCGTTCCTGAGTATCCGGATCGGAATCTCAGCGCCGGCCGGGCCGCTGCTCCAAACCTTGCGATAGAAGTCGGCCAGACCATCGACCTCTTCGTCGCGGATCTCCGAGATGATGTCGCCCTGTCGCAGGCCGGCCTTTGCGGCCGGACCGTCTTCGGCAACGCTCATCACCACCACGCCGCCATTGCTCTCGGCGGAGAATGCGCCGAGCCAGGGCCGCGGCGGCTTGTTGACCCGGCCGCGGTTCAACAGATCGTCGAGGATCGGCGGCAAAAGGTCGATCGGCACGACCATGTTGATATCGGCGACCTCGTCGCCCTGGCTCATCTGCAGGCGAAGGGAACCGATGCCGAGAAGCTTGCCGTCCCAACCGATCAGCGCCGCACCGCCCCATGAGGGATGGGCCGGCGCCGTGAAAATCGCTTCGTCCAGCAGATATTCCCAGTAGCCGGCGAATTCCTGCCGGGCGACGATGTTTGCCTCGACGAATTCTCCGATGCCATCGGCAAGCACGACAGGATCGCCGGCCTTGGCGCTTGCCGCGTCGCCGAGATCCACGGCCGGCGCATCAAGGGGCCCAAGCGCCTGCACCAGGCCGAAGCCGCTTTCCTGATCATAGGCGAGTGCATGCGCGGGAACGACGCGCCCGTCATGGGTGGTCAGCCAGACCTCTTCGGCCTCGGTGATGAGATAGCCGATGGTCAGCACCAGCCCATTGTCGCGAATGACCACGCCGCTGCCCTCCCGGACAATGCCCAGCGTCTCCGCTGTGAAGGCATCTTCCGGAATGGAAGAACGAACGGCCACGACTGACCGCAAAATCGGATCAATATTCATGCTTTCATCCCGATGAGGCACCGGCCCGAAAGGATGAAAGCCGGCGCATTTCACCCTGAATAAGTAAGAAGACGGACGGGTGGCGGCAAGGCTGCAGCGGATGGAATTTCCAAATCGGGGAAACCCAGGGGATGCATTCAATGCGCGATCAAATACGTTGTAAATGGCCGTTCCGTGCCAAGGTTCGGCACAACCAAACTTGTGGACGCGATATTTTTGATGACAGCGTCACCGTGCAACAATATACGGTCAATCCTATCAGGAATCAGGCTGACACGGATTTACGACATGAAAGACTGGCATCCCGATCTCAGCCGCAGCAGCAGCCCTCGTTATATGGCGATCGCCGATGTGATCGAAATGGATCTGCGCAGCGGCCATCTGGTGGCCGGCGACCGGCTGCCGCCGCAACGCGAACTCGCCAAGCGGCTGAATGTCGATTTCACGACGGTGGCGAGAGGTTATGTCGAGGCGCAGAAGCGCGGGCTTGTCGATTCGCATGTCGGCCGCGGCACCTTCGTCACCGGTGGCGCCGATAAGGAGCGCCAAGGTTTCGCGCCCGGCGCCGCCCCCGATCCGCGCCGCGCATCCGTCGTCGATTTCTCGATGAACATGCCGCCGGAACCGAACGATCCGGAACTGCTCGCCCGCATGCGCGAGGGCATGTCGGCGGTGGCCGCCAACCTCATTCCGCTTCTGCGCTATCAGGGTTTTGGCGGCTCCGGCATGGACAAGGATGCCGCCGCCGCCTGGCTCAGCCGTCGCGGGCTGGTGCCCTCGCAGGAGCGGATATTCGTCACCCCTGGCGCCCATCCGGCCCTGCTGGCGATCTTCGGCCTGCTGGCAAAGCCGGGTGAAACCGTGCTTTCGGAAATCATCACCTATCCTGGCATGCGATCGATCGCTGCCCAGCTGCGGCTCAATCTGACCGGTCTGCCGATGGACGAGGACGGTATCCTGCCGGACGCTTTTGCCGAGGCCTGCGAGAGATTGAAGCCGAAGGCACTCTATCTCAATCCGACGCTGCAGAACCCGACGACGCTGACGATCCCGGCCAAGCGCCGTGAGGAAATCTCAGCTGTTGCCCGCAAATACCACGTGCCGATCGTCGAAGACGATGCCTACGGCTTCATTCCGCTGCAAGGCCCGGCGCCCCTCGCGGCAATAGCCCCCGATCTCACCTGGCATATCGGCGGACTGGCGAAATGCATCGGCGCGGGTCTGCGCCTTGCCTATGTCGTGGCGCCGGATAGCAAGGCCGTTTGGCCCTTCGTCAGCGCCATGCGCGCCAACAATGTCATGGCCTCGCCGCTGACCGTGGCGCTCGCCACCCGTTGGATCGAGGACGGCACCGCCGATACGATCCTGCGTTTCATCCGCGCCGAGGCCGCCGCCCGCCAGCAGATGGTCGCTGCCATCCTGCCGGCCGACAGCTACCGCGCCGATCCGATCAGTTTCAATATCTGGCTGCCGCTCTCCAACGGCTGGACCCGCTCCACCTTCGGCAGCCACACCCGCTCCTCCGGCATCGGCGTCGCGGCAAGCGATGTCTTCACAGTCGAGGGGACGGCACCCGAGGCCGTGCGTGTCTGCCTTGGCGGGCCGATCACCCGGGAGAAGCTGCAGGGCGCGCTGGAGTTCATGGCCCATGCGCTTGAGGGCCCGCCGGAAATGGCGGCTTCGTTCTTCTGACGTTCAAGCCTCGTGGCTGACGCCGTCGACGCATCCGAAAGCCGGAAGCGGTCGGGGTAATCGGCCGCGCCATGATTCACCCAAGATGAAGCCTAATGCATGTCGCCCGGAAGTGTGCAGCGGTTCCGGGATAAGGACATGCATAAAAACAAGAGCTAATGCGCATCGCATGAATCTAGTCCAATGCGACGCGCATTAGCCGTCAGCTGCCGCCAGCCGGCGGGACTGTGCGGCATTCTGACGAATTGACTGGTAATGTCGAGATGATGCAGTTATATTGAATGCATACATTGCTGAGCATTGATTGACTCGATGTTCCGCGCAGAAAAAGGCGATATCATCATGGAGACCGAATACCCCCCGCTTCCTCCGCTGCAGACCGGCATCAGGGGACGCTGCCCGCGCTGCGGCCAGGGCCATATGTTCAAGGGCTTCCTGACCTTGCAGCCGGAATGCGAGGCCTGCGGCCTCGATTATTCCTTCGCCGATCCGGCTGATGGTCCGGCTTTTTTCGTCATCTGCTTTGCCTGCATACCGAGCGTGCTGCTCGGCGTCTGGCTGGAGGTCGCTTTCACGGCGCCGATCTGGGTGCAGCTTCTGGTCACCGGCCCCTTCATGCTCGCCACCTGCATACCGCCGCTGCGGCCGCTGAAGGGCTGGCTGGTCGCCAGCCAGTATTTCTACAAGGCGGAAGAGGGCAAACTCGCCTGAGATCTGTTCAGCGTCGCGCGCAGGCGCGGCGTGGCGAAATTGATGAGCGCCCGCAATTTCAGCGGCACCAATCCCTGCTGGGGATAGACGAGATGCACCGGTGCCGGCGGCGGTTCGAAATCGACAAGCAGCGGCGTGAGTTGACCGGCCATCTCAGCGCCTGCGGCCTGGTAGGAAAGTACCCGGGTGATGCCGAGGCCGGCGACCGCCGCATCGACCGCAGCCTCGGCGGTGTTGACGCCAAGCCGTGAGCGGATCGGCACGATGAGGTCACGTTTTCCCTCGGTGAATGTCCAACTCAGCGTCGAGGCCATGGCCTCGAAGGTGACGCAGTCATGGGCGGTGAGATCGCCTGGCTGCTGAGGTGCGACGTGCCGCGTCAGATAATCCGGGCTGGCATAGACCGTCCGGCGGATTGCGCCGAGCCTGGTGGCGATCATGTTGCTGTCCGGCAGGTTGCCGATACGGAGCGCCACATCGATATGATCCTCGACGAGGTTGGACAGCCGGTCGCCAAGCATCAGCCGCAGATTGATATCGGGGTAGGCCTTCAGGAAATCCACCACCACAGGCAGGACATGCAGCCGCCCGAAGACGATCGGCGCAGTCATCGTCAACTCGCCCTTCGGTACGCTGTATTCACCGGCCGCCGCCCGTTCCGCCTCTTCCACCCGATCGAGAATTTCCCGCGCCGCCTCCACATAGGAGCGGCCTGCCTCCGTCAGCGCGACCTTCCTGTTGGTTCTCTGCAGCAACTGGGCGTTCAGATGTGCTTCCAGTTCGGAAACCTTGCGGCTGACAGTTGCCAGCGGGGACCGCAGATGCCGGGATGCGGCCGACAGGCTGCCCTGTTCGACCACGGCAAGAAGCACGGTCATGGCGTCGAGGCGGTCCATCCTATCCTTCCATAAATTGGGAATATACCTTCCAGAATAGCACTCTACTGCACGCAAATGGAAGGCAATAAATTATGCCGCAGATGGTTCGAAGCGGCCATCATCAATCGCGGCCCGTCGATCGCAAAGATCAGAGGAAAACATCATGAAACTCTACTACCATCCGCTATCCGGTCATTCGCACCGGGTTCACCTGTTCCTGTCTCTGCTGGGCGTGCCCTATGAACTGGTCGAGCTCGACCTGGCGGCAGGCGACCACAAAGCGCCGGAGTTTCTGAAGCTCAATCCCTTTGGCCAAGTGCCGGTACTCGACGATAATGGCACGGTCATTGCCGATTCCTCTGCCATCCTCGTCTATCTCGCGCGCAAATATGGCCGTAACGACTGGCTGCCGGAAGAGGCATTGGCCGCGGCGCGAACACAGAAATGGTTGTCGGTTGCATCAGGCGAAATCGCCTACGGGGTGTGCGCTGCTCGCTTGGTGACCGTCTTCGGCGCCGATTTCCGTACTGAGGAGGTGATCACCCGGGCGCACCGCATTCTCGCGCTGATCGACGCGGAACTCGCCGACCGCAATTTCCTACTCGGCAACAATCCGGTGATCGCCGACGTCGCGCTCTACAGCTACATCGCCAATGCGCCGGAGGGCAATGTCGATCTCTCGGCTTATCCAAACGTCCGCGCCTGGCTCGCGCGCATCGAGGCGTTGCCGGGTTTCGTCGGCTTTCGCAAGACGAAGATCGGCCTTGCCGCATGAGACGTCGCCGGGACGGATCACCGTCCCGGTTTCCCAAATGGTGCCCGCAAGGAGGCCGTAATGCTGGAGCAGACAAGACAGGACGCCACATCACCCTGGCATCAAGGTGAACTCGCCATGCAGCGTAGCGTCGGGGTCGTCGAACGCATGGACGGACCCGGACGCAATTTCGTCCGCAAGGCAATGCCGGAGCAGCACCGCGCCTTCTTTCCAATGCTGCCTTTTGTCGTCCTCGGCGCCGTCGATGCCAAAGGCGATGTCTGGGCGACGGTGCGGGCTGAGCGACCGGGCTTCATGTCCTCACCGGATCCGGAGGTCCTGGATGTCGACCTGCGGCGCGACCCGGCCGATCCCGCCGATGCCGGCATGGAGGACGGCAATGCGATCGCAATGCTCGGCATCCAACTCGAGACCCGCCGGCGCAACCGGCTGAACGGCGTGATCCGCAGAACGGATGCCGAAGCTTTCCGCGTGCGTGTCGGCCAGAGCTTCGGCAACTGCCCGCAGTATATCCAGCCGCGCTCTTCCGTCTTTGTCCGCGATCCCGATAGGCCGACAGCGGTGGCGCCGCTGCATTCCGGTCAACTCGACCATCGCATGCGGCAGATGATCGAGGGTGCCGACACCTTCTTCGTCGCCTCCTATGTTGATCGCGACAATGGCGAGCGGCAGGTGGACGTCTCCCATCGCGGCGGCGATGCCGGCTTCGTCCGTCTCAGTGCTGGCGGCGTGCTGACCATTCCCGATTTTGCCGGCAATCGGTTCTTCAACACCCTCGGCAATTTCCTCGTCAACCCGAAGGCCGGTCTGGTCTTCATCGATTTTGAAACCGGCGACATGCTGCAGATGACCGGAACGGCAGAAGTGCTGGTGGATTCGCCCGAAATCACCAGCTTTCAAAGGGCGGAACGGCTGTGGCGTTTCACGCCGGAAGAGATCGTGTTTCGCCCGGATGCTCTGCCGCTGCGATGGAGCAAGGAGAGCGCCGATCTGCTGCGCCGTTCCCGCGGGTGAGGGGGACGCTTGGCTGCATCTCGACCTCTGCGGCAAAACGTTACCTTGGCGCCTTGCAACAATTGTACCGATCGGTACAATGATAACCATTCACTACAGGAGCGCCCATGTCCAGCCTGGCCCCAGCCTTCACCCTTGAGACCGCCACCCGAAAAGTCCGCCTTGCCGAGGACGGCTGGAACAGCCGCGATCCGGAGCGCGTCTCGCTCGTCTATACGCCGGACAGTTGCTGGCGGAACCGCGCCGAATTCGTCAACGGTCGAGCCGAGATCGTCGCCTTTCTCACCCGCAAATGGGCCAAGGAATTGGACTACCGGCTGATCAAGGAGATCTGGGCCTTCACCGATGATCGCATCGCCGTGCGCTTCGCTTACGAATGGCACGACGACAGCGGCAACTGGTTCCGCTCCTATGGCAACGAGAACTGGGAATTCGATGCCGCCGGTCTGATGCAGCGCCGCTTCGCCTGCATCAACGACCTGCCGATTCGGGAATCGGAACGACAGTACCACTGGCCGCTCGGCCGGCGGCCCGACGATCATCCCGGTCTGAGCGAACTCGGCCTCTGACGCAAGCCAGGCCAAGGAACTCCGCCGGTGAAGACCGTCTACGAACGCGCCGACATCGTGCCGTTGCTGGCGGAAATCTTCCGCGAACTCGGCTATGAGGCCACGTCGCTCAGCCGCATAACCGAACGCATCGGCATCGGCAAGGGCAGTCTTTATCACTTCTTTCCCGGTGGCAAGGAGGAGATGGCGGGTGCCGTGCTCGCCGATGTCGATGCCTGGTTCGAACAGGCGATCTATCAGCCGTTAAGAAAGGACGACGCTCGTCAGGCTATCGCGGCGATGTGGACGCATGTGAACGATTATTTTCGCTCCGGCCGGCGCATCTGCCTCGTCGGCGCCTTCGCGCTTGATGAGACCCGGGAACGATTTTCGCCAGCAATCGGCGGCTATTTCATTCGCTGGATCGACGCCTTGCGTTCGGCGTTGATGCGGGCGGGCTGTGCAGAGGAGGAGGCGCAGGCGCTGGCCGAGGAGAGCGTCGCCGGCATTCAAGGCGCACTGGTGCTGTCGCGGGCGCTGGACGACACAACGGTCTTCACCCGATCGCTGCAGACGCTGGCGAAACGGCTCGAAGTCGTGATGCGATGAGGGCGGTCAAAGCGGCTGGGATGTTCCATTGCAGCCGTAAAGAATTCACCCGGCCACGATTGATTGGCCGGGGCCTCGATCGGGCGCTGGGCGGCGCTCGATCTTATATCAGCGTTGTTGTTGAGGCTGCTGGGTCGGGCGCGGATTTTCCCGTTCAGGGCGAATCTGGCGCCATTCATTTTCCATCTGGTCGACGACGTGCTGGGGAATGGTGGTTTGCGTTGTGGCGGGCGTCTGCATCGGAAGTCTCCTCGTTCTGTGGTAAGGCTTCAGGGCAAAGAGATGCATCGCACAAGACAAAAGGCGTGTAAATCAGTGGCTTAAACACTTTAAACGATTAAATAGATTTTAATCGATTAAGACGGTTTTAACCACGATATTTTTGGGAAGCGCGGAATGGTTGTCCACATGGACCGGGGTTTCTTTTTCGATGCGGTGCGGGACCAACTCTTCAAGGGAGAGATGACGCATCCTCAGGTAGTGGGCATCACTGCGATTATCGACGCTTGGGAAGAGCGGTTTCCCCATGCCGATCGGCGGTGGCTCGCCTATATCCTCGCAACCGCTTACCATGAGACCGCCTATACGATGCAGCCGGTGCGCGAGACGCTGGCGCACAGCGATAAACGCGCGGTCGAGATCCTGGAGACGGCCTTTGCTGCAGGCAAGCTTTCCTGGGTGAAAACCCCGTACTGGCGGCCGGACGAGGATGGTCGCAGCTGGCATGGACGCGGTCTGGTGCAACTCACCCACAAGCGGAACTATGAGGCGATGAGCACGCTGACGGGCATCGACCTCGTTGCCGATCCCGACCGGGCGATGGAGATGGCGGCGGCGGTAACGATCCTGATCGAAGGCATGCTGCAGGGCAGCTTTACCGGCCACAAGCTCGCCGATCACCTGAACTTGACGACGGAGGATTGGGTGAACGCACGCCGCATCGTCAACGGCACCGACCGGGCGGAAAAGCTCGCGGCTTACGCCATCATCTTCGCTGCGGCGATACGTCCGGATGCCCCGCATGGCATGTTCGCGCGGTTGAAGGCCTGGGGCTTGCGTGTTATCGCCCGGCTGACCCTCTGAAACTTGACAGGAGCTTCCGCGTGATCCGCCATATCGTCTTCTTCACCGTGCAGGAGGAACATCTGCAGGAGGTGAGGGCCGGGCTTTCGGTTCTGACCGGCATTCCTCATGCGCGGTTGCTGGAGATCGGCACCAATGTGAAAACCGATCAATTGGGCACCGAGATCGATCTCGTAGTCTACGGCGAATTCGACGACGAGGCGGCCCTTGCCGCCTATAAGGCCCATCCGGATTACCAGCTCTCGATCGAGCGCGTGCGGCCGCTCCGGGAAAAGCGCATCGCCGCCGATTACGACTGCTCCACGGCGGTGACGCGGCCGCTTTGAATCTCGCAAGCGTGCTGTTGCCATGCCACATTCCGTCGAAATTTCAGATGGAAGACTGATTTTCCGGAGGGGGGTCGCGCCCCGAAGTTCACTCAACTGTTGAGCCGCCGGACTCAACTTTCGAAAAAGCGGCGGCAAGCGATTCAAAAGATTCGCCAAAGCGGGCTGCGTGCTAATGGTCAGCTGGCTGCAGCAGTCGCGATACGCGGTCGGAAAGCCGCTCTCGTCCTGATGATGATGATAATCAAGACAGATTAAGAATGGCTGACTTGCCGGGCCCGGGCTCTCACGAGACGACCGGGCTCGGGTGCGATGCGTGGGCGCTGCGCACCACCGCCATCAACATCAGCACGAAACTCAACGACAAGGCGGCGAGAACGGCGCAGGCGACGAGTGCCGGGCCGGTGCCAGCGCGGTCGAGGATGGCGGTGAAGATGACCGGGGCGATGGCGTTGGCGAGGTTTTGCGGCAGCGACAGCCGGGCCGACTGCAGACCGTATTCGGCAGGTGAAAACAGCGCCAGCGGCAGAAGCGCGCGGGCGACGGTCATGACGCCGGCGCCAAAGCCGTAGAGCAGAATGAAGGTGACGAGCAGCGGTGTTGACGAGCCGGCGACCAGCATGATCAGGAAACTGATCATCATCAGGCCGATGCCCATCGCCGCGCTGAGCATGGGGTTGCCGCGCCGGCCGAGCAGCATGTCGAGGAAACGCGCCGAGATGCCGAGCACGCCGCGTGCCGAGCCGAGCTGCAGCGCGAAGGCCGGCGAGGCGCCGGACTGACGGAAGATTTCGAGCAGCGATGGCGAGATGCCGAAGGTGATGAAGGTCGAGATCGTCGTCGCCGCGGCAATCAGCAGGAAGGCTTTGCGCCGTGCCACCTTCGACAGCGGCACCGGGGCAATGTCTGCCGCGCTGCCTTCGATATGCATTACGATCGGTTTCGGCAGGGCGAAAAGATGCAGCGGCAGACAGACGAAGAATTGCAGCCCCGCGCAGACGAGAAAGGTGAGGCGCCAGCCGAGCGTCTCGTTGAGCAGGCTGAGGATCGGCCAGAAGATGGCGCTCGAAAGCCCGGTGAACAGCATGAGAATAGCGATGACGCGTTTGCCGTTCGCCCCTTCGCGCTCGACGACGGCCGTATAGGCCGGTGCCGAAAGGCCACAGGCGCCGCCGATGCCGATGATCACCCAGGCGGCGGCATAAAACACGATGCCGTTTGCGGCGGAAAGCAGAAGCAAGCCAAGCGCAAAGGTCAGTGAGGCGGCCGATAACACTCGGGCGGCGCCGTAGCGGGAGAGCCAGCGGCCGGTCGCGGGACCAATGATGGCGCTGACCATCATCATGATCGTCAGGCCGGCAAACGCGACCTCGTTCGCCAAGCCAAGAGCGGGTGCCACGACGCGGCCCATGACCCCGAGCATGTCGAACGTCGTGCCCCAGCCGATCAACTGGGTGATGGCAAGCACGGTGACCGTCTGCGCCGAGCGGAAGCGGAAGGAATTTGGCATTGGTGCTGAAATGGCCTGAATGCGGAAACACCAAGGACATACCAGTTTCAATCGGCCGGTAAAAGTTGCGATCGCAATTCCCGCCACACCTGATACCGAACGACTTTTTCCGATGCGGAGGAGGCCGCCGAAGCCTGCCGCGGCAGCGGTTTTCAGCAGCTGACACCGGTTGCCGTCAGCAGTCGAGAATGGTTCTAAATGCCCTGCGTTACAGCGCATTCATTTGCCATTCAGGTCGCGTGAGTACATATTCGGGCCACATTGGCATTACCTTGAAAGCATAGCACATGGCCTTTCCTCTGAGCGTCGCAGCGTTGGCCGCCGGACTGGTGGTATCGGCGCCCTCATCGGACGTCGTGGGCACTCTCGTTCACAGCGTGGCAGGTGACTGCAGCGCCGCCGCAGCCCAGGTGGTTGAGCAAACGGGCGGCCAGCTCCTGTCCGTGCAACCGGTGGGCGACACCTGCATCATCACCGTTCTGGTGTCGGGAAACGGCCAGCGTCCACGCAAAGTGACGGTAAAGGTTCCGATGTAGGCGGAATCGGTCTATTCAGGACATGATCGATTTGAAGCGGGCGAAGGCGGACCGATGCGCATTCTGGTAGTCGAAGACGATGTTAATCTGAACCGGCAGCTGGCCGACACGCTGAAGGAGGCGGGCTATGTCGTCGACCAGGCGTTCGACGGCGAGGAAGGCCATTTCCTCGGCGATACCGAACCTTATGACGCCATAATTCTCGATATCGGCTTGCCGGAGCTGGACGGGGTCACCGTCCTTGAAAAATGGCGCGGCGCCGGCCGCGGCATGCCGGTGCTGATCCTGACGGCGCGCGACCGCTGGAGCGACAAGGTCGCCGGTATCGACGCAGGGGCCGACGACTACGTCACCAAACCCTTCCATGTCGAGGAAGTGCTGGCGCGAATTCGGGCGCTGATCCGGCGCGCGGCGGGGCATTCCTCATCCGAGATCATCTGCGGGCCGGTGCGGCTCGATACCAAATCCTCCAAGGCGACGGTCAATGGCACGACGCTGAAGCTGACCTCGCACGAATACCGCCTTCTCGCCTATCTCATGCATCATATGGGCGAGGTCGTCTCCCGCACAGAACTGGTCGAGCACATGTACGACCAGGATTTTGACCGCGATTCCAACACGATCGAGGTCTTTGTCGGCCGTCTGCGCAAGAAGATGGGCGTCGATCTGATCGAAACGGTGCGCGGTCTCGGATACCGCATCCAAGCGCCGAAACATGCGAATTAAGTCGCTCACCGCACGTGTTTTGTTGTTGACCACAGTCTGGTCGACGGTGGCGCTGGTGGTGATCGGCCTGTTGATCTCCACCCTCTACCGCAAGAGCGCCGAACGCGGTTTCCAGGATCTGCTGCGGGCGCAGCTCTATAACGTCATCAACTCTGTGACGATCGGCGATCAGGGAGCGCTCAGCGGCAGCCCGCAGCTCGGCGACCTGCGTTTTGCCCAGCCGAAGACCGGTTGGTATTGGGTGGTGGAGCCGCTCGGCACCTATACGACGGCACCGCTGGTGTCGCCCTCGCTCGGCTCGGCGCTCATTCCGGTTCCCTCCGTCGTCGAGGCGCCTTTCGACAAGAATTACGAACGCTACTATCAGGTGACGGATGCCTCCGGGAACCGCGTGCAGGTGGCGGAAACCGAAGTGGTGCTCGATACTGACGGGCGCGCGGCGCGCGTCCGCGTCACCGGCAATGTCGATGTCGTCGAAGACGACGTGCGCACCTTTTCCCATAGCCTCTATCTGGCGCTGGCCGGCTTCGGCGTCGGCAGCCTGATCGTCAATGCCCTGGCGATTCTCTATGGCCTGAAGCCACTCGACAAGGCACGTGCCGCCTTGGAGCGCATCCGCGCCGGCGAGAGCGAGCAGCTCAAAGGCGACTTCCCGCGTGAGATTTTGCCGCTCGCCAACGAGGTCAACGCGCTGATCGACAGCAACCGCCGCATCGTCGAGCGGGCCCGCATGCAGGTCGGCAATCTCGCCCATTCGCTGAAGACCCCGATTGCCGTGCTTCTCAACGAGGCGCGCGTGCTCGAAAAATCCCATGGCGAACTGGTGCGCAGCCAGGCGGAATCGATGCAGGGACAGGTGCAGTCCTATCTCAACCGCGCCCGCATCGCTGCGCAACGCGAATCCGTGCTCGCCCGCACCGATGCCGAGCCGGCGCTCGAGCGGCTGGTGCGCGTCATGCGCCGGCTGAACGTCGATACCGAATTCGATCTCGTCGTCTCGCCGCCGCATCTGGCCGTCGCTATGGAGCAACAGGATCTCGAGGAGACCGTCGGCAATCTCTTGGAGAATGCGGCGCGTTTTGCCAAAAGCAAGGTACGGCTTTCGGCCGTCGAGGCCGGCGACGACGTCAAGGGAGCGGAGGCGAGTGCGCGCCGCCACTGGGTGGAGCTCGCCGTCGAGGATGACGGGCCGGGCCTCGAGCCCGATCAGATCCGCGAGGCGCTGAAGCGCGGCCGCAGGCTCGACGAAAGCAAGCCCGGAACCGGGCTCGGCCTTTCGATCGTCACCGAGATCTCCAGTGAGTATCAAGGACGGCTCGAGCTTTCCCGCGGCGAATGGGGCGGGCTCAAGGCGAAGCTTATCCTGCCCGGCATCACAAAGGATGTTGCATGAGCAACTGCTTGATGTCACAAAGATACTGGCAAATGCATAGCATGCTTTGCCTTAATGCTGACACGGGGACGCTGCACTTCGATCGGCTGAAATTGACCCCTGATCGTGGTTCGACGCAATGATTTTACGCTCGCAAGGCATGATCGCTTCCGCTCTTCTCGTCGCCGTCGCGCTCACCGGCTGCACGACGACGAAGGGTGCCGCTTCACGCGGCATTTTTTCGAGCAAGCCCTCGGCCTCGGCCGCCTTCCTCACCGCGCTGCAAGGCGGCCTTGCCGGCCGCAGCGGCGTGAGCTTGAGCGATAGCGACAAGCAGCGGGCGCTCGAGGCAGAATATCGGGCGCTGGAAGGCGCAGCCGTCGGCCAGCCGGTGCTGTGGACCGGCGAGGACGTCACCGGCAAGGTGGTCGCGGCAGCACCCTATCAGGTCGGTTCGCAGAACTGCCGCCAATATACCCATACGCTGACCGCCGACGGCAAGGACACCGTGGTGCGAGGCGTTGCCTGCCGCAACAATGACGGAAGCTGGTCGCCGCTCGGCTGAATCTGGTGAGTTGCGGCTCAAATCTTTGTCATTCCGGCTTTGGCAGTTGGAATGGCGGCGCGCATCAAGTATTTGGGCCGATATGCTGTTCTGGATTCTCGTTGCCGTTCTGACGGCAGCCGTCGCCATCATCCTGCTTTACCCCCTTCTGCGCGGAGCGAAGGCGGCGGAGAATATCCGCGCGGGCGAGGCGGCAGTCTACCGTGACCAACTGCGCGAACTCGACCGCGATCTCAATGGCGGACTGATCACGCCTGAAGAAGCTGACTATGCCAGGGCTGAAATCGGCCGGCGGTTGATCGCCGTTTCTGCCGATGAGCGGGAAGAAACGCCGAAACCCGCACGGCATCGCCGTTTCACCGAGGCCTTCGTGCTGCTGGTCCTGCCGGTTCTCGGGCTCTGTCTTTATTTGACGACGGGCAGGCCGGACCTGCCCTCGCAGCCGCTGGAAGCGCGGCTGGAAAATCCCGGCAACGATATGGCTGTGCTGATCACCAAGGCGGAACGGCACCTGGCGCAGAATCCCGATGACGGCAAGGGCTGGGACGTGCTGGCGCCGATCTATGTCCGCACGATGCGCGTGAACGATGCGCAACTGGCCTATCGCAATGCCATCCGGCTTCTCGGCCCAAGTCCGGTCCGGCTGGACGGCCTGGCCGAGACGCTGATGGCGATCTCCGACGGCGTCGTGACGGAGGAGACGCGCCAAGTGCTGGAACAGTCGCTGACGCTGGAACCCGACAATCCCCGCGCCCGCTTTTATATCGCGCTCAGCATGGAGCAGGCCGGACGGCCCGATGAGGCGCGCCAGGCCTTCGAGGCGCTGGCGAAACAATCGCCGGCCGATGCGCCCTGGCTGCCGCTGGTCAACCAGCATATCGCCATGAACGGCGGCGCGCCGGCAGTTCCCGATCAAGCAGCCCCGATTACCCCGGCTGCCCCGGCTGCCCCGGGCAATCCCACGCAGCAGGATTTGGCCGCGGCGGACAACATGAGCGCCGGCGACCGGCAGCAGATGATCCGCGGCATGGTCGAGAGCCTCGACGCCAAGCTGAACGAGGATCCGAACAATTTCGAGGGATGGGTGCGGCTCGTCCGCTCTTACGCCGTATTGAACGATAAGGATCGCGCCGCCGCTGCGCTGAAGCGCGGGCTTGCTGCCTTTCCGTCGGCCGGCGAGCAGGGCAGGCAATTGCTGGCGCTGGCCCGGGAACTCGGCATCGCCACGGAGGGAATGACGCAATGACGCGCAAGCAGAAGCGCCTGGCGGTGATCGCGGGCGGCATGGGCTTCATTGCCGCCGCCGTGTTGCTGGTGATGTTCGCCTTCAGCCAGTCGGTCGCTTATTTCTATATGCCGGCCGATCTGGCGAAGACGCCGGTGGCGCCGGAAACCCGCATCCGGCTTGGCGGCCTGGTCGGCGAAGGCAGCGTTGTGCGCGGCACAGGCTCGACCGTGGAATTTGCCGTCACCGACGGCAGCGCCAATGCCGTGAAGGTCAAATATACCGGCATTCTTCCCGATCTCTTCCGCGAAGGCCAGGGTGTCGTCACCGAAGGCATGTTTGCATCAGGGACCAACGTCTTCGTTGCCGATACCGTGCTTGCCAAGCATGACGAAACCTATATGCCGAAGGACGTGGCCGACAGGCTGAAGCAGCAGGGGCTGTGGAAGGAAGGCCAAGGCCCAACGAAGGAAGGTCAAGCCCAGGAAGTGAAGGCGACGCAATGATCATCGAGATCGGCCATTACGCGCTGGTGCTGGCGCTGGCAACGGCGCTCATCCTTTCCATCGTGCCGGTGATGGGAGCCCGTCGCCACGACCGGGCGATGATGGATGTGGCGACGGTCGGTTCGCTGGCGATGTTTGCGCTTGTCGCCTTCTCCTTCGGCGTGCTCACCTATGCCCATGTCGTCTCGGATTTCTCGGTCGAGAACGTCTGGGAGAATTCGCATTCGCTGGTGCCGCTGATCTACAAATATTCCGGCGTCTGGGGCAATCACGAGGGATCGATGATGCTCTGGCTGTTGATCCTGACGCTGTTCAGCGCCCTGGTCGCCGTCTTCGGCCGCAATCTGCCGGAGACGCTGAAGGCCAATGTGCTGGCCGTGCAGGCCTGGATTTCGGTCGCCTTCACGCTGTTCATTCTGCTGACCTCCAATCCCTTCCTGCGGCTCGATCCGGCGCCGGCCGAGGGCCGCGATCTCAATCCGGTCCTTCAGGATATCGGCCTGGCGATCCACCCGCCGCTGCTTTATCTCGGCTATGTCGGCTTTTCCGTCTGCTTTTCCTTTGCGGTTGCAGCACTCCTCGAAGGGCGCATCGATGCCGCCTGGGCCCGCTGGGTGCGGCCTTGGACGCTGGCCGCCTGGACTTTCCTGACGCTCGGCATCGCCATGGGCTCCTACTGGGCCTACTACGAACTCGGCTGGGGCGGCTGGTGGTTCTGGGACCCGGTGGAAAACGCCTCCTTCATGCCGTGGCTCGCCGGCACCGCATTGTTACATTCCGCCCTCGTCATGGAAAAGCGCGAGGCGCTGAAGATCTGGACGGTGCTGCTTGCCATCCTCACCTTCTCGCTGTCGCTGATGGGCACCTTCCTGGTGCGCTCCGGGGTGCTGACCTCGGTGCATGCCTTTGCCAGCGACCCGAGCCGCGGCGTCTTCATTCTCTGCATCCTGCTGATCTTTATCGGCGGCGCGCTGTCGCTGTTTGCCTTCCGCGCTCCGAAGCTGTCGGCCGGCGGCCTGTTCGCGCCGATTTCGCGCGAGGGCGCGCTTGTCGTCAACAATCTGATCCTGACGGTTGCCTGCGGCACGGTTCTCACAGGCACGCTCTATCCGCTGCTGCTGGAAACGCTGACCGGCGACAAGATCTCTGTCGGGCCGCCCTTCTTCAACCTGACCTTCGGCCTGCTGATGGCGCCGCTGATCGTTGTCGTGCCATTCGGACCGCTGCTTGCCTGGAAGCGCGGTGATCTCCTCGGCGCCTTGCAGCGGCTCTATGTCGTCGCAGGTCTCGCCTTCACTGCTGCGGTGGTCTTCTTCTATCTCCAACATGGCGGCCCGGTACTGTCCGTGCTCGGACTGGCAGCCGGGCTGTTCCTGGTTCTGGGTGCTGCGGCCGATCTCTGGTATCGCGCCGGCATCGGCAAGGTGGCGGGCAACGTCGCCTGGCGCCGTCTGACCGGCCTGCCGCGTTCGGCCTTCGGGACCGCCCTTGCCCATGCCGGGCTCGGCGTGACCGTGCTCGGCATCGTCGCGGTGACGACGTTTCAGACCGAACATGTGGTCGAGATGAAGCCCGGCGAGACCACCGATGCCGGCGGCTATAGCCTGCATTTCGACGGCATGCAGCCGGCGACCGGGCCGAACTATACCGAGGAGCGCGGCCACTTCACTATTCGCCGCGCCGGTGTCGCGGTCGCCGATACCTGGTCGGCCAAGCGCCTCTACACCGCCCGCCAGATGCCGACGACCGAGGCGGGCATCCTCACCTTCGGGCTTAGCCAGCTCTATGTCTCATTGGGTGACGCCACCAAGGACGGCGGAATCGTCGTGCGCATCTGGTGGAAGCCGTTCATCCTCTGCATCTGGGGCGGAGCGGTGCTCATGGCCTTCGGCGGCCTCGTCTCGCTCAGCGACCGGCGCCTGCGCGTCGGCGCCCCACGCAGGAAGGCGAAGGCCGCAAAGCCGGTAGCGCCCGCAATGGAGCCGGCGGAATGATGCGACGTCTCCTCCTGGCTTTGGCTTTGGTGCTGATGGCCGCGCCGGCCTTCGCCGTCAATCCGGACGAGGTGCTGGCCGATCCGGCGCTGGAGGCGCGGGCGCGGGGCCTTTCGGCGGAACTGCGCTGCATGGTCTGTCAGAACCAGTCGATCGACGATTCCAATGCCGATCTCGCCAAGGATCTGCGTCTGCTGGTGCGCGAGCGCATCACCGACGGCGACAGCGACGATGAGGTGCTGAACTATATCGTCTCGCGCTACGGCGAGTTCGTGCTGCTGAAGCCGCGTTTCAGCATGAAGACGAGCCTGCTATGGGGCGCCCCGGCGCTGCTGGTGCTCGCCGGCGGGCTGTCACTGCTGGTTTTTGCGCGCAGGAGGGCCGGCAAGCCGACGGGAAGCAAGCTGACGGCGGATGAGCAGGCGAAGTTGAGCGAGCTTTTGAAAAAGTAGGCAGTCCGCCGGCGGCAATCGTCCGCCGCAACCGGGCCAAGCATTTTCATACATTACCAATTTTTCATTGGCCGGACAGTTCGCAGTAAGGTGCGGCGTCCTATATCTTCATTCATCGACTGATCCGGCGCCGCCGGTCTGAAGATTTAAGAACAAGAGAAGGTGCTCCAATGCTCAAGAATTTCAACGGACGTCCGTCCCTCGCCACTGTGCTCAAGGCTTCTACCGTCGCCGGTATCGCAGCCGCTGTGCTTGCAACCGGCGTTCCGCTCGAAATCACCCGGTCTTATGCCGAAGCAGTCAAGGTTCAAGCACCTGCTGTCCCGAGCTTTGCCAATGTCGTCGATGCCGTTTCGCCGGCCGTGGTTTCCGTCCGCGTTGAAAACCGCGTCAATCCCGTCTCTGACAATGACGGTTTCTCCATCGAAGGCCGCGGCTTCGACGATCTTCCCGATGATCATCCGCTGAAGCGCTTCTTCAAGCAGTTCGGCGGTCAGGACCCAAATGATCAGCAGGGCCATCAGCGGCGCTTTGGCCAGAACGGCCCGGGCGGCCCGAATGGTCCCGGCGGCCCGAATGCCCCCGGCGGCAAGGGCCGTCTGCGTCCGGTCGCTCAAGGGTCCGGCTTCTTCATCTCCGAGGACGGTTACATCGTCACCAACAACCACGTCGTTTCCGATGGCCAGGCCTTCGTCGCCGTCATGAATGACGGCACCGAGCTCGATGCCAAACTGATCGGCAAGGATCCGCGCACCGACCTCGCCGTCTTGAAGGTCGACGGCAAGGGCAAGAAGTTCACCTACGTCAACTGGGCCGACGACAATAACGTCCGCGTCGGCGACTGGGTCGTTGCGGTCGGCAACCCCTTCGGCCTCGGCGGCACGGTCACAGCCGGTATCGTCTCGGCCCGCGGCCGCGATATCGGTTCCGGTCCATACGACGATTACCTGCAGGTGGATGCCGCCGTGAACCGCGGCAACTCCGGTGGTCCGACCTTCAACCTCAGCGGCGAAGTCGTCGGCATCAACACCGCGATCTTCTCGCCGTCGGGCGGCAGCGTCGGCATCGCCTTCGCCATTCCCGCCTCGACCGCCAAGGACGTCGTCGCCGATCTGATGAAGGACGGCCAGGTTTCGCGTGGCTGGCTGGGTGTGCAGATCCAGCCGGTGACCAAGGACATCGCCGAATCCATCGGCCTTTCCGAGCCGAGCGGCGCCCTCGTCGTCGCCCCGCAGGCCGGATCGCCGGGTGACAAGGCCGGCATGAAGGCCGGCGACGTCGTCACGGCGCTGAACGGTGAAACGATCAAGGATGCGCGTGACCTCAGCCGCCGCATCGGTGCGATGCAGCCGGGCAGCAAGGTTGAGCTTTCCGTCTGGCGCGCCGGCAAGGCCCAGCCTCTCACCGTCGAACTCGGCACGCTGCCGGCCGACCAGAAGGATGCGTCCGCCGATGACAACAGCCAGCCGCAGCAGCCTGAGGCACCGGCTTCCGAGAAGGCGCTTGCCGATCTCGGCCTGACGGTCGGTCCTGCCGATGACGGCAAGGGCCTGGCGATCACCGGCATAGACCCGGACTCCGACGCCGCCGACAAGGGCATCAAGGAAGGTGAAAAGATCACCTCGGTTAACAACCAGGAGGTCTCCAGCCCCGCCGATGTCGTCAAGGTGTTGAACCAGGCCAAGAAGGACGGCCGCACCCGCGCGCTCTTCCAGATCCAGTCCAGTGAAGGAAGCCGTTTCGTCGCGCTTCCAATCAACGGCCAGGGCTGATCCTTTAAGAAAACAGGAGCCGTGCGGATGAAAATCCGCGCGGCTCAATTCTTCTGACCTTTGAAGGATGATCGCGATGAGCGCCGCCCCGCAGGAAGATGCTTTGAGCCTTGCCGAAACGCAGCCGGTGGGTAATGTCGGCCGCATGAAGATTCTCATCATCGAAGATGATCTCGAAGCCGCGGTATACCTCACGAAAGCCTTTCGCGAGGCGGGCATCGTCGCCGATCACGCCAGCGATGGCGAGGCCGGCCTGTTCATGGGGTCGGAAAATACCTACGACGTCATCGTCATCGACCGCATGCTGCCGCGCCGGGACGGTCTCTCCGTTATCAGCGAGCTGCGCCGCAAGGCGATCCATACGCCGGTCCTCATTCTCTCGGCGCTCGGCCAGGTCGATGACCGCGTCACCGGACTTCGTGCCGGCGGCGACGATTACCTGCCGAAGCCCTATGCCTTCAGCGAACTGCTGGCCCGCGTCGAGGTGCTCGGCCGCCGCAAGGGCACGCCGGATCAGGACGTCGTCTATCGTGTCGCCGACCTCGAACTCGACCGACTTTCCCACGAGGTACGCCGCGGCGGCAAGGAGATATTGCTGCAGCCGCGCGAATTCCGCCTGCTCGAATACCTGATGAAAAATGCCGGCCAGGTGGTGACCCGCACCATGCTGCTTGAAAATGTCTGGGACTATCACTTCGATCCGCAGACCAATGTCATCGATGTGCACGTCTCGCGCCTGCGCTCGAAGATCGAGAAGGATTACAGCCAGCCGCTCCTGAAGACCATCAGGGGCGCGGGGTACATGATCAAGGACGAGGGATGAGCCGTTTCAGGGTTCTTTTCAAGTCCACCGCAGTCCGCCTCTCGGCACTCTATATCCTGCTTTTCGCCATCTGCGCCGCGACGCTCGTCTTCTATGTGACGGCGATGTCGGAACGGCTGCTGACCGGCCAGATCCGCGATGCCGTCAAGCAGGAGGTGGAGCAGGTACAGCGCGCCTATGACACTGGCGGCATGAACCTTCTCTTGCGTACCATGGAGCGGCGCGCCCGTCAGCCAGGCGCCAATCTCTACATCATCGCCGGTCCTTCGGGCGATATTCTCGCCGGCAACGTCGCCTCGGTGCAGCCGGGTGTTTTCGAGGAAATCGGCTGGACGTCCGCGTCTTTCATCTATCAGCGCTATACCGACAGCGGCGTCGAGCGCCGCCACAAGGCGATCGCCAATATCTTCGTGCTCGACAACGGCCTGAGGATTTTGATCGGCCGCGACCTCGGCGATCCCGAGCGTTTTCGTCTCTTGGTACGCCAGGCGCTGATGGTGGCCTTGGCGATCATGGGGCTCGGCGCCATCATTATCTGGTTCGCCATCGGCCGCAATGCACTGAAACGAATCGACCGCATGTCGGATGCGAGCAAGAAGATCATGGCCGGCGACCTGTCGCAACGCCTGCCGGTCGGCGGATCCGGCGATGAGTTCGACCGGCTGTCGATGTCCTTGAATACCATGCTGGAGCGCATCGAGAAGCTGAACGAGGGCCTGCGGCAGGTCTCCGACAATATCGCCCACGATCTCAAGACGCCGCTGACCCGGCTACGCAACAAGGCGGCCGATGCACTCGATATCGCCGATGGCGAGACGCGGCGGGGAGCGCTCGAAGGCATTATTTCCGAATCAGACCAGCTGATCCGCACCTTCAACGCGCTGTTGATGATCTCTCGCGTCGAGGCCGGATCGGTGGCGGCCGAGATGTCGCCGGTCGAGCTTTCGGCGATCGTTTCCGACAGCGCCGAGCTTTACGAACCGGCGGCCGAGGAAGCCGGGCTAGGCCTCACCGCCAGCGTCGAACCAGGTGTCGAAGTGCAGGGCAATCGCGAGTTGATCGGCCAGGCAATCTTCAACCTGCTCGACAATGCCATCAAATATTCCTCCGATACCGAAGGAGCAGGCACGGTATCGCTGAAGCTTGCCCGCCGCCCGGATGGCATCTGCCTTTCGGTGGCCGACCACGGACCGGGCGTTCCCGCCGAAAGGCGCGACGACGTGGTGAAGCGCTTCGTCCGCCTTGATGAAAGCCGTTCGAAGCCCGGGACGGGGCTCGGGCTTTCGTTGGTGGAAGCGGTGATGGAGCTGCACAACGGCCGGCTGGAACTCTCCGACACCGATCCCGACAGACCCGGACAGCGCGGCTTGACCGTCAGCATGATTTTTCCGGCCAAGGCCGCCTGAACTCTTCTGCCGAATGACCATCGGCCGAATCGCGTATTGGCGGTTTGGCGCCAAGACCCTAGTTTAATTCCGATCGAAGCAGACGGTTCGCGGTTCTATGTGGCCGTTTTCTTCCGCTCAAAAGCCAGGGAGAGCGCATGCTGACGAAATCGACGCATGGCCTGAAGGATGTGGTCGAAGGGCTGCTTCGTCCGCTGAGCCAGACGGAGCTGAAGCTGGCGATGGCCGATCTTCAGGAGGCCGGCAAGAGCGAGCGGTCGGTGGCTGCAATGCTCAAGACCGACGGTCCGCTGCGCGATTTCATCGCCGCCGCGCTGACGCTGTCGCCTTACCTGCGCGAAATCGCCAATCTCGACCCTGCCGTCCTCGCTGGCGCCATCAGCGAGCCGCTGGAGCCGCAAATCGAGGCGCTGGTCGCTGAGGCCCGGCACTGCTGGCGGCCGAACGGCGAGGGGACAGCACCTACGGAATCCGTGGTGATGAGCAGGCTGCGCGTCATCAAGCGCAAGGTGGCCTTCCTCGTCGCATTCGCCGATTTGGCGCGGATCTTCGACGGGCGGGCGACGACGGCCTGGCTGAGTGCGCTGGCCGAAGCTTCGGTCGCGGCCGCAATCGACCACCTGCTGCTGTCGGCGCATGAGGGCGGAAAGTTGAAGCTGCACAATCCGGCAGCACCCAGCGACGGCTCCGGCCTGATCGTGCTCGGCATGGGCAAGCTCGGCGCTTCCGAGCTCAACTATTCCTCCGATATCGACCTCGTTGTCTTCTTCGACGAGGAGGCAGGCATCGTGCCCGACCCGGATGACGCGATCGAGATCTTCCCCAGGATGATGCGCCGGCTGGTGCGCATCCTGCAGGAGCGCACCGCTGACGGCTACGTCTTCCGCACCGATCTCAGACTGCGCCCCGATCCCGGCTCGACGCCACTGGCGATCCCGGTCGATGCGGCGATGATCTATTACGAGGGCAGGGGCCAGAATTGGGAGCGGGCAGCCTTCGTCAAGGCGCGCGCCGTGGCCGGCGACCTGACGGCCGGCAGCGAATTCCTGCGTGGGCTCGCCCCTTTCGTCTTTCGAAAATATCTCGATTACGCCGCCATCGCCGATATCCATTCGATCAAGCGGCAGATTCATGTGCATAAGGGCCACGGCGCGATCGCGGTCAAGGGCCATAACGTCAAGCTCGGCCGCGGCGGCATTCGCGAGATCGAGTTCTTCGTCCAGACGCAACAGCTGATCGCTGGCGGCCGCATGCCGGCCTTGCGGGGCCGGGCAACGGAGCAGACACTCGGCGAACTGACCAAGGCGAAATGGATAGACGCCGAGACCCGTGACGAACTGACCGAGGCCTACTGGTTCCTGCGCGATGTCGAGCACCGCATCCAGATGGTGCGCGACGAGCAGACCCACCTGTTGCCGGAGACGGATGTCGACCTGAAGCGCATCGCCTTCATGATGGGCTTTTCCGACACGCCAAGCTTCTCCGAACGGTTGGTCGGCGTGCTGAAGACGGTAGAGCGGCGTTATGCCCATCTCTTCGAACAGGAGAGCAAGCTTTCCACCGACACCGGAAACCTCGTCTTCACCGGCCAGGGCGACGATCCCGATACGCTGGAGACGCTGAAGAAACTCGGTTTTGGCAGACCGTCCGACATCTCCCGCATCATCCGCACCTGGCACTATGGCCGCTACCGCGCGACGCAATCGGTCGAGGCGCGCGAAAGGCTGACGGAGCTGGCGCCGGAGCTTTTGCGGGTTTTCGGCGAAAGCAAGCGCGCCGACGAAGCGCTGCTGCGCTTCGACAGCTTCATTTCGGGCCTTCCCTCCGGCATCCAGCTCTTCTCGCTGCTCGGCAGCAACCCGGCATTGCTGTCGCTGATCGTCAACATCATGTCCTCGGCACCACGGCTTGCCGAGGTGATCGCCGCCAAGCCGCATGTCTTCGACGGCATGCTCGATCCCGGCCTGATGGCCGAACTGCCGACCCGCGATTATCTCGGCGAGCGGCTGAAGGGCTCGCTTGTCCAGGCGCGCCACTATGAGGAAGTGCTCGATCGGTTGCGTATCTTCGCTGCCGAGCAGCGCTTCCTGATCGGCATTCGACTGCTGACCGGCGCGATCAACGGCCAGATGGCCGCACGTGCCTTCACCCATCTTGCCGACCTCATCATCGCAGCCGCACTCGAGGCCGTCGTGAGCGAGATGCGGGTAACGCACGGCGACTATCCCGGCGGGCGCATTGCTGTCGCCGGCATGGGCAAGCTCGGCAGCTTCGAGCTGACGGCCGGTTCCGACATCGACCTGATCCTGCTCTATGATTATGACGACAACGCTTCCGAATCCGATGGGGAAAAGCCGCTCGACGCGACGCGTTACTTCACCCGCATCACCCAGCGGCTGATCGCCGCCTTCTCGGCGCCGACCGCCGAAGGCGTGCTCTATGAGGCCGACATGCGGCTGCGCCCGTCCGGCAACAAAGGGCCGGTCGCCACCCGCATCAATGCCTTCGGCAAATATCAGCGTGAAGAGGCATGGACCTGGGAGCATATGGCGCTCAGCCGCGCCCGGCTGATCTCAGGCGATGAGAGCCTCATCGCCGAGGCCGAACATATCGTCCGCGAGGTGCTGTCGGCCGATCGCGACATTGCCAAGGTGGCGCATGACGTCGCCGAGATGCGCGAACTGATCGATAAGGAAAAGCCGCCCGCCGGCTCATGGGACCTGAAGCTGATCCCCGGCGGCGTCATCGACCTGGAATTCATCGCCCAGTACCTGGCGCTGATCGCGCCCACCAGGGGCGTCGGCATTGCGGTGAACGGCATGAGCACCGGCGAGGCCTTGAAGCTGCTTGGTGACAGGCTGATGGCAACAGTCGATCTCGACATTTGCCTGGAGGCCTTCGCGCTCTATACCGGCCTTTCGCAACTGATCCGCCTCTCCATCGACGGCCTGTTCGATCCGAAGGAAGCACCTTCCGGCCTCGTCGAACTCGTCTGCCGCGCCGGCGATTGCCCCGACATCAGGACGCTGGAAGGCGAGCTGAAGCGGCTTTCGAAAGCGGTCAGAAAGATTTTCCTGAAAATCGTGAAGGCTTGATGCATCGACGAACTGCGGCGTGTTTTAGACGTCGTCGGGAATGCGCAGCGAGATCACCGTGCCCACCGCTTCGCGGGAGCGGATCTTCATGCGGCCGCCATGCAGAGAGGTCAGCGAGCGGGAGATGGCAAGCCCGAGGCCGGAGCCGCCCTTGCTCTTGGCATACTGGCTCTGCACCTGCTCGAAGGGCTGGCCGATCTTCGCCAGCGCCGAGCGTGGAATGCCGATGCCGGTGTCGGCGATGGTGACGACGACGGCGCCGTCGACACGGCGTGTGCGCACCGCGATGCGGCCGCCATTGTCGGTGAACTTCACCGCATTGGAGAGTAGGTTGAGCAGCACCTGTTTCATCGCCCGGCGGTCGGCCATCAGCGTCAGCCCGGATGAGATACGCTGGTCGATGACGATGTTCTTTTCAGCCGCAGGCATGGCGGTGAAGCGCAGGCTTTCCTCGATCAGCGGCACGAGATCGATGCGCTCGCAGTGCAGCCTGACGTGGCCGGCCTCGATCTTCGACATGTCGAGAATATCGTTGATGACGTTGAGCAGATGTTTGCCGCTGTCATGGATATCGCGGGCATATTCGTCATATTTCAGCGAGCCGAGCGGACCAAACATCTCGTTTTGCAGAATTTCCGAGAAGCCGAGGATGGCGTTAAGCGGCGTGCGCAGCTCATGCGACATGTTGGCAAGGAATTCCGATTTCGCCTGGTTGGCAGCCTCGGCGCGTTCTTTCTCAGCCTGATAGTTGGCGTTCGCCGTTGAAAGTTCCGATTTCTGGCTCTCCAGCGTCTGGCGCGAGGCGGATAGGTCGCCGATCGTTGCCATCAGCCGGCGTTCGGATTCGCGCAGCCGTTCCTGATGGCGCTTCATCAGCGTGATATCGGTTCCGACCGAGACCCTGCCGCCGTCGCGGGTGCGCCGCTCGTTTATCTGCAGCCAGCGCTCGTCGGCAAGCTGCACTTCCGTCGTCCGTGAATAGCCGGAGCCGTCGGCATCGGAAATCCGCCGCTCGATGACAGGACGGGCGGCGGCAGCATTGACGGCCGAGCGCTCAGTGCCGGGCACGAGCACGCTGTCCGGCAAGCCGTAAGCCTGCTGGAAATGCGTGTTGCACATGACCAGCCGATCGTTTTTGTCCCAGAGGACGAAGGCTTCCGAGGTGCATTCGATGGCGTCGGCGAGGCGCTGGTCGGCTTCGGCGTAGCGCTGCGCGAGCCGATGCTGCTCGGTCACGTCCATGGCGATGCCGATCAGGTGCACGCGGCCGGAATTGCTGCGGATCACCTGGGCGCGGGCGCGCATCCAGACATAGTGGCCGCCGGCATGGCGCATGCGGAAGATCTGATCGACCTGACCGGAATGGCCCTTGGCGATGGCGCGGGCGATCTCGTAAAGCCCGCCGTCATCAGGATGCATCAGCCGCGCGGCTTCACCGAAGCCCATCGTCTTGTCGGAACCCGGCAGGCCGAGCATGTCGTACATCGAGCGTGACCAGAAGAATTCGCGGTTCTCGAAATCGAAGTCCCAGAGGCCGCAGCGGCCGCGCGACAGCGCCGTCTCGACGCGCAGGTTCGATTCCAGGAAGATGTCGTCGGCGTCGCGGGCGCGCTTCACCTGCGTGTAATAGGCATAGAGAATGACCAGCAGGATCGAGGAGATGCCGGCAAACAGCGTAACGTTGAGGGCCAGCTGCTCGCGCCAGAGCCGGCTGATCTCGTCGAGCGAGGTGGCGGCGACGATATAACCGCCGGCATTGCCCATCAGCGTGATCTCGGCATAGTGCGGCACGCCGCCTATGGTCGTTTCGATGACGCCGGCGCGATCGCCGAACCGCCGGATCGCCGAGACCTCGGGGAAGAAATCGCTGACGTTGCTGCCGACATGCGAAAGCCCGGCGGTCGTCGCGGCAAAAACCTTGCCGCTTGCCTGCACGAGCAGCACGAAGGCGCCGCTGTCGAGCCGATCCTGCGGCAGGAACCTGGCGAGCCGGGCCTGCGCTTCTGCGATATCGCCGCTGTCGAAAATGTCTGATGTATCGGCAAATACCGCAGAGGCGGTCGCTGCCGAAAGCGCGGTGGCATGGCGAGCCGAGGCTTCCAGGCGGGAGTATTCGCTGACCATGCCGAAGAAATGCGATGCGGCGACGATGAAGAGGAAGGCGACGATCAGCGCCGGAATGGCGCGCTTCAAGAGCAGCTCGGCCTTCGGCAGATGACGCAGAAGAGGTTCCGATGTCGCATGACCGGAAAGGCTGTCTCGCCAGGCTTTCAACCCGTCAAAATCGACACGCAGCCGTCCTCCGGCCACGGTTGCCCGCCGCACGTCCATCATCTCTTCGCCTTGTCCCTCGTGTGATTCGCGCGCCGCTCGCTCGAACCTGACCTAGAGAATCATGGGTGATTCGCCTTGTCCAGAGGCAAAGGTAAAAATCCGTTAACTATCTATGATTTCGTGCTTTTCGGGCGATTCGACTCGCTAGGCAACCGGTCGCCGAATTTTTCGCGACGACCGGTCGAAGCAAATTACCCTTTAAGCGTGCGCTCGACGATATCGCGCACGTCGGTCGAAAGAGCGGCAGCCTGCTCGATCTCGATTAGCGCCAAACGGGCGTGATCGGCACGTGCCGGTTCAAGCGCGCGCCAGGAGCGCATCGAAGTGAGAATGCGGGCGGCAAGCTGCGGGTTGCGTTCGTCGATATCGAGAATCTGACGTGCGAGGAAACGATAGCCTTCGCCGTCGGCGCGGCCAAAGCCGGTCGGATTGGCGAAGGCGAAGGTGCCGACCAGCGCCCGCATCCGGTTCGGATTGGTCCGCTTGAACAGCGGATCGTCCATCAGCGCGCGAATCCGTTCCAGGGTTTCCGCGCCCGGAATGCCGGCCTGGATTGCGAACCATTTGTCGATGACGAGCGCATTTCCCGCGAAGCGGTCGCGGAAGTTTGCCAGCGCCTCGTTTGTCTCCGCGCTGCCGGCGAAACGATGGGCGAGGATCGTCAGCGCATGGCTGAGATCTGTCATATTGTCGGCAGCATCAAAGGCGGCCTTGGCGCGGGCCGGCGTCTGCTCGGCATAGGAGAGATAGGTGAGGGCGGTATTGCGCAAGGCCCTGTGGCCGGCGCTTTTCGCGTCCGGGCTGAAATCGCCCAATGTCGTCATCGCCGCGTAGAGGTCGGCAAAAACATCCTTTCCGGCATCGGCGATCTGCTTCAGAACCGCTTGCCGGCCGGCATGGATGGCATCGGGATCATTGTTGCCGCCGAGTTCGCGGGCGATATCGGATTCGCTCGGCAGAGCCAGCGCCTGGGCGCGGAAGGCAGGCTCGAGGCGCTCGTCGGCGGCCGCCGCAATCAGCGTCTCGACGAAGGTCGCCTCGCAGACGACAGGCTTGCCCTCGCGAGCGTCGCGGGCTGCTTTCAGGAGGTTCGGCAGCGCCAGATCGGTCAGTGCCTGCCAGCGGGCGAAATGATCGGTCTCATGGCGGGCGAGGTGGGCGAGATCGGCCGGACTCTGATCGAAATGCAGGTTGATCGGCGCGGAAAAGCTGCGGTTGATCGAAACGACTGGCCGCGAGCCAATGCCATGAAACACTGCCGTTTGCGTGCGGCCTGTGAGATGCAGCACCTCGCCGGCATATTCCGCGCCGTCGACCGAGCGAGGCTCGATCTTGCCGCCGTTTTCGCCGAAGAGCGCCAGGCTGAGCGGAATGTGCATCGGCTCCTTGTTCGGCTGGCCGGGTGTAGCGGGCGTCATCTGTTCGAGCGACAGGGTGAAGCTGCCGGCGGCCGCATCATAGCTGCCCGATGCGGTGACGAGCGGCGTGCCGGCCTGATGGTACCAGAGCGAGAATTGAGTGAGGTCGCGCCCGCTTGCATCCTCGAAGCATTTGATGAAATCCTCGATCGTCACGGCCTGGCCGTCATGACGATCGAAATAGAGGTCCATGCCCGTCTTGAAGCCGTCCTTGCCGAGCAGCGTCGCGATCATCCGCGTCACTTCACTGCCCTTCTCGTAGACGGTCGTCGTGTAGAAATTATTGATCTCGCGATATTGCGTCGGCCGCACCGGATGAGCGAGCGGGCCGCCATCTTCCGGGAACTGCTCCGACTTCAGATGGCGCACCTCGGCGATGCGCTTGACCGGCCGCGAGCGCTGGTCGGAAGAGAATTCGTGGTCGCGATAGACCGTCAGGCCTTCCTTGAGGCACAGCTGGAACCAGTCGCGGCAGGTGATGCGGTTGCCGGTCCAGTTGTGGAAATATTCATGCGCGATGATCGCCTCGATATTGGCATAGTCGGCATCGGTGGCGAGTTCCGGATCGGCAAGGACGTATTTGTCGTTGAAGACGTTGAGGCCCTTGTTCTCCATCGCCCCCATGTTGAAGTCGGAGACGGCGACGATCATGAAGATGTCGAGATCGTATTCGCGTCCGAACCTCTCTTCGTCCCACTTCATCGAGCGTTTCAGCGCGTCCATCGCATAGGCTGCGCGCGGCTCGTTGCCGTGCTCGACATAGATCTTCAGCACCACCTCGCGGCCGGACATGGTGGCAAACGTGTCTTCGACGACGCCGAGATCGCCGGCGACGAGCGCGAAGAGATAGCTCGGCTTCGGATGCGGGTCGAACCAGGCGGCGAAATGCTTGCCCGGGCCGTAGCCGGCGCCGCCGAGGAAGTTGCCGTTCGACAACAGCAGCGGGTTGGCGTCCTTGTCGGCGATAATGTTGACCGTGAACGGCGCAAGCACGTCGGGCCGGTCGGGGAAATAGGTGATGCGGCGGAAGCCCTCCGCCTCGCATTGCGTGCAGTAGATGCCGCCGGTGCGGTAAAGGCCCATCAGCTTGGTGTTGGCCTCGGGGTTGATGACCGTAGTGATCGTCAGCTCGAAAGGCACGCTCTCCGGCAGGTCGCGCACCGTCAGGCTTTCCGCTGTTGCGTCATAACGCGAAGGGTCGAGCTCCACCTGGTCGAACAGCAGCCCGGACAGCGTCAGCTCGTCGCCGTCGAGCACGATTGGCGCCGTTGTATCGGCGCCCGGGCGGCGATGAAAGATCAGGCGTGCCTCGACTTTTGTCTCCGTCGGGTCGAGTTCGAAGGTCAGGTCCACGCGTTCCAGCACAAAGTCGGTGGGACGGTAATCTGCCAGATGGATGACCTGGCCGGTATCTGTTCGCATGGTGTTTCCTGAAGACCGTTATTTGACAACCGTGGAATACAGAGGCGGGCGCACTCTGCCATAATTTTGCCGGGCATGATTACATTAAAGTCTGAACTAAAGTTAAAGCAAATTGCCCGCGAACACCAAGTTCACGGGCAAAATATCCTCTTCAGAACTGAAGGACGCGGCTGTTGGGCGAAAGGTTCTATTTTAGATTGAGTGCCGCCTTGATCGTCGCGTCGCTTTCCGTCCGCTGCACGACGACGCCGTACCAGCCGAGCCCGTCGTAATCCTCGTAGCCGAGGGTGCGCGCGAAAGCGACGATCGAGCCGTTATTGTCGTAGTAGCTGCCCTTGGCCCGGCCGGACGGATTGGCGAGAGCAAAATGGGAAAACAGCAAGGCGGGATTAGTGGTGGCGATCACCCGGCTCTTGCCGTCGAGCAGCATGACTGTCGTCCTTTCCGCCAGTTGCGGCGGCAGGTTCGCCTCTTTCTCGACGATCGCCTGGCCCTGGTTCTGCCAGTCGAAATAGACGCCGAGCGTGCCGATCAGCCGTCCGTCGAGCTTGCCTTCTTCGCGGATGCCGGTGGCATAGACGAGCGCATGCCTGTTGTCATGGATCGGGCTCGCTTTGACCTCGTCGACACTATACGCCTCGCCGGAGGCGCAGGCAGACGCCGCGCGAAACCATGCATCGCCGGCAAGGCTCGTGCCGGCAATCTTGCGCTGGAACTTGGGATTGGCCGATGCGATCACCTTGCCCGAAAGATCGGTCATGACCAGATCGAGGTAGACGGTGTAGAAGCGGTTGATGGCGCCGAGACGCTCCGCCGCAAAGGCGACGGTTTCCCGATCCGGGTTTCGCAGCGCCTGCCAGAGTGCCGGGTCCGTCGCCCACCAGCGCACATCGGCCGTGCGCTCGAAAAGATTGCGGACAATGAGCTGCACCAGCGTCTGCGCCAGATCGGTGAGGCGAACGCCCTCCATCTCCTCGACCAGCGAATCCGCCATGGCGCGGCTGAGGCCGATGCGCCCGAGCACGTTGCTCTCGAACCTGCCGGTGATGTCGGTGGCGATCTGCGCCAGCCGCTGCACCTCGTTGGCAACGACCGCAAAGCCCTTTCCGGTCTCGCCGGCTCTTGCCGCTTCGATCAGCGCATTAATGGCGAGCAGCTTGATCTGCTTGACGATATTGGTGTTGTCGGCGCTGAAGCGCTCGAGGTCGGTGCTGATGCCGTCGGTGACAACGCGCATCGAGCGCGGCGTCGCATTTTGCGACTGGGCAATGGTTTCGGCGCTAAGCGGCTTCATCAAATGATCATGGAAGGGGCGGGCAATCGTTGCAGGGCGAAGAAAATTTCGAGTAAGCAAAAACGATGCGTGCCTATGGTTTTCAATTGGTTAACACCGACCGGTCAGAGGTGAACATTTTGCGGCGAAATGGCTGAAGAGAGCAAAAAATCGACGCGAGGGCGCGCATTCCGCACCGTCGGGCCTGCGCCGGAAGGTGACTTTGCGATTCTTCCACGCTGCTTGCGATTTTTTCGCCAATCGGGATTTTCTTCGCTACGATGGGAGACGTCATCTTCTGCGTTCCCGAGTCGAACGCGTCTCCCCGTTGCTGTTAAGTCGACATAAGAGCCAGGATCATGCACGCGGTTCTCAAAAACCCGATGAGAGGCATTGCGCTGAAGGTCTCGTCGGTCGTGGTCTTCCTGGCCATGCAGACTTTCATCAAGCTGGCGGGCTCAGACATCCCACCCGGTCAGGTCACCTTCTGCAGGTCCTTCTTCGCGCTTTTCCCGATCATGGCCTATCTCGCCTATATCGGGCAACTGCGCGCGGCCTTCTACACCGCCAATCCGATCGGCCACCTCAAGCGCGGCACGATCGGCATCATGTCGATGGCTTTCGGTTTCTACGGCCTGCTGCATCTGCCGCTGCCGGAAGCGATTGCGCTCGGCTACGCCTTACCGCTCGTCGCCGTCGTCTTCGCCGCGGTTTTTCTCGGCGAGACCGTGCGCATCTATCGCTGGAGCGCCGTCTTGGTCGGCATCGTCGGCGTCGCCATCGTCTCCTGGCCGAAACTCACGCTGTTTCGTGACGGCGGCATGGAAGCCGAGCAGGCCTTCGGCGCGCTCTCGGTGCTGTTTTCGGCCGTTCTGGGCGGCATGGCGATGATCCAAGTGCGTCGTCTCGTCGAGGAGGAGAAGACGGCGACGATTGTGCTCTATTTCTCGCTCATCGCATCGGTCTTCTCGCTGGCCTCCCTGCCGTTCGGCTGGCTCGTCCTGCCATGGCCGTCGGCACTCTATCTCGTCGCCGCCGGTTTTTGCGGCGGCGTCGCGCAGATCCTGCTGACGGAAAGCTACCGCCATGCCGATGTCTCCACCATCGCGCCGTTTGAATATACCTCGATCCTACTCGGCATCATCGTCGCTTATTTCGTCTTCGGCGACGTGCCGAGCTTTACCATGCTGATCGGCACTCTCATCGTCATCTCCGCCGGCATCTTCATCATCTATCGTGAGCACCAGCTCGGCATCGAGCAGAGGGAGGCGCGCAGAGCCACGACGCCGCAAGCCTGACGCTTGCAACCGCATGATATGAAAGCTTTTAAGGCGAATATCGCCGCTTGGGGAAAATTGCTCGCTAAGAGCGAAAAGAATGGTGAATTCTTGGGATATCGCTGCCGCACGGAATATGTTTGTTGAAGATGAGAGAGTATCATTTATTCGAAGCTGTGCATGTCTGAATGGCCGCTGATACCGGGGAAGCTTTCGGTATTGCTGCTCCGAACGCCGGCCGGCGCGCGGAGGTGGAGAAAAGCATAATGGCATTCACGGCGGAGCAATTGGCGGGGAACTGCTCCTTTCTGATGAGCATCCGCTTTTTGGCTGGGCAGATGCGCTGCATGTTCGATGCCGGCCCGCGCCTGGCGCGATTGCTCGCTTCGCATCAGCGCTGGCTTCTGACCCAGACTGCCTATGCCCTCAACCTGGAATATGACCCGCGCGACCCGACCTCGGGTTTCACCGCCGTTCGGCTGACCGGACGCATCACCGCGCATAAGGTGGCGAGCCGCAACACCGTTCTCGCCTTTATCGAAGAACTCTATACCTACCGCTTCATTGTTCACACGCCCGGCGACGAGCGGCGGCGGCCACGTCATTTCGAGCCGGCCGACGTCAGCCATCAGGCGATGTTTGCCTGGATTCATTCCAATCTCGGCGCGCTCGATCTGCTTGACGGCGGTCGAAGGGCAGCGTTTTTTCAGTCAAACCCATCAATGATGCGGCTGGTTCAGCCGCGCATCGCCCGCCATTGCCTGGAAGACGCCGCCTGGCGCGAGCCGCCCGAACAGGTGGCGCTGTTCCTCTGGACGGAGGCTGGTGGCCTCGTCGTCGACAACTTCATCGCTCGAATGGATATGGAAAGCAGCGAGCCGGATAGATTTTCCGTCGGCCGCGTCGAAACCCGTGCGCTCGCCGCCGATTTCATGATGTCGCGCACCCATCTCCAACGGCTCTTGGCAAAGGCGGCGCAGCGCGGCTGCGTCGGCTGGCATGACGAACCACGCAAGGCGCACATTTGGATATCGCGGGATTTCGTCGAGCAATACTGCGCCTGGCAGGCGGTCAAGTTCGCCTATGTCGACGAAGCCTTCGAATGGGCAAAAGCCCAGATCGAGGAAATTGCCGTCTGATCACAGAACGATTGCCGCAACACTTGGTCCAATGCAGGGGGCGGCGTCGACCGGCTTGAGCGATAGCTCGCGCTCATATTCCCGCGCGGCTGAGACCGCGACGCGGATATGCTCGAAGGTTTCGATGTTGCGCAGAAGCGATATCAGGATCGTCATCTTTGAGTACTCTTAACGCAAAAGGGCAGGCGAAGCGCCTGCCGCTCAATATTGCTGGAAGTCCGAAAAAATCGCGTCGGGGCGCGCTGTGCGGCCGTTGATGCCGGTGCCGCGGGCGATCATCTGTTCATTCGCGGCAAAGCCGAAACGGCTGTAGCCGTGAGTGGTACGAACTTGGTCGCCGGCGAGGCGAAGGGTTTCAAACCCGCTATGGATAGGACGAAATCGTTTGTTCATGGCCTTGGTTCCTGTGGTTCCTCCCAAGACACCACTTCATATTGCGGTGCAGCATTGATTCCGCAATGCGTCATGGCGGGATGCAGCCATGCGTAAGGCGCATAGATCGATTCATAATATATTCAACTTTGGCTAATTTCTAAGCAAAGAGAGGGACTTAAGCTTCGCTTGAAAGGCGAGCAGGTCATTCCACGCCAGCCGCTTGTTGACGGGCGCGGTCAACAGATCCTGCGGATGCAGGCTGGCTATGGCAGGAATGACACAGTCCGCAGCGGCAATCTCCTTCCAGCGGCCGCGCAGGCCGTGAATCGTGTCGTTTTCGCCGAAGAAGAAGCGGGCCGAAAAATTGCCGAGCAGCAGGATCGCCTTGGGTTCGGCCAGCACGATTTGCCGTTCGATAAAGGGCCGGCATATGTCAATTTCGGCTGCCGAAGGCGCACGATTGCCAGGTGGCCGCCAGGGGATGACCTGCGTCAGCAGAACGCTCGAGCGGTTCAGCCCGATCGCCGCCAGCATCTTGTCGAACAGCTGGCCGGATTTACCCGAGAAGGGCACACCTTCGCGATCGTCTTCGGCGCCCGGTGCCGAGCCGATCACCATGATACCGCTTTCGGCATCGCCGCTGGCAAAGATGGTCGAGCGGGCGCTGTGCTTGAGGTTGCAGCCGTTAAAGGCTTCGATCGCGGTCTTGAGTTCGCTCAGGGATCGCGCCGTCTCGGCGACGAAACGCGCCTGCTGCACCGCTTCGCCGTCCGGGATCGCCGGCTGCGGGCCGGAAGCGGCGCGTTCGGCCGGGGCCGGGCGTGACGCTGTATTCGGACGCGGCGGTGTCCGGCCGTCCCGAGCTACAGGACCTTCCCCAGTGATGGGAGCTTGTGGCTGCGCCTGTGCCGCCGGGCGTCGGGCCGCCTTCATCGCCTCGAACTCGGCGAAGCGGTCGATCGCCTCTTCCTCCAGCAGCCATTCCACGCCGGCATCCGCATGGAAATGCAGAAGCGCTGCAAGCTCGGCAGGGGAAAGGTCGTTGGCGGAGATCATATGGCAGGTTTAGCGGAGAGACAGTGGCATTGGAAGGGCAGGCGACAGATTGCCCACCCCTGCCTGATCTATTGCACAGTCCATTGCGCGATGTCCTCGCGTTCGCCGATCAGCGCCAGACCGTGGGCGATCGACAACAGCTCGCCACCGCTTTCGATCCGGTCGCGCTCGAAACGCTCGGTGAAGATGCGGCGCACCGCCGGCACGAAGGAGGTGCCGCCGGTCAGGAACACCTTGTCGATCTCCCCGGGCTTTGTCCTGGTCTTGTCGAGCACGTCATCGAGCGCGCCTTCGATGCGGGCGAGATCCTCGGCGATCCAGCCTTCGAAGTCGCTGCGTCGGATGCTGCGATGCCCGCCGCGGCCGAGCGGCGCGAAATCGAAAGGTGCTTCCTCCGCGGCCGACAGCGCCATCTTCGTCGCCGACACCGCCTGATAGAGCGGGTAGCCCTCGTCATGGTCGATGAGATCGATGAAGATTTCGAGCTTTTCCGGCTCCAGGCTGGTGCGCACCAGCTTCTTCAGATCCTCGAATTCGCGGGTGGTCTTGAAGATCGACAGCTGGTTCCAGCGGCCGAAGCTGGAATAGTAGTTGGACGGGACTTCAAGGATCTTGTCGAAGCTTTTGAAATGGCTGCCCTTGCCGATCAGCGGTGCAACGATGTTGTCGATCATCCTGTAGTCGAAATGGTCGCCGGCAACGCCGACGCCGGAATGGCCGATTGGCGTTGCCGTCAGCTTGCCGGCGGCCGTCTCGAAGCGGATCAGCGAATAGTCGGTCGTGCCGCCGCCGAAATCGGCAACCAGCACTGTCGCATCCTGCTTCAGGTTCTGCGCGAAGTAGAAGGCGGCGGCGACCGGCTCGTAGACGTAGTGGATTTCGGGAAAGCCGAAGCGCGACAGCGCCTCGTTGTAGCGTTGGGTCGCGAGGTCAGGATCGGGGCTGGCGCCGGCAAAATGCACCGGCCGGCCGGTGACGATGCGGCTGACATCCGAAGGCCAGTGGTCGCCGGCGTAATTGCGCAGGCGCCTGACGAATACCTCCATCAGATCCTCGAAATTATGCCGCTTGGCGTAGATCAGCGTGCCCTGGAACAGCGCGCTTGCCGCAAAGGTCTTGATCGACTGCAGAAAGCGGCATTCGCCGGGATTGTCGATGAACTGGCGGATCGCGGCATGGCCCGCCTCCACCTTCAGGGCTGAAGCGCCGAGTTGCGCATCCTTCATGAAGGAAAGTGCTGTGCGCATGCTGTCGGCCGTGCCTTCCGTGTTCGTGAACGCCATCGAGCGCGTTGCCCCGCCATCCGCCATGGCGAGAACCGTATTCGTCGTGCCAAAGTCCAAACCCAGCGCCTGAGCCATGCCCGCACCTCTTCATGCCGATTGTTATTGGAGACGGAGCATCGCTCCGCGACGGGCGTAAGCACGCCCCAGATTCAGGAGGGCGGGTGATGCCACAGGGGCGGGACACATTCAAGGGGATCGAAAGCTGATGTGATCGCGGGCGCACTTCTTCTCCCGGTCGGAAGAAGAAGTGCGCCGCAAGGGTTGATTGGCAAATGCCGAATTCAGAGGGCCATCATCATTCGGCAGCCATTGCCCTCGCCTCCTGCACCACCGGCTCCGCAACCTTCTTTCCGCCGATCAGGCGGCCGAGGAAGTTTCCGAAGCGGTCCATCTCGACGAAGATGACCGGGGTGATGAACAGTGTCAGCATCTGCGAGACGATCAGGCCGCCGACGACGGCGATGCCGAGCGGCTGGCGCAGTTCCGAGCTTGCGCCGGTGCCGAGCGCGATCGGCAGGGCGCCGAGCAAGGCGCAAAAAGTCGTCATCATGATCGGCCGGAAGCGTCGCACGCAGGCCTCGTGGATCGCCGCCGTCGCCTTTTCGCCCGTCGTGCGCATGGTCTCCACCGCCACGTCGATCATCATGATCGCGTTTTTCTTGACGATGCCGATCAGCATCAACAGGCCGATAAGCGCGATGATCGACAGATCGAAGCCCATGATCTTCAGCGCCAGCAGCGCGCCGAAGGCCGCGGCCGGCAGGCCGGAGAGGATGGTGAGCGGATGGATGAAGCTCTCATAGAGCACGCCAAGCACGACATAGATGGTCAGCACCGCCGCCAGGATCAAATAGGGCGTATTGCCCTGCGACTGCTGGAAAATCTCCGCCGTACCGCCATAGGAGGTGAAGACGTCCGCCGGTGTGGCGATGTCCTTCTTGATCTGGTCGACCGCCGTCGTCGCATCGCTGAGCGAGACGCCTTCCGGCAGGTTGAAGGAAACAGTGGTCGAGACCAGCTGCCCCGTCTGGTTGATGGTGACCGGGCCGGTGGTGCGTTGCACATGGGCGAAGTTCGACAGCGGCACCAGGCTGCCATTGGCGGAGGCGACACGAATTTCCGACAGCTTCTGGTCGTCCCAGGGTTTGCTGGTGTCGTATTCGACGATGACATTGTAGCTATCGCCGGTCGACTGGATTTCCGCAGCTGAATAGCCGCTGAAGGATTCCTGCAGCGTCGTGCGCAGCGTGTCGTTGTCAATCCCATAGGCGGCCGCCCGCTCGGTATCGATGACGATGTTGGCCTGCAGGGCGTTGTTCTGGGCGTCCGAAGTCACGTCGGTGAACAGGCGGTCCTTGCGCATCGCCGCCTGGATCTTGCCGGCCCAGAGGTTGGTCTGATCGGCACTCAGCGCCTGCACCACCAGCTGATACTGGCTGGCGGTCTGGCGGCCGCCGAAGCGCAGGCTCTGGTTCGGCGTCACGAAGGCCTGCAGTCCGGGGATCTTGTTGATCGCCGTGCGCAGCTCGCGCAGCGTCTGGTCAAGCGGCGGACGCGCCTTCTTGTCCTTGAGTTCGACGAACATCGAGCCGTTGTTCTGCGGTTTGTTCGGATTGCCGCCGATCGTCGACATCACGTGGTTGACCGCCGGGTTCGCCTTGACGGCGGCTGCCGCCTGCTGCTGCAGCGCTTCCATGGCCGAATAGGAAATGTCCTGCCGGGCCTGCGTGCTGATCGTCAGGCGGCCGATATCTTCCTGCGGGAAGAAGCTCGTCGGCAGCGTCATGAAGAAGTAGATCGTCAGCGCCACCGAGCCGAGGAAAACCCCGAGGATTGTGGGGCGATGCTGAAGGCACCAGCCAACCGCCCTGTCGTAGCCGTTGAGCGTCCGCTCGAAGCCGGCATCGAAGATGCGGATGATGAGCGGTGGGCGGCTGTGGTTGTTGGACAGACGCGAGCCGAGCATCGGGGTCACGGTCAGCGAGACGATGGCCGACGAGATGATGGCGATGGCGACGACCATGCCGAATTCGTTGAACACGCGGCCAACGACGCCGCCCATCAGCAGGATCGGGATGAAGACAGCAATCAGCGAAACCGACATGGAAATGATGGTGTAGCTGACTTCGCCGGCACCCTTGATCGCCGCTTCCCGCACCGGCATGCCTTCTTCGACATGGCGCAGGATGTTTTCGAGCATGACGATCGCGTCGTCGACCACCAGCCCCACCGCGAGCGTCAGCCCGAGCAGCGAGATGTTGTCGATGCTGTAGCCAAGCACATACATCATGCCGAAGGTCGAGATCAGCGACAGCGGAACCGCAAGTCCCGGAATGATCGTTGCGGTCGCATGGCCGGTGAAAAGGTAGATGACGAGAACGACGAGGCCGATCGTCAAGAGCAGCGTGAACTTCACGTCGGAAATGGCATCGCGAATGGGTTTTGCCGCGTCGTTCATGACGACGGTGTTCACCGAGGGTGGGATTTCGGCGTGAAGCTGCGGCAGCTTGGCGTTGATCGCATCGACGACATCGACCGTGTTGGCATCCGGCTGACGCTGGATGGCGAGAATGATGCCGCGCTGGCCGTCATACCAGCTTCCGGTATACTGGTTCTCGACACTGTCCTGCACATCGGCGATATCGCCGAGGTGGATCGGCGCACCATTCGGATTGGCAATGACGAGCGAGCGGAATTGTTCGGCGTTGGTGCGCTGCGTGTTTGCCGTGATGGTCATGCTCTGCGAGTTGTTCTGCAGCGTTCCCACCGGCTGCTGGCTGTTGGCCGCAGCTAGCGCCTTGTTGACGGTATCGATGCCGATGCCGCGGGTCAAAAGCTTGTTGGGATCGACCTCGACGCGCACGGCGTAGGTCTGCGCACCGTAGACGCTGACCTGAGCAACGCCGGGGAGTGTGGAAAGCGACGGCGAGATGATGTCCTCGGCGATCTCGTCGAGCTTGCTGCGCGGCATGGTGTTGCTCTGCACCGAAAGCAGCATCACCGGCGCATCGGCCGGATTGGTCTTGCGGTAGCTCGGCGGTGTCGTCAAGTTGTCGGGCAACTGCCGGGTTGCATGCGAGATCGCCGCCTGCACGTCGGCTGCGGCGGCGTCGATATTGCGATTGAGATCGAACTGCAGCACGATGCTGCTGCTGCCGAGCGAACTCGAGGCGCTGATTTCGCTGACCCCGGGAATGGTCTCGAACTGCTTGATCAGCGGCGTGGCAACCGAGGTTGCCATCGTCTGCGGCGAGGCGCCGCTCAACTGCGCCGAAACGTTGATTGTCGGGAAATCGACCTGTGGAAGTGCCGCGACCGGAACGAGTTGGTAACCGGCAAGGCCAGCCAGAATGACGCCGATGGCAAGCAGCGTCGTCGCGACGGGCCGCTGGATACAGAAATTGGGGATCATTGCTGAGCTCCCACCGCGATCGTCTCGGACTGCTGCTGCCGAGGCTCGTCGGCGGAGGCGACATCAAGCGCCTTTTCGTCGAACTGCTCGTTGATCGCCTGCTGATCGCTGAGCTGGCCCTGACCCTCGACGACAACGTGGTCGCCTGCCGAAAGACCCGCGCCGATGGCGGTGAAGCCGCCATTTGCGCGGGCGACGGTGACCGGCGTCAGATGCGATTTGCCGTCCTTGGCGACGAAGGCGAAGAAACCCTCAGGGCCGGGGCTGACGGCAACCGTCGGCACCACCACCTGCTGTTCGTCATTGTTGAAATGCACCACGATGTTGACCGACTGGCCGGGCCAGAGCGCACCGGAGGCATTCTCGAATTTCGCCTTGGCGAGGATCGTGCCCGAGGCCGTGTCGACCGTGTTGTCGTAGAAGCTGATCTCGCCCTTTCGGACCTGTCCCTTGGTGGATTTGGGAACCGTGCTGACCGCGACCGGACCGGCTGCCAGAGCGCTTTTCAACGTGCGCAGGTAGCGCTCCTGCAGGTGGAATTTTATATAGATCGGGTCGTATTTGGCGATGGTGACGATTGCCGCGCCGGCACTGAGAAAAGCGCCTTTGCTGACGGCGATATCGCCGAGCCGACCATCGAAGGGCGCGCGAATGTCGGTGTGCTCGAGGATGACCTGATCGGAGACAAGCGATGCCTTGTCGGCGTCAACAGTGGCTGCGGCGGTATCACGGGCGGCGACCGCCTGGTCGAGGCTCTGCTGGGTGCCCGCCTTCTGGTCGAAGAGATCTCGCGCGCGCGTCAATGCGGTCGCGGCCTCCGAAAGGGTGGCGGTGTCGCGCACGATCATCGCATTGTCCTTGTCGACCGCTGCCTTGGCCGTCCGCCCGTCCAGCTTGGCGATCAGGTCGCCGGTTTTGACGGTCGCCCCATCCTGCGCATCGATGCTGACGATCAGGCCCTGTTCCTGTGCGGCAATGGTCGTGTTGTCATCGGCATCGGCCCAGCCGGTCGCCGTCACATCGGTCGGCAGCGTGGTTTTCACCGCTGCGACGGTCTTGACGACCGTCGGGCCGCCGCCGCCGCGTCTGCGCCCGCCGCCCTGATGTTGACCACCGTTCTGCGTTTGATCGGCCTGCCCTTGGTCGGCCTGCGCCTGATCGCCCCGTGCTTGCTGCCCACCGCCATTGCTGCCGGCCGGCTGCTTGATGAACTGCGAGAGGGTGGGAATGCGAGAGGCATAAGGGATCAGATTCCCGAATTGCCAGACGC
This sequence comes from Rhizobium sp. NZLR10, assembly GCF_019685125.1. Classification (NCBI taxonomy): domain Bacteria; kingdom Pseudomonadati; phylum Pseudomonadota; class Alphaproteobacteria; order Hyphomicrobiales; family Rhizobiaceae; genus Rhizobium; species Rhizobium sp. NZLR10. The sequence goes on along the minus strand of NZ_JABDWE010000004.1, from coordinate 141,354 downwards.
CGACGGCGGCAACTGCGATAACGCTGACAGTGATCCAAAATTTCTTCATGGGCGACAGACCGGGTGTTGAACGGGGTTGCGAATTTTATGCTCCGATTGAGCCGCTTATATTGCGGCGCAAAAAAGACATAATTCCCGGGTCGCAATCACTAAGTGGTTATAACGGCTTAAATTTTTGTAATGAATATTCCTTAATATTCAAACTATACTAATATAGGCCGAGCGTGCCCGATTGCCGTTTGACGGCTGCGGCGGGAGACCCTTCGCGAGAAGACGATATCAACCCGCAAGCCGTCGATGGCGCGGGAAAAACGCGGAAAAACCAGAGAAGGCAGGTCGTCATGACCGAGTTTAGCGCCAGCGAATTTCGCTCTCTCATCATAAGCGTGTTTCCCGAACTCACGGCCTCCGTCTTCAAGCTGGCGGCGCAGGGTTGGGACTCGCTTGCCGTCGACGTCGACGACACGCTGATCTTTAAATTTCCCCGCCATTCCGGCGCGGAAAGAGCGCTCGTCAAGGAAGCCGCCCTGCTCGACATCATCAGGCCGTCGCTGTCGATGGCGGTTCCAGACATGTGCATTCACGACGGGCCGCCGATCTTCTCCAGCCATGCCAAGCTCGAGGGCGAACATCTCATCGCCGAGGATTACGATGCGCTTGGCGAGAGTTATCGTCGGCGCCTCGCCGATGATCTTGCGCGTTTTTACGCCGAGCTGCACGTGCTCGATGCCGATCGCATGCGGTCGGCCGGCGCCGGGCCGATCCAGCCCTGGCAATCGTCGGAGGTGGTGCGAACCAAGGCCTTGCCGCTGCTGCCGCTCGACCTCCGGAGTTTTGCGCAGGCCATTATTTCCGATTTCGAAACCCTGCCGCCTGATCCCCACGGCAACATCTACGGCTTCTTCGACGGTCATGGCTGGAACATGGCCTTCGACCATGCGCAAGGGAGGCTCAACGGCATCTACGATTTTGCCGATTCGGGCTTCGGCCCGTTGCACCAGGAATTCATCTACTCGAACTTCATCTCGCCCGATCTCACCGCTCGCATCGTATCGGCCTATGAAATGCTGACCGGACGCCGGCTCGACCGGCGGCGCATTGCGATCCTGACGGGCTTCCATCGGCTTTCCGAGCTCGCCGAATTTGCCGACGATCCGGCCTACCTCGAACAGATGATCCGAAGTGCTGCGACGTGGGCGGGGGCCGTCCACGTCGGCTGAAGTGAAACTGCTAGACTGATCGCGCCGCGCCGCCGTCGCAGCGGATCAGCGAGCCGGTGATGTAGCTTGCCGGCTGGCTGCAAAGGAAGGCAGCCGTTGCGGCAAATTCCTCCACCCTGCCATATCGGCCGACCGGAATGCGCGCTTCCTTGTCGGTACGGATATCTTCGAGGCTCTTGCCCGTCCGCTTTGCCGCCGCCCCGTCGAGCTCGTCGAGCCTCCCGGTCAGGATGCTGCCCGGCAAGAGCAGGTTGGTGGTAACGCCGAAGCCGCCCACTTCGGAGGCAAGCGTTTTGCTCCAGCCGGCAAGTGCCGGGCGCAGCGTATTCGACAGTGCCAGATTGGCGATCGGTTCGATCACCCCTGAGGAGGCGACCGTCAGGATGCGGCCCCAGCCCTGCGCCTTCATGCCGGGAAGCAGCGCATTGGTCAGCGTGATGACGCGGGCGACCATGGAGATAAAATAGGTCTCGAGCTTTTCACCGGTCATGTCCTCGGTCGTACCGGGCTTCGGCCCGCCGGTATTGTTGACGAGGATATCGAGCCCGCCGAATTTTTCGTTCACCGCCGCCGTCGTCGTCTCGACGAAGCGTTCATCCCCGAGGTCGGCCCAGATCCAGTCGGCCCGGCCTTTGCCTTCGGCATTGATTGCCTTGCAGTTGGCGTCCAGCTGCTCGCCGCTGCGCCCGCAGAGCAGCACATTTGCGCCTTCGCGCGCCAGTGCTGCGGCGATGCCGAGGCCGAGGCCACGCGAGGAGGCGAGGACGAGCGCCCGTTTGCCTTCGATGCCGAGATCCATGATCGTTCCCTCCAATATCTTTGAGCGATGTATAAGGCGCATGCGCCGGAAAAGGGAAGGGCGTGTGGTCGGTTCGGCGTCGTTTGATAATTGACGTTCACGTAAACCGCATATAATTCTGGCGTCCAGGGCATATCATTGTGCGAATTGAAGATTGGCTGTCGTATCCCGGCTCGACAATGCTTTCTCGTTTTGACAAGAAAGTGCCTATGACGGGATGACGGCCGCGTGCCGCCAAGCGGAGACGAGTGAATGACCGAGACGACTGAGCTGCCCGAACGCGAGAGCATGGAATTCGACGTGGTGATCGTCGGCGCCGGTCCGGCTGGTCTTTCTGCGGCGATCCGGCTGAAGCAGGTCAATCCGGAGCTTTCGGTCGTCGTGCTGGAGAAGGGCTCGGAAGTCGGCGCCCACATCCTCTCCGGCGCCGTCGTCGATCCGATCGGCATCGACCGGCTGCTGCCCGGCTGGCGCGAAGAGAGTGAGCATCCCTTCAAGACCGAGGTCACCGCCGACCATTTCCTGCTGCTCGGCCCGGCCGGCTCGATCCGCCTGCCGAATGTGCTGATGCCGCCGCTGATGAACAATCACGGCAACTACATCGTCTCGCTCGGGCTCGTCTGTCGCTGGCTGGCCGGTAAGGCCGAAGAACTCGGCGTCGAGATTTATCCGGGCTTTGCCGCAACCGAAGTGCTCTATAATGACGAGGGCGCGGTCATCGGCGTCGCCACCGGCGACATGGGGATCGAGAAGAACGGTGAGCCCGGCCCGAATTATACGCGCGGCATGGAACTGCTCGGCAAATACGTGCTGATCGGCGAAGGTGTACGCGGCTCGCTCGCCAAGCAGCTGATCGCCAAGTTCGATCTGCAAAAAGGTCGCGAACCGCAAAAGTTCGGCATTGGCATCAAGGAACTCTGGCAGGTCAAGCCGGAGAACCATAAGCCGGGCCTGGTGCAGCACTCCTTCGGCTGGCCGCTCGGGATGAAGACCGGCGGCGGTTCCTTCCTCTATCACCTCGAAGACAATCTGGTCGCCGTCGGCTTCGTCGTCCATCTCAACTACAAGAACCCCTATCTCTATCCGTTCGAGGAATTCCAGCGCTTCAAGACCCATCCGGCGATCCGCGGAACCTTCGAGGGCGGCAAGCGGCTCTCCTATGGCGCGCGTGCCATCACCGAGGGCGGTTATCAGTCGGTGCCGAAGCTCTCCTTCCCCGGCGGGGCGCTGATCGGCTGTTCGGCTGGTCTCGTCAACGTGCCGCGCATCAAGGGCAGCCATAACGCGGTTCTGTCGGGCATGCTGGCGGCCGAGAAGGTGGCGGCGGCGATTACAGCCGGCCGCAGCCATGACGAGGTGGTCGAGATCGAAAACGAATGGCGCAAGGGCGACATCGGCAAGGATCTCAAGCGGGTGCGCAACGTCAAGCCGCTGTGGTCGAAGTTCGGCACGGCGCTCGGCGTGGCGCTCGGCGGTCTCGACATGTGGACCAATACGCTGTTCGGCTTCTCGTTCTTCGGCACGCTGAAGCATGGCAAGACCGATGCGCAGTCGCTCGAGCCGGCCGCAAACCACAAGCCGATTGCCTATCCGAAACCGGATGGCGTCTTGACCTTCGACCGGCTGTCCTCGGTGTTCCTGTCGAACACCAATCACGAGGAAGACCAGCCGGTGCATCTTCAGGTCAAGGACATGGGCCTGCAGAAACGTTCGGAGCACGACATCTATGCCGGCCCGTCGACGCGTTACTGTCCGGCCGGGGTTTATGAATGGGTCGAGAAGGACGGAGAGGAGACCTTCGTCATCAACGCCCAGAACTGCGTGCACTGCAAGACCTGCGACATCAAGGATCCCAACCAGAACATCAACTGGGTGCCGCCGCAGGGCGGCGAGGGGCCGGTCTATCCGAACATGTGAGGCGGATTATCCACGCCGCCGACAATTTTACGTGCTGACGCCTTCGTATCGCCTGCGGCGGGCGGCCGTTAGCCGTTCGTTAACCATAATTTCCTTAGCGTGCGACATCTTGTTGACGCACTAAGGACACATTCATGACGATCTCCCGCCGGGGTTTCCTGATCGCTCTGCCGCTTTTTGTCGCCGGCTGCTCTTCGACCGGCCTGAACAGCCAGACCAATTACGCCGCACTTCCGGATGAAAAATTCCCGTTGAGGCAGGTGCCGATCGACAAGATCAAGCCGGAACTCCGCCGTCAGGAAGTGGCCTACGAAACCACCCATGACGCCGGCACCGTGGTGGTCGACACCCCGACGCGCCGTGCCTATTATGTCCTCGGCGGCGGCAGGGCGGTGCGGTACGGCGTTGGCGTCGGTCGCGAGGGGCTGGCATTTGCCGGCAACGCCTATATCGGCCGCAAGGCCGAGTGGCCGAGCTGGACGCCGACGGAAAACATGCAGCGCCGCGAAGAGCGTTATCGCAAGCTCGCCGGCGGCATGCCGGGCGGTCCGAACAACCCGCTCGGCGCACGAGCGATGTATCTCTATCGCGGCGGCGGCGACACGCATTTCCGCATTCACGGCACCAATCAGCCGCAATCGATCGGGCTCGCCATGTCGAGCGGCTGTATTCGCATGATGAACCACGACGTGATCGACCTCTATAGCCGGGTCGAAGTCGGCGCCAGGGTCGTCGTCATCCAGGCTTGAGCGAGCAAAATCACGTTGATTGAAAAAGCCGCCGCAGCGATGGCTGTCGGCGGCTTTCGACGTTCGTTGGTCCGGTGGCGGTCAGCGGCGCTGGGCGGCGATCCCCGTGGAAAGCGCAACGCCCATGCCGGTGATCACGGCGGCGCTGATTTCCGTCAGGCCGATCGGTTCGCCAAGCAGCAAGCCGCCGCCAAGCGTTGCCAGCACAGGCGTCAGCGCCGTGAAGGCGGCGGCCTGCGTTCCGCCGAGCGTTGTGACGGCGGTGCCGTAGGCGACCATGGCGACGAGGCCGGAAAGAATGCCCTGGCTCAGCACCTGCAGGCCGATTTCCGGAAGCGGTGCCTGCTGCAGCGAGATGCCGAAGATGAGGGCCAGCGCGCCCATGATCAGGAAGGACCAGACGGCGATCAGCGCGCTTGCCTGCACGGCCGTCAGGCCGGAGCGGCGGAAGGCATGCGTATAGCTCGCCCACAATACGGCGCCGGCCGGTAGCAGCACGAAGCTCGTCCATGGAAGCGAGGCGTCTGCAAGGCTGTGGGTGAGCAGGATCAGAACGCCGGCGACGATTGCGACCAGCCCGGCGATGCGGGTGGTATCAGGTCTTTCGCCAAACAGCACGATGCCGATCAGCGCCGCCGCGAGCGGCATCGAGCCGCCGAGCAGGATGCCTGAAGACGCAGCCGGCGTCGAATGGATTGCCAGCGTGGTGAGCAGGAAGAAAACGGCGCCGGACCCGGACACCATGATCGCCACCAGGTGCAGCGGCAGGGACTTCGGCAACAGTCCGGTCTTCAGCCAGACCGGCGAAAGCACCAGCGCCGGAATGCCGAAGCGGATCAGCCCGATGTCGACCGAGCCGAGCGGCGTTGCGGCGCTGTGGCGGGTGACGAGAAACCATGTCGCCCAGATCAGTACGGTAACGGTGCCGCCGGCATAACCCAGTGCCTGCGAAGGCGATTTGTCGTTCGTAAATGCAATGGTGGTCATCGTCCTGTCCCTTCCTTCATCCGGAGCCTTTCCGGTTGAGGAAAAGATTAGTCCCAGAGGGCAGGGCATGTCCTTGCTATCTCTGGCTCAAAAATCATATTATGCGCAATATTCTGCCAATCGACGCCAACAGGGATCGCGAAAATGCCAAATCTCGATAAATTCGATATCGCCATCCTGAAGTGCCTGCAGGAGGATGCACGGGCAACCAATGTCGAGATCGCCGAGAAGGTGAACCTTTCGCCGTCGCCCTGCCTGCGCCGCATCCGCAATCTCGAACGCTCCGGTATCATCCGCGGCTACACGGCCGATATCGACCGTAAGGAGGTCGGCCTCGGCCTGACCGTCTTCGTCGAATTCAAGGTCGCCCATCACAGCCGTGAGAATTCCGAGGCGCAGCAGAAGGCGCTGCTCGCCATCCCCGAGATCGTCTCCTGTTTCCTGATTTCGGGCACGGCCGATTTCCTCGCCGAAGTGGTGGTCGAGGATCTCGCCGCCTACGAACGGCTTCTGACGGAAACGCTGTTGACCCTGCCGAATGTCAGCGACATCCGCTCCAACTTCGCCATCCGCAGCATGAAGACGCATGGGCCGTTGAAGCTGCCCGAGGGAAAATAAATCCCCTCGGGCTTGCTGCCATTTGCGGGTGCTACAGCAGCGTCCCGCTGAGGATGAGCAGGGCCACCGAGAAGTAGATGACGAGCCCGGTGACGTCGACCAGCGTGGCGACGAAGGGGGCCGAAGCGCTGGCCGGATCGAGCCGGAGCTTCTGCAGCAAGAAGGGCAGCATCGAACCGCAGATCGAGCCGAAGGTGACGATCCCGATCAGGGCGGCAAACACCGTGATGGCGACCATCTGCCAGTGCGGGCCGTAGTCGTAGAGGCCGGCCGACTGCCAGAAGACGATGCGAATGAAGCCGACGAGGCCGAGGATCGCGCCGAGCACGATGCCGGTCGGCAGTTCGCGCAGCAGCACCTTCCACCAGTCCGAAAGCTTCAGCTCGCCGAGCGCCAGCGCCCGAATGATCAGCGAGGTCGCCTGCGAACCGGAATTGCCGCCCGAGCTCATGATCAGCGGGATGAACAGCGTCAGCACCACGGCCTTTTCCAGCTCGCCTTCGAAATGCTGCATGGCGCTTGCCGTCAGCATCTCGCCGAGGAAGAGGGCGGCGAGCCAGCCGGCGCGCTTGCGGATCATGCCGGCGAAGCCGATCTTCATGTAGGGCTGGCCGAGCGCCTCCATGCCGCCGAACCTCTGGGCCGCTTCCGTCGTGTCTGATATCATCGTGTCGATCACGTCGTCGACGGTGACGATGCCGAGCATCTGCCCATGTTCGTCGGTGACCGGCAGGGCGAGCAGGTCATGCTTGCGGATCAACCGGGCGACATCCTCCTGCTTCATCAGCGGATCGGCCGAAACCGGCGCACCCTTCTGCGCCACCGAGAGGATGGAAGCATCCGGCTCGCCGGTGATGAGGCGGCGCAGCGTCACCACATGCATGAGCGCATGGCTGATCTCGTCGAGCACATAGATGGCGTAGACGGTCTCGCGCGAGCGTTCGACCTGGCGCACATGGTCGAGTGTCTGGGCGATGGTCCAGTTCACCGGCACGCTGACGAATTCCGTCGTCATGATGCCGCCGGCCGTGCGCGGCGGGTAGCCCATCAGGTGCTGGATCGCGATGCGCACCGGCTCGTCGAGGCTGGCAAACAGCCGGGCGCGGGTCTCGCCGTCGAGTTCGAGCAGCACGTCGGCGACACGGTCGTTGGACATGCCATGCAGCAGGCGTGCAGCGTCCTCGGCGCTGATCAGCGCCAGGATCTGTGCAGCGTTGCGAAGCTCCGGCCGGTCGAGGATGTTGACGGCATAGTCGAGCGGCATGCCGGTCAGCACGCGGCCGGCGTCCTGGACGGTCAGCGCGTTCAACGATTCGACGTGTTCGGCGATCGTTGCGCCGCGGCTGTTGTTGATGAAGGCACGGGCGGCATGGCCTGCCCGAAGAGGGAAGCGATTGATATTCATTTGAGGCTCGCCTTTCCGTCGATCCGCCGTAGCGTCCCGACCGGGCGAGCCGACAGGAGTCGGTCAGCGCACGAGGGCCGCGTACGGCAAGGGCAATCGACTGCTACTGTCGCTTGGCATCGTTAAGATGGCTCCGTTAAAATCCGCGGAAGACGAGTGCCGTCCACGTGAGATTCTAGGTGGTCCCGAACGCGAAAAAAGTCAAGCGGGGTAAAAGCTTAACGCCAGAATGTCGCACACCCGCGCATTGTGGGCGGAGACGCTCTACGCGGCCTGCGTGCTCCGGCTGCGACGCTCCAGCCGTGCTGAGGCCGCAAAGACGAAGAGGCCGAGGAAGGACAGTGCTGCGCCGACATAACCGGTTGCCGCAAAACCGTAGCCCCAAGCGATGACGAGACCGCCGAGCCAGGCGCCGATCGCATTGGCGATGTTGAAGGCGGAATGGTTGGAAGCGGCGGCAAGCGTCTGCGCATCGGCGGCGACATCCATCAGCCGTGTCTGCAGCGCCGGGCCGGCGGCAAAACCGCAGCCGACGAGGAAGACGGAGAGGCCGAGCATATAGGGATTGGCGGCGGTCAGCGAGAAGGTGGTCAGCACGACGATATTATAGACGAGCGAGCCGCCGATCGTACCGAGCAGCGATTTGTCGGCGAGCCATGAACCGATGAAATTGCCGGCATTCATGCCGACGCCGAAGAGCACCAGCATGATCGGAACCGCTGTTTCCGGCAGCATCGCCACCTCGGTTGTCGTCGAGGCGATATAGCTGAACATCGCAAACATACCGCCGTAACCGACAGCGGCGATGCCGAGCGTCAGCCACACCTGCGGCCGGCGGAAAGCCCCGAGTTCGCGCAGGAAGCTTGCCTCCTCGGAAACCCTGTCCTTGGGAACGTAGAACCAGATCAGCGCCACCGTCAGCAGGCCGAGCACGCCGACCGAGAAAAATGCGATCTGCCAGTCGAGCGACTGGCCGAAGAACGTCGTCAAGGGCGTGCCGAGAAGTGTTGCGACGGTTAGGCCGAGCATGACGCGGCCGACGGCACGTGCGCGGCGGTGCACAGGCACCATCGAGGCGGCGACAAGGGCTGCGACGCCGAAATAGGCGCCATGCGGCAGGCCGCTGACGAAGCGCAGCAACGTGAAGGTTTCGAAGGTCGGCGCCATGGCGCTGAAGATATTGCCGGCGGCAAAGATCAGCATCAGTGTCAGCAGCAGCGTACGGCGCGCCATCTTCGCGGCGAGCACGGCGATGACGGGCGCGCCGATGACGACGCCGAGTGCATAGGCGCTGATGACGTAGCCGGCTTGCGGGGTCGTGACCGAGAAGGTCTTGGCGACATTGGGCAATAGGCCCATAATCGCGAATTCGCCGGTGCCGATGCCGAAGCCGCCACAGGCGAGCGCCAGCTGGACCAGCGCTACTGTCGTTGCCGAGGGCAGCCCTTCATCCTGGCTATCGATGGAATCATTGACGGTGATCTCACTCACGAGAGCTCCTCGATGCGGTTTTCTGATTGGCGATGGCCTTGGCGCTGGCACGGCCGCGGGCCGATCGTTCAAAATGGCGGGAGGTGGAGACCTGTCTCCGATCCTTCCATCTATCCGTGACGACCCGGCCGGCGTCGAGTGCGTTTTTTGCAGTGCAGCGTCCTGCTATGTGCATATGTCCGTTGCAATTTTTGCATTTCTGTCGTCTCCCGGGAAAGGTACTGGCGCTTGAAATCGCCGATCCCGAAACCATCTGATGGGCAAGGCAGGATTATTTCCGCGCCAGAGACGGGAGCCCTCATGAAGCTTGTAGGCTTTTTCAATCGCGACGGCGGTACCTTCAGGACCACCGACATGCTGGCCTACGAAAAGAGGGCGGAGGCGGCTTTCCGCGAAGCTGGGCACGATTTCGACGCCATCGTCTTCTCCGGAAAGGAGATCATTCCCGCCATGGAGCGGGCGGCCAAGCGCGACGACATCGACGGGATCGTCGCCGGCGGCGGCGACGGCACGATTTCGGCGGCGGCATCGATCGCCTGGAAAAACGGCATTGCGCTCGGCGTCGTGCCGGCCGGCACCATGAACCTGTTTGCCCGCTCGCTGCGTGTGCCGCTCGATATCTGGCAGGCGCTCGATGTGCTTGCCTCTGGCGAGATCGACAATGTCGATATCGCCAGCGCCAACGGCCGGCCCTTCATCCACCAGTTTTCCGCCGGCCTGCATGCCCGAATGGTGCGCTACCGCAACGCCTACAGCTATCGTTCGCGGCTGGGCAAGATACGGGCGAGCACAAAGGCGGCCTTGGGCGTCATCTTCAACCCGCCGGAATTCGAAGTCGAGTTCGAGGCGGCCGGCATGCGCGAGCGCCGCAGGGTGTCGGCAATCTCCGTCTCCAACAATCCCTTCGGTGAGAATGCGCTGCTTTACGCCGACAATCTGAGAAGCGGCGAGCTCGGCTTCTATACGGCAAATCCGCTGAAACCGGTCGGTGTCGCCCGTCTCGCCATCGACATGCTGCGCGGCAAGGTCCGCGAGAATGCCGATGTCATGGTGATGCATCCGGCGGAGGTGCAACTGCATTTCCCGAAACTGCGTTACAAGGCCAATTGTGTCATGGACGGCGAGTTGCTGCCGCTCGAACGCGACGTCTCGATCCGACTGCATCCAGGCGAGTTGAAGGTTCTCGTCAAGCAGGGTCTCGCCGCGCAGGTGGATGCGGCCGAGCGCCGCGAGCCGGCTGTGTAGGTCTTCTGCTGAATTTCAGAGCCGCGGCAGATAAGTGCGATAGTCGAAATCCGAGACGGTGCGCAGATGCGCAAGCGCTTCCTTGCGCTTGGTGTCGCCGTAGAGCGCCTGATAACGTGCGCCGAAGATATCGGCGATGAAGGGCGAGGCACGGAAGGCTTCGACGGCACTCAGGAAATCATGCGTCAGCCGCGCGGTATTCGCCGGTGTGTGCGACGGCGACGTCTCCTCGCCGGGGTCGAGTTCGCCGTCGAGACCGATAAGCATGCCGCCAAGGATCGCGGCGAGCAGCAGATAGGGATTGGCGTCGGCGCCGGCGACGCGGTGCTCGATGCGGGCGGCCGGCCCATCCTTGTCGGGTATGCGGATCGCCGTGCCGCGATGGCCGCTGCCCCAGGTCAGATCGACAGGTGCAAACGAGCCCGGCTGGAAGCGGCGATAGGAGTTGGCGAACGGGGCGAAGATCAGCTGCGCCGCGCGCATGGTGTCGAGCAGGCCTGCTGTCACCGATTTCAGCAGTTTCGGTTCGCCGCCCTTGGCATCGAGAATGTTGCGGCCTTGCACATCGATGATGCTCGCATGCACATGCAGGCCGGAGCCGGCATGGTCGGAATAAGGCTTGGCCATGCAGGTCGATTTCAGTCCGTGGCGGCGCGCCGCCTGCTCGGCGATGCGCTTGAGGTAGAGGCAATCGTCCGCCGCGGCCAGCGCATCGGGGCGGTGCAGCAGGTTGACCTCGAACTGACCAGGGCCGAATTCCGCCGTCGTCGCATCCGCCGGCAGCCCCTGCGCCTTCGCATAGGCCCTCAGCGTCCCGAGATAGACGTCGAGTGCATCGACGGCGCTCATGTCGTAAAGCTGGAAGCCGTTCGGTTCGCCGCGATAGGTGAGGCTTTCGGGCGGGGAGGGGCGGCCGGCCTCGCGCCAGTCCCCTGACATCACGTAGAATTCCAGCTCGGTCGCCACCACGGGTGTCAGGCCGCGTGCACGATAACGATCGAGCACCGAGGCGAGGATGGCGCGCGGATCCATGAAGCTCGGGATGCCGTCGAATTCGTGCATGGTGGCAAGCACCTGCATCGAGCCCTCGGGCGCCCAGGGCATCGGCGCGAGGCTCCGCCGGTCGGGGACGAGCTTGCCGTCCGGATCACCGATCGTCAGCGACAGGCCGGTAATGTCGTCATTGTCGTCGCCCCAGATGTCGAGCGATTGCGTCGAGGTCGGCAGGCGGATGTCGCCGGCCCAGATCTTGTCTTCGGCGCCGGGCAGAAGCTGCTTGCCGCGCAGATCGCCGTTCATGCCGACGATCAGGATCTCAAAACGAGGATCGCCGCCCTCGGCCTTGCCGTCCACCCTGTCGCTCGCCATGACCTTGAAAATCCTCCGGGACAAGGCCAAGCTCCTATCCCATCGATAACAGCCTTTCAATCCGCGAGGGTCTTCCCATTATGCCCGATACCTACCCACCCTCGAACCTTGCGGCGATCGACGCCGCGCATCACCTGCATCCCTTCGCCGACATGAAGAAGCTGAATGCCGAAGGCACGCGCATCATCCAGCGCGGCGAGGGCGTTCATATCTTCGACAATCACGGCAGGAAATATCTCGATGGCTTCGCCGGCCTCTGGTGCGTCAATATCGGCTATGGCCGCCGCGAGATCACTGACGCCGTTGCAAGACAGATGAACGAGCTGCCCTATTACAATACCTTCTTCGGCACGAGTTCGACGCCGGCGACGCTGCTTGCCCAGAAGGTCACCGCCCACGCGGGGGCGCGTTTCAACCATATCTTCTTCACCGGCTCCGGCTCGGAGGCGAACGACACCTGGTTCCGCATGGCCCGCGTCTATTGGAGCGCCGTCGGCAAGCCGTCGAAGAAAATCGTTATAGCAAGGAAGAACGGCTATCACGGTTCGACCGTCGCCGGCGCCAGCCTCGGCGGTATGAAATACATGCACGAGCAGGGCGACCTGCCGATCCCTGGCATCGTTCATATCGGCCAGCCCTATTGGTACGGCGAGGGCGGCGATCTCTCGCCTGATGAATTCGGTCTCAAGGTCGCCCGCGAACTCGAAGCGAAGATCGACGAGTTGGGCGAGGAAAATGTCGCAGCCTTCGTCGCCGAACCGGTGCAGGGGGCTGCCGGCGTCATCATCCCGCCCGAGACCTACTGGCCGGAGATCGACAGGATCTGCAAGGCGCGTAATATCCTGTTGGTGACCGATGAGGTGATCTGCGGTTTCGGCCGGCTGGGCGCCTGGTTCGGCTATCAGCATTTCGGCGTCGAGCCCGATCTGGCGCCGATCGCCAAGGGACTGTCCTCCGGCTACCTGCCGATCGGCGGCGTGCTCGTCAGTGACCGCATCGCCGACGTGCTGATCAACGAGGTCGGCGAGTTCAATCACGGCTTCACCTATTCCGGCCATCCCGTCTGCGCTGCCGCCGCCCTCGAAAACCTGCGCATCATCGAGGAGGAGAAATTGGTCGAACGGGTGCGCGACGATATCGGCCCCTATTTTGGCAAGGCCTGGGCGGCCCTTGCCGAGCATGATCTGGTCGGCGAGGCCGTCAGCATCGGCCTGATGGGCGCCCTGCAGCTGACTGCCGACAAGAGCACGCGCACGCGTTATGACAAGCCCGATCAGGTCGGTGCGCTGGTGCGCAACCATGCGCTGGCGAACGGCCTCGTGCTGCGCGCCACGGGCGACCGCATGCTGGCCTCGCCACCGCTTGTCATCAGCCATGCGGAGGTGGACGAGATGGCAAGAATTACCAGCCTGGCGCTGGATTTGGCCTGGAAGGAACTGAAATCCTGATTTCGCTTAGTCCGGCTGGTTGATCCAGGCATAGCCGAAACGGTAGCGATCCTCGCCGCGCCCGTAGAAATAGGGCGCGTCGATCACCGACCCATCCGGTGCGGACGTGCCGAGATTGGCTTGGAGCCATTGAGCCATGGCCGGCGGGAGGGCTTCGCTTCCCCCTTTCGGCGGTATCAGCCAGACGAGGAGAAGCGGTCGCCGGTCGGTCAGATCCGGATGGAAGCCGGGATAATCCACGGAGAGAACCGGCAAGCCGGGAATATCCTGCCGGAGATTGCCGGCAAGCAGGCTGTCTCCGGCAAGGATCGCCGCCGGCTCGGCCTGTTTGCGCAGGCTTTCCAGCATCGTGGCATAGGGCCTGTTCAATCGTTCGTAGTGACCGGTGAAGCGTGCGGCCGCGACACTGCCGTAAAGGGCCGCTGGCACGCCGATCATGATGATCGCGACGATCGCCATAAAACGCCGGAACGCCCTGCCTGTCGCGACGCCGGCGGCCTCGATCTTCAGGCAGAAATAGAGCGGCAGGATGAAGAGCATCGGCACCAGCCAGCGGTCCTTGATACCGGCCGCGCCGCCGAAGACGATCAGAAACAGAATGCCGGTGAGGAAGACGAGCATCATCCGCTCGATGAGCCGTGTCCATTCCGAGCCGGCGGTGAGCGCCGGACGACAGCTCTTGCCGAAGACGATGGCAAAGACCGCCACCGTCAATCCGGCAAAGCTGATGGTGGCGAGAGCGAGCGAGCTGACACCCATGGCCACCTGCACGAGATAGCTCGCATGGCCGCTCGCAGTCATCTTCTCCAGGGTGCGTGCGGTGGCGAAATCGAGATTGTCCTTCAGCCAGAAGAGATGCGGCAGGGTGATGACGAATGCCACCGCCGCCGTCAGCATCAGCCGCCGGTCGAAGATCCGCGGCCGCAGGCGCGCATCCGCCAGCGCGGCAATCAGCGCTGCCGCCGGCAGGATCGCGAAATTATATTTAGCAAGCAGTCCGAAGCCGATTCCGATGCCGGCGATCAGATAGGAGGCAAGGCTCGGCTGTTTCAGGCTGCGGATGAAGCCGTAGAAGAAGATGCTGGCCGAGAAGAACACGGCGACCGTATGCGTGAGGTCGCGCTGCATCTCGAAAGCCATCTGCGGGATCGTCAGCAGCCCCAGTGTTGATATCGCCACCAGCGCCTTGTCGCGCAGCAGGAGACGCGCGGTCAGGCCGTAGAGCAAGTAGGACGTGAACAGCAGAAGGTTTTTCACCACCGAAAGCGCGGCAAGCGAGACGCCGGCAAATTGGAAGACGGTGTATTGCAGCCAGTTGTAGAACGGCGGCTGAGGGCCGTAGCCGGCGGCAAGCCATTGCGAGCGGAAGGCCTGTTCGGCTTCGTCGAGATCGAGCGAATGCGAGGTTGCCAGCCGCACGCCGACCTGAAGCACGAAATAGGCCGCCAGCAGAACGAAAATCCACCGGATGTCGCGGCTATTGGTTTCGCTCATCTATCTGGCCCTCGGCTGAACCCAGGCGTAACCGAGCGCGAAATTGTCGCCCGGGCGGCCGAAATAATAGGGAAGCGACAGCGAGCCGATCTCCTGCGGCGCGATGCCCGCTGCCGTCAGCGCCGATGAAAACTGCTCCGGCATGACCGCATCGGCGGCCGTCGCCGTCTTCTTGCCGCGCCAGACGATCAGCACCGGTCCCTTCGCCTCGGCATAGGCTGGAATGCCAGGTGCCGGGAAATCGGGGATGACCGCGGGCACATCGGGAAATTGCAGCCGCATGTTTCCGCCGACATAGGTGTCCGAGGCGATCACCAACGCCGGTTCCGCCTGCCGCGACATCTCGCGGGAAAGGCGCGCCATCGGCACGTTCGGCCTGCTGTAGACGCCGATCAGCCCGGCGCCGACGACACGCAAGCCGAGTGCGATCAGCACGCAGGCCATCAGCACCGGCAGCACCGGCCGGAGGCGGCGTAGCCCTCCGGAAAGGTCGATGCCGGCAGCCTGCATCTTCGCCAGGAAATAGATCGGCAGCACGAGCAGGAACGGGTCGAGCCAGCGTTCACGCACAGTGGTGGAGCCGGTGAAGAGCACGATGAGAACGATGCCGGCAAGGCTTGCGAGCATCATCCGCTCCATCATCCCGGTCCAGCGGTTGCCGGCCGAAAGGGCACGGATAAAATCCCGGCGGAAGGTGGCGGCGAAGATAGCGGCCGGCAGGGCCGCAAAGGCAATGATGGCAACGACAAAGGCGATGATGCCCTTGCCAATTCGCACCATGCCGGCGGGTTCGTTGCCGGCCGCCATCTTCACCAGAGTATCCGAGGAGGCAAATGCGAGATTGTCTCGCAGCCAGATCGCGTGCGGCAGGACGATGACCAGCGCAACGGCGATCGCCGCCAATATGCGCCAATCGAGCGCCCTGCGGCGCCATTCGGCATCCGGCAGGATGGCGATCAAGGCGGCGGCTGGCATCAGCGCGAAATTATATTTCGAGATCAGGCCAATGCCTGTGGCAAGCCCGAGCACGAGATAGCTGCCGAGATTTGGTCGATCGAGCGTGCGGAAAAAGCCGTAGAGAAACAGCGAACTGGCAACGAGCAGTGCCGTCGTGTGGGTCAGATCCTGCTGGGCCATAAAGGAGACCTGGGGCAGGGTGATCAGCGCGAGCATGCCGATGGCGGCAAGCGCCTGGTCCTTCAAAGCTTCGCGCCCGGCAAGGCCGTAGAAAAGGTAGCACAGAAAGAGGAGAATATTCTTCGGAACGATCAGCGCGCCGATCGACATGCCCGTGACCGAAACGACGGCATATTGCATCCAGTTGTAGAAGGGCGGCTGCGGACCGTAGCCCGCCAGCAGATATTGCGAGAAGAAGGATTGCTCGGCCTCGTCGAGCTCCAGCGAATGCGGAAGCGCGAGGCGCAGCACGATGTTGAGCACGAAATAGGCCGCAAGCAGCAGGCCGGCGGTTTTGATCGTCCTCGTCGCGCGCTCCAGCATCGTGCTGCCGGCTTAGGCTTGGCTTCGATCGTCGAAGATCTGCCGCACGATATAATTCGGAGAGGCGTCGTCACGGTAATAGGTGCGCGCGATCATCTCCGCCAGGATGCCGGTTGTGATCATCTGCACCGACGACAGCAGCAGCACGACGCCGACCATCAGCATCGGCCGCGTGCCGATATCGTTGCCCATGATGAACTTGTCGAAGCCGAGATAGATGAGGATCAGCATCGCGACCGCACCGAGGCCAAGACCCAGCGAGCCGAAGAAATGCCCAGGCCGCGCCTTGTAGCGCATAAAGAACATCACCGACAGCAGGTCGAGAATGACGCGGACGGTGCGCGAAATTCCGTATTTCGAAACGCCGTGTTCGCGCGCATGGTGGGTGACGGCCATCTCGCCGATGCGCGAGCTCGGGACGACGCCGGCCACCCAGGCCGGGATGAAGCGGTGCATTTCGCCCATCAGCTTCACCTGCTTGATGATTGAGGCACGGTAGATCTTCAGGCTGCAGCCGTAATCGTGCAGCTTGACACCGGTGATGCGGCCGATCAGGTAGTTTGCGCACCAGGAGGGGATCTTGCGCAGCAGCAGACCGTCCTTGCGGTTCTTGCGCCAGCCGACCAAGAGGTCGAGTTCGCGCCGTTCCAATTCGGCGACCATCGCAGGAATGTCCTTCGGATCGTTCTGCAGGTCGCCGTCCATCGTTGCGATCAGCCGGCCCTGAGCGGTGTCGATACCAGCCTGCATGGCAGCGGTCTGGCCGAAGTTGCGCTGCAGCTCGACAATCCTGAGCACCAGCCCGTCGCGTCCGACGAACTTGCGGGCGTTGACGAGCGTCGCATCCGTGCTGCCGTCGTCGACGAGGAGCAGCTCCCAGCGATGGGGATAGGCTGCCATCGCAGCCACGACACGCTCGACGAGCGGACCGACGCTATCCTCTTCGTTGAAAATCGGCACGACCAGCGACAGCTCGAGCGATTGTACCGGATCATTCGTACCGCGAATGGGCTCTACGGTTGTCTGCAACGTTCATCTCCAAAAGGCCGGACGGCCGAGCAATCTTACTGCTGCCGTCGCGCTTGCGGAAGGCTAGTACATGAACTGTCCGCCGGTTGCCAGCGGGCAATGCCGGTTTCCCCGCAATCGCTTGACCTGCCGCAACGCTATTTGGCGCCGCCCTCTACCCAGGAATACCCGATGGAGAAGCTGCGTTTGCCGTCACCGAAGAGATAGGGCAGCGTCAGCGTGTTCAACTCCTGCAGATGAATGCCTGATCTTGCGAGATCGTTGGCGAAGCCGGGGGAAATCGTCGGGTCGTCTGCGGTCTCGCCGCGCCAGACAACCAGAACCGGTCCCTTCGCAGCCGCATATTCGGGAACCCCGGATCCCGGGAAGAACGGTATCACCACGGGAACATCGGGAAGCGCCAGCTTCAGATTGCCGGCCACGAACTTGGTTCCAGCGACGATGAGAACCGGCTTGCGGGTCGCGGTCAATTCAGCGACGTAGCCCGCAAAGGGTACGTTCGTTCTCGTATAGGTGCCGATATATTGAATGCCGATGATCCGGAAGAGAAGGATCGACAGGATGACGACCATGAAGACCGGCACCACGGGCCGGAAGCGCGCAAGGCCGGCGGAAAGATCGACACCTGCGGTTTCCAGTTTCAGGAACAGATAGAGCGGCAGGACGAGCAGGCAGGGGTCGAGCCAGCGCTCGTGGATATCGCTTGCGCCGGCAAAGAGCACCACGCCGACGAAAGCGACCAGACTGATGACCATCATCCGCTCGATCACCCGGATCATCGGGCTGGACGAGGAGAGCGCGCCAAAGAAGTCCCGCCGGAATGCGGCTGCGACGAGAACGATCGGCAAGGCGACGAAGCCGAGGACGGCGATGAGGAGAGATAATAGTCCCTGTCCGATGCGGGGCATGCCGGCGGGGGCCAAGTCTTCTGCGGTCATTCGCTCCAGTGTCGGCCCAGAGGCGCTGAGGAGATTGTCAGGCAACCAGAGCGCATGCGGCAGCACGATCAGAATGGCGACTACGATCGCCGGCAGCAAACGCCAGTCGATCAGGCGGCTGCGCCATTCCCGGTCAGGCAGCACGGCGAGGAGTGCTGCAGCCGGCAGGATGGCGAAATTGTATTTCGAGATCAGCCCGATGCCGGTGGCGATGCCGATGACGAGGAAACTTGCGAGCGTCGGCTGGCGCAGCGTCCGGAAAAAACCGAAGAGGAAGAGCGAGGTCGCAAACAGCAGGGCGACGGTATGGGTCAATTCGCGCTGCGCCATCAGGCCCACCTGCGGCAGCGTAATCAGGCTCAGCATGGCGACGGCTGCCAGCGAACGGTTCTTCAGCACCTCGCGGGCAGCAAGCCCATAGAAGAGATAACAGCCGAAGAGAATGATATTCTTGGGCACCGACAGCACCCACATCGATATGCCGGTCACCGAAACGATGGCATATTGAATCCAGTTGTAGAACGGCGGCTGCGGGCCGTAGCCGGCAAGCAGGTATTGTGAATAGAAAGATTGCTCCGCCTCGTCGAGATCGAGCGTATGAGGCAAGGCGATGCGCAGCGCGATATTGAGCAGGAAATAGACTGCCAGAAAAATGCTTGCGCTCGTAATGCTTTTGGTAATCCGCTCCAACATCGATCTCCACGTCAAGCCGGCAAGGCATGTGATTTACCGGTCAGCGCTCGGATCGTCGGCGGGGAAGCGGAGTTCGCCGCCACTGCCCATCAACTCCGCCGTTGTGCGCAACCGTCATTTCTCTTAAAAGGCCTGGCGACGGGATCGGGCCCTGCCGACCCAAGCCCTGCCGACCCAAGCAAGGAATGCCTACTACATGAAGAGTTCGATCGTTGAAAGCCGGCAATCCTGGTTTATGCGCAATCGCATGACGGTGCTGACGGTCGTCATCGTCGCAGCCTATGCGCTCTTCATCCAATGGTTCTGGGGTTGGCCTGTCATTATCAGGCAGTGGGCGGATGTCGGCGCCGGTCCGGTGATCGGCGCGCTGGTGCTCCTGACGAGCACCTATTTCCTGCGCACCTGGCGCATCTATGATTATTTTCCGAAGGAGACGGCCGGCCGGTTCGCGGTCCTCTTCCGCGTCACGCAGATCCACAACCTGTTGAACATCATGCTGCCCTTCCGCACCGGCGAGACCAGCTTTCCGCTGTTGATGCGCACGGAGTTCGGCATTCCGCTGACACGCGGAACCTCGGCGCTGTTCGTCATGCGGCTGCTCGACCTGCACGCGCTGGTCGCCGCCGCCGGTATCGGTTTTGCCGTCGCCGCCGCAGATGCAGTTGTTGCCTGGTTGCTCTGGACGGTGTTTCTGCTGCTGCCGGTCGCAGCTTTCGCCGCGCGCAAGCCGCTGCTGCGCCTCGCCGCCAGGCTGCTGCCGGGGAAGGCGCAGAAATTCGTCGCCGAGATCGAAAACGGTTTGCCGGTCGATGCCATCGCTTTTACACGCGCCTGGGCGATGACCATCGTCAACTGGCTGGTGAAGGTGATGGTGCTTGCCTGGGCGCTCGGCCTGATGGGCGTGCTGCCGATGGCGGCGAGCTTCGGCGGTGCGCTTGGCGGTGAGCTTTCCTCCGTGCTGCCGGTACACGCGCCGGGTGGCGTCGGTACCTATCCGGCCGGCATCACCGCCGGCGCCATTGCTCTCGGCGCTTCGAGCGAGCGGCTGGCCCTGGCCGCGTTGGCGCAGGCAAGCGTCAACGCCCACCTGCTGATCATCGTCTCAGCGCTGACGGGCACGGCGATCTCACTGCCGCTCGGGCGCCGCGGCAAGCTCTGAAATCCGTTTTCTGAGAAATGCCTGCTCCGGCTCCTGCCGGCAAAGCGACAGCGCCGTTCCATAGGCCGCGATCGCCTCCTGCCGCCGGCCGAGGCGCCGCAGGAAATCGGCGCGCGCCGAATGAGCGAGATGATAGGCCTTGAGCTCCTGGCGTTCCAGAATGGCATCGACCAGATCCAGCCCCTTCGCCGGCCCTTCCGCCATCGCGATCGCCACGGCGCGATTGAGTTCGACGATCGGGGAGGGCTGGGCCGCCAGAAGAAGATCGTAATAGAAGGCGATCCGCCGCCAGTCGGTCTCATCGGCAGCAGGTGCCCTGGCATGCTCGGCGGCGATTGCCGCCTGCAGTGTGTAGGTGCCGATCTCTCCCTCCCGCATTGCCTCGGCAAGCAGCGCCGATCCTTCCGCAATCTTTTCATGATCCCAGAGCGAGCGGTCCTGATCGGCAAGCAGCACCAGCAGCCCCTGCTCATTGCTGCGGGCGGTGCGGCGGGAATCCTGCAGCAGCATCAGCGACAGCAGGCCGCGGACATCGGGATGCGGCAGCAGCGCCAGAAGCAGCCGGGCCAGACGGATCGCCTCCGCCGTCAGGTCGGCACGAACCACGGCCTCGCCCGAAGAGGCGGAATAGCCTTCGTTGAAGACCAGGTAGATGACGTGCAGCACCTGGTCGAGCCGCTCAGGCAGCGCCTCGCGGCCTGGCACCTCATAGGGGATATTCTCCGTTCGGATCCTGTTCTTGGCGCGCACGATCCGCTGGGCGACCGTCGGCGCCGGGGAGAGGAAGGCATGGGCGATCTCCTCGGTGGTCAATCCGCAGATTTCCCGAAGCGTCATCGCCGTCTGCGCATCGGAGGGGATGGCGGGATGGCAGCAGGTGAAGATCAGCCGCAGCATGTCGTCCTCGATTGGTTCCATGTCGCCGATCTCCGTTGCATCAGGCGTGTAGAGGCTGTCCTCGATGTGATGCTGCGACGCATCGAAGCGCGCTCGCCGCCGGATCGTGTCGATCGCTTTGAAGCGCCCCGTGGAAACGAGCCAGGCGAAGGGATTGCCGGGAATGCCGTCGGCCGGCCATGTCCGGGCGGCCGCGGCGAAGGCGTCGTGCAGCGCTTCCTCGGCCCGGTCGAAATCGCCGAGCAGGCGGATCAGCGTCGCCAGCACCCGGCGCGATTGGGTTCGATAAATCTCCTCGATCAGGCTTTCCAACGGCGCACCTCAGTCCGGCAGGGTCAGCATCCGCACGGGCCGAAGTTCGACCGCGCCGAAACGCGCCGAAGGGATCCGCCCGGCGATCTTTTTTGCCGTCGCCATATCAGGCGCCTCGATGACGTAGAAGCCGGCAAGATGCTCCTTCGTCTCGACATAGGGACCGTCGGTCGCGGACAGAGTGTTGTCTCGAACACGCAGCACGGTCGCCCTATCAGGCATCTCAAGCGCATCGGCGTGGACCATGATACCGTCGCGGCGCAGTTCCTCGTCGAAGGCGAAATGCGCTTTGACGAGGTCATCGGTCTCTTCAGATGTCAGCGTGCCGTCGGTGTCGGCGCTGTTATAGATCAGGCAGATGTAGCGCACGACTATTTCCCATCCTGGATGGCATAAGTCGGG
This sequence comes from Rhizobium sp. NZLR10, assembly GCF_019685125.1. Classification (NCBI taxonomy): domain Bacteria; kingdom Pseudomonadati; phylum Pseudomonadota; class Alphaproteobacteria; order Hyphomicrobiales; family Rhizobiaceae; genus Rhizobium; species Rhizobium sp. NZLR10. The sequence goes on along the minus strand of NZ_JABDWE010000004.1, from coordinate 119,683 downwards.
CGCACTTCGATTGAGCAATATCTGAGGATCGGAAAACTGGACACGATCGTCTTCGCCTCCTCGATATTCTCGGCTTCGATCAGCACGAAACCACCGAGGTGCTCTTTGATTTCGGCAAAAGGACCATCGGTCGCGGAGGCTTCGCCGTTGCGCAGGCGGACGGTGATCGCCGCTGACGGTTCATGCAAGGCGAGCGCCACCAGCAGATGACCGCTCTCGCGCCAGCGATTGTCGCTGGTGATGCACTCCTGTGTGAGCGCATCCCATTCGGTCTGAGGAACCAGCTTGCTTTTTTCCGTGTCGAACCAGATCTGGCATAGAAACTTCATTGGTACCTCCTCATTGAGCTGCGAATTCGTGGATGGGCCGCACCTCGATCGCGCCGAGCTTGGCAAGCGGGATGCCAGCGGCGATGCGGATCGCGTCGTTGAGATCCTTGGCCTCGATCAGGATGAAGCCGCCGAGCGCCTCCTTGGTCTCGGTAAAGGGACCGTCCGTTACCGACATTTCACCGCCCCGCACCCTAACGGTCACCGCCGCTTTCGGCGACTGCAACGCCTGGGCGACGATCATATGTCCGCTTTCGACGAGGTCCTTGTCATAGTTCAAGGAGTTCGTGTCGAGCTTGGCCTTCTCCTCTTGCGTCATGGCGTCGAGCACGCCGTTATCGAACCAGACCTGACAGAGATATTTCATCGCGGACAGCCTCCCTTGCGGCGCTTCAATGACTCTGGACGATCGAGCTTCGCGCATTTCGACATCGCCCTAAAAAAACTTTTGGTGGGTCGGCTGTCGAAACGGCAAGTCAGCACTCGACAAGGCTTCATCGAAACCTGTCGAGGAGAACGACAATGAGCATTCTTGAAATCGCGCTGGCAAGCCAGATCTGGGCACGTCGCCATGAAAAGCGTCAGCAGGAGTTCCTCGAAAGCGATGGGCTGAAGATTCTCCAGCGCGTCGCTTTCGCCTTCCTGGCCTTCACCCTGTTGATCGCAGGGCTGAATATTGCCGCTGGCAGGCCGCAGACGCTTGCACAGCGCTCAGTGCCTGTTGTGATGACAGGCCGATGAGGAAACGGCCTATTGGAAGGCCGTTTCGAAGAAGCTGCGCAGCTTGCGCGAATGCAGCGCTTCCGTCGGCATGGCGGCAAGCTTCTGCACGGCGCGGATGCCGATCTGCAGATGCTGGTTGACCTGTGTGCGGTAGAAGGCCGTCGCCATGCCCGGCAGCTTCAATTCGCCGTGCAGCGGCTTGTCGGAAACGCAGAGCAGCGTGCCGTAGGGCACGCGGAAGCGGAAGCCGTTGGCGGCGATCGTCGCCGATTCCATGTCGAGCGCGATTGCGCGCGCCTGGGACAGCCGCTTCACCGGCCCGCGCTGGTCGCGCAGTTCCCAGTTGCGGTTGTCGATCGTCCCGACGGTGCCGGTGCGCATGATGCGTTTCAGCTCGAAGCCCTCGTAGCCGGTGATTTCGGCAACGGCTGCCTCAAGCGCCACCTGCACTTCGGCCAGCGCCGGGATCGGCACCCAGACCGGCAGATCGTCGTCGAGAACATGGTCCTCGCGCATATAAGCATGGGCAAGCACATAATCGCCGAGCCGCTGGCTGTTGCGAAGACCGGCGCAGTGGCCGAGCATCAGCCAGGCATGCGGGCGCAGCACGGCGACATGATCGGTGATCGTCTTGGCGTTGGAGGGGCCGACGCCGATATTGATCATGGTGATCCCGGCATGGCCCTTCTTCTTTAGATGGTAAGCCGGCATCTGCGGCAGGCGCGTAAGCGCCGCATCGGTTTCCGGCGCGCTCGAGCCGGGCAGGGTGACGATGTTGCCGGGCTCGACGAAGGCCGTATAGCCGTCGCCGCCCTCCGCCATCAGCTTGCGAGCCCAGCTGCAAAATTCGTCGATATAGAACTGATAGTTCGTGAACAGCACGAAATTCTGAAAATGCTCGGCATGCGTCGCCGTATAATGCGACAGACGGGCGAGCGAATAGTCGATGCGTTGCGCGGTGAATGGCGCAAGCGGCGAGGGCTCTCCCGGTGGCGGGATATATTCGCCGTTGGCGATCTCGTCATCGGTGGTGTTGAGGTCGGGCGTGTCGAAAATATCGCGCATCGGAACGTCGATGAAGGCGTTTGTCGATGCTTCCACATGCGCACCCTCGCCGAAGGCGAAATGCAAGGGGATCGGCGTCGTCGATTCCGACACGATGACCGGAACATTGTGGCTCTTCACCAGGAGCGCCAGCTGCTCCTTCAAGTAATGCTTGAAGAGCTTCGGCCGGGTGACTGTCGTCGTATAGATGCCCGGTGCCGTGACATGGCCGTAGGAAAGGCGCGAATCGACATGGCCGAAGCTTGTCGTCTCGATGCTGACCTGCGGATAGAAAGCACGATAGCGCGAGGAGATCGGAGCGCCCTGCGCCAGCTCGGTGAAGCTCTTGATCAGGAATGCCGTATTGCGCTCGTAAAGCGCCGTCAGCGCCTCCACCGCCTTGGCGGGATCATCAAAGCTCTGCGACTGGAAAGGGGGTGGCGAGGATATGTCGAGCGGCGACAAAGGGGAGATTCGTTTGTTCATGACGCATTATAGAGAGTTGTTTTTGACAAGCAAACGACGCGCGCCGGCGGAATCCGATTATTTTATCGTCTTCCGCGTCAGATGCCGCTCACTGCACCGATGGCGCGCAGAAGGTGCCGTTTCTCTCCAGGCAGGTATAGCTCGCCCCGAAATGCGACTGTGCGCCACCGCCGCCATTGTGCACCACCACCGCCGAAAACGTGATCGCGAAGATCGCCGCAAACAGTGTGATGATGCTGAAACGCCTTGCCAGAATATACATGTCCATTGCCTTGCCCCCGATACGCAACTCTATCGTGACAAGGGTTTTGCCATGGGGCGGCTGAATGAGTGCTGAGATACCGGTTCATCCAGCGTTCAGCTTGCCGGGGAGGCTCGGGCGGGTTGCGGAGGGGATTTACAAGGGTTCGCCAGGCCCGGCTCAACGCGTTCGATTTTGCCGGGTCGCTTGGGTGAAGGGGCGGAAAAGGGCCGCTGGCATGCCGGGGCGTTGGCATGCCCCGCGTTTGGTGATCGTCGTGCAGCCGCCAGGCTCAGAGCCGTGTCCATGTCTGGGCCTTGCAGAGGACCTTCATCACGCAGCCTTGCATCCTCAGCGAATTGCCGGAAATCTTGCCCGAGCCGCTATAAGTCTTGTCGGCGGCCGGGTCGATGATCTCGCCGGCATAGCTGCCACCGGTTCCCGCAAGCGTGCCGATCTTCCGGCCGGCATATTTGCCGGTCTTCAGCGTCACGCAATAACTGCCGCCGCAGGAAGCGATCACCGCCGTATCGCCGGCGGCCGTCTTCCAGTTACCGACGATCGGCTCCTCGGCATGCGAGATCCCCGCGATCATTGTTATGGCGGCGGCGAGAACGAAGCTGCGGATCATCTTTTCCTCCATGATGTCCCTGATCGGCCGCGAAACTAACTGACGCGAACGTAAAGGTAAATAAGCATGATTGTTATCCCGCAGACTGGGCAAAAGACGCGAGAAAAAGCCGTGCGGCGGCCTTTCAAAAATATCGCCTGCTGATTTCATGATGAACGATCCCTTTATTTTCAGATCTGAATCTTTCGTAAAATTCGAGCGAAAATCCCTAATCCGCAAGGCATCTGATGTTTAACAAAAACCCAAATTTACCAAGCATTTGCACTTTGTTTGTCTAGAATTAATCATGCATTTTAGGCGTTTTTTGAAAGCCGTTTGGCATAGTGAACCCATCAAACGAGCGGGGCAAACCCGCCGGACCGCAAGGGCCGCAAGCCGCGATAGACGGCAAGGCCCAGAGGTAAAACAGGGTAAGTCATAAACAGGCTAACAGGGATAAAACCGATGGCACGCTTTGAAATGCACAATGCTGAAACGGCCACCATGGGTGGCGACAACAGCGCCGATGTCTTCTGCGAAATGGGTCTGATGTATGCGACCGGCCGCGGTTGCGAAGTCGATCTTGTCGCAGCTCACAAATGGCTGAACATCGCCGCAATCAAGGGCAACGACCGCGCCGCCGAGCTTCGTGCCGACGTGGCCGCCGCAATGGACAAGATGCAGCTCGTGGCAGCGCTACGCGCCGCCCGCGAGTGGATGACGGTTCACTGACATTGTCCTGCCGGCAAATCGGCAGGAACGATATAACAACCTCGAAAAGAGGGGCTGGCGGGCACTTTAGATGGGGCCGACGCCGGGAGAACGGAACCGCGACCGGATCCTCCACCCGGTCGCGGTTCTCGCTGTTTTACAGCAAAGAGTGAGAGCATGATGCCGCCCGAAAACCGCTGACATTTTCGGCACATGCTCCATCAGCCGATCTGTTTCAGCACCTGCGGCAGGGTTTCTTCGAGAAGCGCCATATCCGCCTCTGGCCCGACGCTGACGCGAATGCAGCGATTGAGGGGCGCCACGCCAGGCATGCGGATGAAGACGCCGCGTTCCATCAGACCGTCGACGATCGCCCTGGCATATGCGCCGTCGCGGCCGGCGTCGATCGCCACGAAATTCGTTGCCGAGGGCAGGGGCTCAAGGCCGTTTGCCCGGGCGATACCGCCGATCCGGTCGCGCGCCGCGTGGATTTTCCCGACCACCTCGACGAGATAGGCCTGGTCCTTGAGGGCGGCGAGCGCTGCGGCCGTCGCCAACCGGTTCATGCCGAAATGATTGCGGATCTTGTCGAAGGCCTGCGCCGTGCCGGCGGCCGAGATCACGTAGCCGGTGCGCGAGCCGGCAAGCCCGTAGGCTTTGGAGAAAGTGCGGGTGCGAACGACGTTCGGCAGGTCGATAAGCGAGGAAATCGACGGCAGCGACCCTGCCGGCCCGGTCTCGCTATAGGCCTCGTCGAGCACCATCAGCGTCGTCTCGGGCAGCGCCCGGGCGAAAGCGACGATCCTGTCGGCATCCCACCAGCTCCCCATAGGATTGTCGGGATTGGCGAAATAGACGAGCGGCGCATTCTCGCGCTTCACGGCATCCAGCAGCCCGTCGAGATCCTCACGGTCGTTTGCGTAGCGAACCGTCACCAGTCGGCCGTCGAAACCGGTCACATGGAAGTTGAAGGTCGGGTAGGCGCCAAGCGAAGTGACGACAGGCGCGCCCGGCTCGATCACCAGCCGGACGATTTGGCCGAGCAATTCGTCGATGCCGCTGCCGATGGCGATATTGGTGGCCGAGACGCCGAGATGGGCGGCAAGCGCTTGCCTGAGCGCGAAATTTTCCGGATCATTGTATTTCCAGATATTGCCGGCCTCCTCGCGCATCGCCGCAAAGACGGAAGGGGCTGGACCAAAGCCGTTCTCATTGGCGCCGATACGGGCCAAAACGGCAAGTCCGCGTTGGCGCTCGATCGCCTCGGGGCCGACGAAAGGAACTGTGGAAGGCAGGGCGCTGGCAAGAGGCGTGAAGCGCGAAAAGGCGGACATGCGACGGCGGTTTCCCGGATATCGTGACAATTGGCGAAACAATAGGCCCGGGCACGGCCAACGCAAGCAAGATTATTTCCGCAACGGCAGCCCAGCGCGTCTTTTCAGACGCGCGAGACGCCAATCCCGATTCAAGGAATTATGCAGCCTCTTGGCCTGTTCACGCCCGGAAGATCGGCCCGCGCCGGGCGGCGATCGCTTCCATATTGCCGACGAGGAAATCGGTGCGGACGACGCGGCGCAGAACCTCGGGGTCCATAATGTTGATGAACCGCACGCCGATGCGTTCCTTGTGACGATAGACTTCGGCGCATCCGATGCGATAGGCGAGGCCGAGAATGTTGAGATAATAATGCTTCGGCAGGCCGGCCGTGGTCGATACGACAAACGTCGCGCCACCCTGGGAAATATCGATGATCTCGGCGCTTCGCATCGAGACGCCTGTGAGGCACGGCCGGACGGCGACGATGCGGGCTGGCCGCTTGACGCTGAATTCTTCCCAGCGCAGGTCGTAAACAGCGGACTTCACCGTGGCAAGGTGTGTGGCGCGGAGCATAGACATTCACATTCTCCGTCAGGACGCATTTGGGGTCTATGATCTCGATCAGGGCGGTTTTGATCGAGCAAGCTGGTCTTCATCCCGAGCAATCTGGTCTTGCTCCCAACCAAGGTCACATGAATGTTTTGCACATTCGTCAAATATAAAATTACAATTTTAACGAGTTCAAACTTTGTTCCTATGCGGGACGCCGTCATGTCCATTATCGGGACGCGGGCTTTCACTCCTTGGTATCGTTTCAGGCAAGAATTCTGACGGCGAGATATCCGCCGCCGGCGGTCAGCGCCGTCAGCAACGTGCCCCACGCCATGTCGACAAGGCTCATGGCGAGTGGCCAGTTGCGGAGTGTGGCAAGATTGGTGACGTCATAGGTGCCATAGGCCGCCAATCCTAGAATGGCGCCGTGAAGAAACGCTGTGGCGATCGAGCCTGCCGACAGCGCGGGCAGCACTGCAAGCACGACCACTGCGGCGGCGAAGAACAGGTAGAACAATGCGGCGACCGCTAGATTGGGGGAAGGCAGCATCAGCGCCCCCAACTGGTCGCGATAAAAGTTGCGGGCGATGAGGCCAAGCCATATCCCGTCGCAGACGAGCAGGGTGAAAAAGGTGCCGGCATAGGCCAACAGTGATGTCTTCATCGTCAATCTCCCGAACCTGCCTTTTCTACGCAGCAAAGGCCGACCGGATTGCCGCCCGTTCGATTTCGGTGCAATTTTCCCGAACTCTTTCAACTGCCGGGCGTTCTGCCTTGATCGATGACGCAGGGCGCGCTTCGAATGACGACAGCGAGGAGTTGAAAATGGCCAACGTTAAAATCCCTTTGGAATCATGGGTTGTGGTCTGTGACGGAGCCAAGGCTCTGATCATGCAGAACGCGGGCGATGCCCAACTGATGAACCTGAAGGTGCTGGAAACCCTGACGCAGCCGAGCGCGCCGGATCGCGAGATTGGCGCCGATAAGCCCGGCCGAACCCATGCAGCAAATGGCTTCAGCGGCAGCGCTGTCGAGGAGACCAGCTGGCAGGATCAGGCCGAAGCCGAATTCCTGAAACAGGTGGCGGAAAAGCTTGACGAACTGGTGCAGGAAAAGAGTGCCCGCCGCATCGTTATCGTCGCACCGCCAAAAGCGCTCGGCACATTGCGGCCGGCGCTCAGCGCCGATACCCAGGCCGTGATCACCGCGGAAGTGGCGAAGGACTATACGAATATGCCGGTCGATGAGATCGAGCGCCATCTCGCCGCCTGAACCGACAGAAGCCTATCGACAGCGCCGCGCGTCGATTCCGGCGCGTTAAGGACGCTGTACACTTTGAATGATGGGGGCGCGGGTCGAGAGGCCCGCGTTTTTGTGTCATATCGACGGCCTCTGCCCGGCAAACAGGTCTTCATGATCGGCAAAGAGTGCCGCCAGGCGGTCGATGACGATCCTGACCTCCGGCCGTTGCCGCTCGTCGTCATGCGCAACGATCCACATTTCGTAGGTCAGTTCGTCGATGAGAGGCCCGGCGCGGACAAGGTGGCGTTCCGGGTCGCCGATGAAACATGGGAGCACGCCGCGGCCGGCGCCCCCACGGATCAGGTAAAACAGCATATGCGGCGTGTTGGTCCAGCTGGTGATCCAGTAATCCGGCTGTTCGAACGTCCATTTGTCCGCCGGCGTGACGGCGGTATCGGTGCCGAGCGAGATCCAGTTGCAGTTGGCTTCGTCATAGTCTGCCGCCTGGTAAACCGCATGCGCCACCTTGACCGAGCGGCGGATCGCGACGTTACCGCTGTCCGGCCGGCTGTGGCCAACGGCGATATGCGCTTCCCGGTAGGTGAAATCGACGCTGGCATCAGAGGTCTTGTAGCACATGCGGAAACTGTCCTTCGGCGTCCAGACGCTGGCCAGATGGTCGGCGATGAAACGCGACGTCCAGCTGTCGGCGGCCGTCGAGACGATCGGCAGTGTCAGAACCTCGCCGCGCCAGTCGGAGATCGCACGCGCCGCATCCTGCATCAGCCGGACGCGGTCGAGCAGCTCCTGCCCGTCCCTCGCGAGCAGATAACCGGTGGGGCCGCGGCTGAACAGTGATCGGCCCGTCACTCGTTCAAGCGCCAGCATCCGCCTACCGATCGTCGGCGCGCTGAGCCCGGTGCGCGCGGCTGCGGCCGAGAGCCCGCCGCCGGTCGCGACATGGAAGAAAAGTTGCAGGTCGTCCCAGCTCGCATCTTTCATGAATGAAAACCCCCTTTCCCCAGCGCCTCTACATCGAAAGGGCGTGAAGGCTTAGCTCAAGTGCTCCAGCCAATAGATGGAGGATGAAGCAATGCTTCTCAACTGGGTAGTTCTCTTCAGGGAAATCGAAATCCGCAATCGCCGGATCCGCCGCGATGCTTTTGCCGACCCGCTCGATCGACCGGAGTGGCGCGGAATTCTCTGGGTTGTTCCGATCATTGCTCATCTGGCCGCAAGACGGGGCACAGAAACGAAGGTGCCATGCCGCGATGATTCGCCGATCGCAAGAAGCCTCAGGTTTCGAAGCTCAGTCGCAGCACGTGGTGCAGGAATTCCGGATTGAGCAGCATGTTGAAGCTGACCGTCACCCATTCGCCTTCGCGCTTGACCATGGTTGCGCCGATCTCGTCATGGATGCCAAGAATTTCGAGGAAGAAATGGCTCGGCATTTCCAGGTTCGGGCTCACTTCGAGCAGTGCGCCGGCAAGCGTGATCGTGCGGATCAGACAGCGCACCTGCGTTCCGGTGCTGAGGTGATGGCCGACGAAGATGATGTTGCCGGGCCTGTCGAGATTGAATTCCCTGTAAGCTCGTTCCGGCTTGGGGTGTTCTGTGTCGAGGTGCATCTGAAAGGCCCTTTCAGCCTCCGCTTGTTCTACCACAGGATATTAGCTGAAGAATGCTGACAGCTGCTGAACAACTTCGATAAGATTGAATGTTTATGTGGAACTTGCGGGGAAATCGCACCGATTTCGAGCAGATTTGCCCCAAATTTGCTCATTCCCCGGTGCGCATGCGCCATTCTTGACATGTCGGCGGCGTTCGCGCATACAGAGGCCGGTTCGAGGCACCAGCCGCTCGCGGATGAAAATCCATGGTGAAGTCCTCGCGATCATGGTCACGGCCCCTTGTGCATGCTGACTGGCGGCAATGCGAGCTCCCATTCACAGTCGAAGAGCATGCCTTGCGAAGGCTCACTCCATGACGGCGACCTATCCTGCCATTGAAGAATTGAAGGCCCAGGCCAAGCGATTGCGCCAGGCGATGAACGATCGCGGCACCGCACTGACCCACAGTGCAGCCCTCGAAATAATTGCCCGCCAGCACGGCGCGCGCGATTGGAACACGCTCGCAGCCCTTGCAGCAAAGCCCAATGCCAGCCCGAAGACACAGCTCTTCGTCGGCGCCCATATTCGCGGCCGCTATCTCAATCAGCCGTTCACCGGCGAGATCCTGGCGCTTTCGGCCTTGCCGGGCGGCGATCTCCACAGGATCACCATCCATTTCGACAAGCCGGTTAATGTCGTCACCTTCGAAAGCTTTTCGGCCTTTCGCCAGCGCGTGAATGCGCAGATCGATGCCGACGGCGTCTCGCCGCGGAAGACCTCGAACGGCGTGCCGCATCTGGTGCTCGATCTCTAGATTGCTTTTTTTGAGGCCGTCCAGATCCGGATGATTTTGCCGGCTCGGGCCTTTCCACCCACGGATTTCTCCATGACCGCTCTTTCAGAAGGCAACGCCTTTCTCACCGGCTGGCTGCCGGCCGTCTTCATCAAAACGGCGGCGCCGATCGTCGCGATCACCACCGTCAACGGCCTCTTCACCGTCGTCGACGCCTATTTCCTCGGCGCCTATGTCGGCCCTGACGCGCTTTCTGCCGTCAGCCTGATTTTCCCGGGACTGACGCTGCTCATCGCCCTGCAATCGCTGGTCTCGAACGGCATGGCCAGCATCCTTGCCCGCCGGCTCGGCGCCGGCGATCGCCAAGGCGCGCGCCGAGTATTCACAGGCGCCCATACGCTGGCGCTCGCAGTCATCCTGATGCTCAACGCGCTCTACTGGATCGCGGGCCGGCAGATCATCGATGCCGGTGCTGCCGGCAATGCCGCGGTGGCCGAGGGCGCCATGCTGTTCATGGGCGCGATGATCGCCTTTGCGCCGGTCAGCTTCTTCCTGTCGCTGCATCTCGACGGATTGCGCTGCGAAGGCAAGATCGGTTTCATGACGCTGGTGACGCTGTCGGCCTCGCTGCTGAACATTCTCGCCAACTGGCTGTTCATGGCCGTCATGCATTGGGGCGTGCTCGGTTCGGCGGTCGGCTCCATCGCATCGCAATTCGTCTGTCTCGCAGCCGTGCTCGCCTATCGCCGGCGCCGGCCGGCGGCACTCAGGCCTTCTTTGGAAACCGCATTGACCGAGTGGCGCCGCATCGTCGCCTTCGGCGCGCCGATGAGCCTCGGCTTCATCGGCATATCGCTGGCCTCGGCAGCCATTCTGGTCAATATCTCGCTCTGGAACACGCATGACCACGTCGCGACGATCGCCGCCTACGGCATCATCACCCGGATCATGACCTTCACCTATCTGCCGCTGCTCGGCCTCAGCATCGCCCTGCAGACGATCGCAGGCAACAATCATGGTGCTGGTCTCGGGCGCCGCGTCGGCCAAAGCCTGCAGATCGCCATGCTCTCAGCGCTCATCTATTGCACTCTGGTGGAGATTACTGTCGAATTGCTGGTTGGCCGCCTCGGCGCCGTCTTTGTCGCCGATCCCGCCATTGTCGGCGAGGTCAGGCGAATTCTGCCCTGGACGATCGGCGCCTATTTTCTTTTCGGGCAGATGCTGATTCTGTCGTCCTATTTCCAGTCGATCGGCGATGCGCCGCGCGCGGCGATCTTCGGCCTGTCGCGGCCCTATCTGCTGACCCTGCCGCTCACTTTCCTGCTACCCTTTATCTTCGGCGAGCAGGGGATCTGGATGGTGCCGGTCTTTGCCGAGGCAGGCATGTTTATCCTCGCCTTCCTGGTCCTGTCACAGAATGCGAAACGTCGCGGCTGGCGTTACGGGCTTCTGCGGGCCTGAATCGCAAGAGCCGCGCTGGGAGCGCGGCTCTTGCCTGATGTCTTCTATTCCTTGCCTGTTGGAACTGCCGATGTAGCGGCTTCCGCCTCGTTCAACGCCTCGGCGCATTCCTGGCAGCAGACCTCGACGGTCTTGCCGCCGAGCTTGACGGTGATGGTCTCGGCGCCGAGTTCGCAGTCGCAGGCGGCACAGGTTGTCTTCTTCATCTGGTGATCCTCCGGTTGATCGTCCACGGATCGGGACGGGCTGATAAGATCATCGAAGACCGCAACGCCGCTGTCGAAATCTTTAGCGATCGACCTGGACCATCACCTCCGGCGCAGCTGCGTCGCGCGCTGGAATTCGGCCGGGGTCTGCCCGAAGGATTGTTTGAAGGAGGCGCTGAAATGGCTGTGGCTGGAAAAGCCGAGATCGAGCCCGAGCGCGGTCAGATCGTCGTACTCTCCGAGTAGATCGAGCGCGCGGGCAAGTCTCAGCCGCAGCTGATAGCGATAGAGCGGTGTCGCCTCGACCTGTTGGAAGACCTGGGTGAGATAAACCGGCGAGACGCCCACTTCGACGGCGATTTCGCCGAGCGTCCAGCGCCGCGCGAGATCGGAGGAAAGCACCAGCTTTGCCCGGTCGACGAGTTTCTGCCGGCCGGCGCTGGCGCCCGGCGCATGCGATGTGCGCTCGCCGAGCGAGCGGCGGACCAGCGTCAGTGCGAGTGTTTCTGCCTCCAGCGTTTCGGCGACATTGCGGCTCAAACCGTGACGCAGGAGGGCGACCAGCGCCTGTGCGCGCGGATCGATCCGTCGGCGCTGGCGGCGGAAGGAAAAAGCAGGGCCGGGCTGCACCTGATCTTTCGGCGCGAGTTCTTCGAGCATGGTTTCGTCGATTGCCAGATCGATGCAGGCGTCGCCACCTTCGATCGGATGGCTGATCCGATATCCCTGGCCGGCATTGAAGAACAACAGCTGATTGGCTTCGGCCACCGTGTCATTGCGGCCGACATGCCGCATGAAGACGCCGCGATAGGGATAGACGAGGCTTGTTGCGTGGGCGCATTCTTCGTCGCTCTTATGGCGGCACTCACCATTGCAGACGATGTCACGAATGGTGATCATCTTCGTTTGCAGGAGCGGTGCTGTTGAAAACTGCGACATTTGATGTTCCGGGTCAGGACAGGCCGCCGACGAGGCGGCCCGAGGCACAGTATCACAACTGACGCCTGTATTTTAGTAGCGACTATAGACGTGAACGTCGCTTTCTGTCTGCCCCCTGGAGAGACCGATATCTTTCAACTGATCGTCGGAAAGTTCCATTAGCGCATTACTGTTGCGCCGTTCGCCTATCTTGCGCGCCAGCCAGCGTGCTGCCGCGACGACGGCAAGAAGCAGGCCGGGACGGAAATGACGCGAAGAGCGAATATTCCGGGCCGAGATTGTGACATTCGAGCTGTGCATGGTGTCCTCCATCCGTGTTTGGATGGAAGCAGTGAACCATCAACGGCAGCTTGCCGCTGTCAGATTATTTAGCGATCTGACGCAGTCCTCACGCCTTGACCAGCCACTCGTGCTCGACGGCGTTGTGGAATTTCCAGATCCGCGTCGGCCCGGCCATGACGTTGAGGTAATAAAGATCGTAGCCATGGCAGGCGGCGCAGGGGTGATAGCCTTTCGGCACCAGCGTCACGTCGCCGTCCTCGATCGCCATCGCTTCGTCAAGCGAGCGGTCGTCGGTGTAGACGCGCTGGAAACCGAAGCCCTGCGGCGGGTTGAGACGGTGGTAATAGGTCTCTTCCAGGAAGCTCTCGTTCGGAAGGTCGTCCTGGTCGTGCTTGTGCGGCGGATAGGACGATGTATGGCCGCCGGGCGTAATCACCTCGACGACAAGCAGCGAATGCGCCGAGCTGTCGTCCTCAGGCATGATATTGTTGACGTAGCGCACATTCGTGCCCTTGCCGCGCGTCACCTGCGCATGCGTGCCCGGCGGAATTTCCTTCGCCGGATAGGTGCCACCGCCGGGCGCCGAGCAAACGGCGAGCTCCAGATCAGTTTCAGCCGTCACCGACCACGTCGATTCCATCGGGATGTAGAGCGCATGTGGCGCGCCTTCGAACGGGTTCATGCGGCCGCCGAGCGTGCCGAAATCCTTGGTGCCTGCCGACGCCTTGCCCTTGCCGCTCACCCAGACGAGGCACACTTCGCGGTCGCCGGTCTCTCCGGAAACGGTATCGCCCGGTTTCATCCGATGCAGGTCGAAGCCGACATAGGTCCAGCCGGCATTCTCAGGGGTGACATGCGTGACCCGGCCATGTGTGCCCGATGGTTTGACCTTGAGGTTTGGCATGGTGATTTCTCCTCGTAAGTTAGGGGGCACGGTCCCCTCATCCGGCTGCCGCCACCTTCTCCCCGAGGGGAGAAGGGATATGCCGCGCCGTCTCTTTTCCCCTTCTCCCTTGGGGGAGAAGGTGCCCGGAGGGCGGATGAGGGGGCCTCTTGCTCCAGCAGTTCGGCAGGACCTTTCAGTTATCCCTTCGGAAACCCTTCGGTCTCGACTGTATAACCCGCGGCGGTCATGACCCGCATCAATTCCGCATGGCCGATCTCGGCCATCTTCTGCGGAGGTGACTTGCGTGGATCCTGTTCTGCCTCGACAACGAACCAGCCTTCATAGCCGTGATCGGCCAGCCGCTGGACGATGGCGCCGAAACCGAGCGAGCCGTCACCCGGCACCGTGAAGGCGCCGAGCGCCACTGCGTCGAGGAAGGATTGCCGGCTGCGGTCGAGCCCGTCGACGACAGGCTTGCGGATGTCCTTGACGTGAACATGGTTGATGCGGGCGTGGTGGTTGCCGATGGCGCGCAGCACGTCACCGCCGGCAAAGGCGAGATGGCCGGCATCGAGCAGCAGCGGAATGCCTGCGCCCGAAGAGCGCATGAAGGCGTCGAGTTCCGGCTCGGTTTCGACGACGGCGGCCATATGATGGTGATAGGAGAGCGGCATGCCCTGTTCGGCGCACCATTCCCCAAACTCGGTGACGCGGCGGGCATAGGCCTTCATCTCGTCGTCGGAAAGGCGCGGCTTGGTCGCGAGCGGCTTGGACCGGTCGCCCTGGATCGAGCGGCCGACCTCGCCATAGACGATGCAGGGCGCATTGACCGCCTTGAACAGCTCGATCATCGGAGCGATGCGGTCCTTGTTGGCGGCAAGCTCCTCGATAACCAGCGTGCCCGAGAACCAGCCGCCGCACAGCGTCACGTCGGCGGCGCGCAGGATGGGCAGCATATCCTCGGGATTGCTGGGAAAACGACGGCCTTGCTCCATGCCGGTAAAACCGGCGCTGCGCGATTGCCGAAGGCATTCCTCCAGCGATACGTCGTCGCTGAGTTCAGGAAGATCGTCGTTCCACCACGCGATGGGCGACATGCCGAGTTTGGCCTTCATCATATTCTCCTCAAAAGCACTGCGGAAGAGCGGCTCCGCTCCTCCGAAAAATGACAGCAGTAGATTAGCCGATGCGCTGGGCGGCGCGTGCCTCGACATAGCCCTTGCGCGCCTCGTTGACCTGTTCGCGGGGGCTGACCTCCGGCACCGCGACATCCCACCAGTGGCCGCCGGCCTCGGTGGTAACAAGCGGATCGGTGTCGATGAGGAAGACCGAAGTGCGATCGTTCTTCTTCGAACCGGCGATCGCCTGCTCCAGCTCGGTGATCGAGCCGACCTTGACGGCAATGGCGCCCATGCTTTCGGCATGCGCGCGGAAATCGATCTCCGGCATCACCTCGTGATAGGAGTCCTTGAGCAGATTGTTGAAGTTGGCGCCGCCGGTGCCCATCTGCAAGCGGTTGATGCAGCCATAGCCGCGATTGTCGAGCACGACGATGTTCAGCTTGAGGCCGAGCATGACCGAGGTCGCGATCTCGGAGTTCATCATCATGTAGGAACCGTCGCCGACCATGACGACGACATCCCGTTCGGGATGCGCCATCTTGGCGCCGAGCCCGCCGGCAATTTCGTAACCCATGCAGGAAAAGCCATATTCCATATGATAGCTGCCCGGCGCTGTCGCCGGCCAGAGTTTGTGCAACTCGCCGGGAAGGCCGCCCGCAGCGCAAAGTACCGTCGTATTCTCGCCGCCGATCGTGCGCGCCACCGCGCCGATCACCTGGGCGTCGGAGGGCAGGGCGGCATTGGTCGTCGCCAACGCTTTGGCGGCGGCCTCCATCCAGGCCTTCTTCTCCGCAGCCGCCTTTTCGGCCAGTGCCGCCGGCGCCTTCCAGCCGGAAAGCCCCGCCGAAAGCGCCTTCAGCCCTTCGCGGGCATCGGCCACCAGCGGATGGCTGTCATGCTTCACCGCATCATAGGCGGCGATATTGAGACCGATCATCCTGAGGCTGTCGTTCTTGAACAGCGCCCAGGAGCCGGTGGTGAAATCCTGGCAGCGGGTGCCGACGGCGATAACGAGATCCGTCTCTTCGGCAATCGCATTCGCCGCCGACGTGCCCGTGACGCCGACCGAGCCAAGCGCCAGCGGATGGGTCTCGTTGATCGACGATTTGCCGGCCTGGGTGACGACAACCGGAATGGCGTGGGCCGCGGCAAAGGCGGCAAGCTCCTTCGTCGCCTGCGAATAAAGCACGCCGCCGCCGGCAACGATCACCGGCTTCTGCGAGGCCTTGATCAGCGCGATGGCATTCGCCAGCTCGTCGGCATCCGGTTGTGGCCGGCGGGTCGTCCAGACTTTTTCATCGAACAGGCTTTCCGGGTAATCGTAGGCTTCCGCCTGGACGTCCTGGCAGAGCGACAAGGTCACCGGGCCGCAATCCAGCGGATCCGTGAGCACTTGCATGGCGCGCTTCAGCGCCGAAATGATCTGCTCGGGCCGGGTGATGCGGTCGAAATAGCGCGAAACCGGACGGAAGGCATCATTGGCCGAAACCGTGCCGTCGCCGAAATCCTCGATCTGCTGCAGCACCGGATCCGGCGCGCGGTTGGCGAAGACATCGCCCGGCAGGAAGAGAACCGGAATACGATTGACATGCGCGACGCCGGCGGCCGTCACCATGTTCAGCGCGCCGGGGCCGATCGAGGTGGTGCAGGCCATGAAGCGCGTGCGAAAATTCGCCTTGGCATAGGCGATCGCCGCATGCGCCATGCCCTGCTCGTTGTGGGCGCGATAGGTCGTCAACTCTCCGCGCACCTGATAGAGCGCCTCGCCCATGCCGGCGACGTTGCCGTGGCCGAAGATCGCCCAGACGCCGCCGAAGATCGGCACCTTTTTGCCGTCGACAACAGTCATCTGCTTTTTGAGGAAATGTGCGACGGCCTGCGCCATCGTCAACCGTATCGTCTTGCCCATCGGGGCCTCCCGAACTTTGAACTCTCTATCTATCTTCCCCTCCCCAACCCGTCCCCACAAGGGGGAGGGGCCAATCTGCCGGGCTCTCTGCTTCGCGCCGCAACGTTTCATCCTCGGGATGCTCGCTCATGGCGTGAGGTGATGCCTCAAGTTAAGTCCCTCCCCCTTGTGGGGAGGGGTTGGGGAGGGGTCTTAATTTTCCTACTGACGCTCGCGCGTCTTCAGCCACGCCTCTGTCAGTTGCCGGAAGCGGCCGGCCATATCGCTGATCGCTTCCTCGTCGTTCATTGCGCCCGAAAGCCAGGCGCGCGCCGCATCGGCAAAGATCGTCCGGCCGACGGCAAAGCCCTTCACCGAAGGAGCAGCCAGCGTCGCCTCGAAGCAGGAAATCAGCTCGTCGGCGGGCGCCTCGAGCCCGAGCAGTACGATACCGCGGCACAGGGGATCATTTTTGGCGATCACCGCATCGATCTTCTTCCAGGCTTTGCTCGATGCCTGCGGCTCGAGCTTCCACCAGTCAGGCTTGATGCCGAGTGCATAGAGCTCCTCCAGCGCGGTTGCGATCGTATCGTCCGTCAGCGGTCCGTTCTTGCCGGCAATGATCTCCACCAGCAGTTCGCGCCCGACCTTGCGGGCCGCCTCGAACAGCGTGCGCAGCTTCTCCTGCTGCTCGGTCTTCAATTCGGCCGGATCATCGGGATGATAGAAGCACAGGCACTTGATGCAATGGCCAAGCGGCCATTCCACAAGCTGCGAGCCGATATCCTGGCTGAATTCGAAACGCAGCGGCTTCGAGCCCGGCAATTCCACCGGCCGGCCGATCCAGGAAAAATTCTTCGCCGCCGCATCGAAGAAGGCGTCACGGCCGAAACGTTCGTCGATCAGCATGCCGTAGCCGTCGCGGCCATTCGAAACCCGCGACGCTGCGGCGACCGCCAGCCGCTTGAAGGCGACGATCTTTTCGTGGCCGACGCCGAGTTCATCGGCAACGCTGACGAGTTGTGAACGATGATCGATCGCCAGCGCCATCAGCAGCGGGATTTCGCCGCGCCGGGTCGATGCCCAGTGGATATGGTTGATCGCCTCGTCCTTGCGCAGCGCACGGTGTTTGCTTCCGCTCGTCAAAAAGAAGTCAAGTTCCGCCCAGGTGGGATATTCCGGCGAGCAGAGCAGACGGGAGACGGCAAACGCGCCGCAGGCATTAGCCCAGGTGGCGCAGGTCTTCAGCGGCTCGTCACGCAGGAAGCCGCGCAGGAAGCCGGACATGAAAGCATCGCCGGCGCCGAGCACGTTGAAGACTTCGATCGGAAAACCCTGGCCGACGATGCCGGCTTCAAGATCGTCGGCGATCGGCCCGTCATAGACGATGCAGCCCATGGCGCCGCGCTTGAGCACGATCGTTGCCGGCGACAGGCGACGAATCTCCTTGAGCGCGCCGAGCACGTCGTCGGCGCCGGAAGCGATCAGGATTTCCTCTTCGGTGCCGATGATGAGGTCGCAATCCGGCAGCGTCTCCTTCATCTTCGAGGACACCCGGTCGGATTTCACGTAGCGCTCGAAGCCTTCCGCATGGCCGGCAAGGCCCCAGAGGTTGGGCCGGTAGTCGATGTCGAAGATCACCTTGCGGCCGTTCGCCTTGGCGATGCGAATCGCCTTGCGTTGCGCGGCCTCGGTATTCGGCCTCGAGAAATGCGTACCGGAAACGAGAACGGCGCGCGACGATTTGATGAAATTCTCATCGATATCGCCTTCATCGAGCGCCATGTCGGCGCAGTCGGACCGATAGAAGATCATCGGCGACACGCCCTCGGCCTCGACCGCAAGCAGCACCAGTGCCGTCAGACGCTCCTTGTCGGTGACGATACCGTCTGTTGCCACACCTTCGCGCGCCGACTGCTCGCGGATGAAGCGTCCCATCTGCTCGTCGCCGACACGGGTGATGAGACCGGATTTGAGGCCGAGCCGCGCCGTGCCGATGGCGATATTGGCCGGGCAGCCGCCGACGGATTTGGCGAAGGAGGCAATATCCTCCAGCCGCGAACCGATCTGCTGGCCGTAAAGATCGACCGAGGAGCGGCCGATAGTGATTACATCAAGCGCCGGCTCCGGCTGTGAGCTCGGATTCGATTGTACCATGATGTCCTCCCGCTAGATTTTGCGCGGCTTCCAGTGCCTGCGAATTTTCAATAATGAAACATTGGTTCCGTTATTTTGTCAATTCGGAATGTTTATTCCATTTTCGCTTTTCCAGCTTTTGGATGCTGAAGCTTGCGGCGCCGTTCGGCGATCGCCACCGGAAGCGCCATGGTGAGCGCCATCGAGGCAGAAAGCGAGCGGAAGCCGGCGAAATCGGCTTCCGCCACCTCGAACCAGTGCGTGGCGCAGGCGGCAAGCGGCGAGAACGCCGAATCGGTGATCGCGATGACGGGGACGCCGCGGTCGGCAAGCTCCTGGCTCTGGCTGAGGCTGTCGGCCGCATAGGGCGAGAAGCTCGCGGCGATCGCTGCATCCTTCGGTGTTGCGAACTGCACCATTTCGGGGTCGACGCCGTTCGGCGAGGCGACGATCTGGTGGCGGATGTTGAGCTTGGAAAAAGCGTAGGTCATGTGCGCCGTCAGCGGGTAGGAACGCCGTTTGGCGATCAGATAGATGGTTTCTGCGGCGGCAAGGATACTCACCGCTTTCGTGAACGTATCGCTCTGCACCGTCGCCGCCAACCGGTTGACCGACTGGCTGGCCGCGGCAATGAAACCGGAAAGCAGATTGGCGTCCTCGTCGTCGCCGCTCGTTTGCTCCAGCGTGACGAGCCGCTCTTCATAGCTCAGGGTTCGGTCGCGCAGCCTTTCGCGGAAGATGCTCTGCAGGTCGGAAAAGCCTTCGTAGCCCAGATGATGCGCCAGGCGCACCAGCGTCGAGGGCTGGACGTCGGAGGCGGCTGCAATGCTTGCCGTCGTGCCGAAAGCGATCTCGTCGGGATTGCCGAGCGCGAAAGCGGCGACCTGCGCCAGCCGCTTCGGCATGTTCGCCTTGCGCTCGATGATGGTGCTGCGCAGGCTTTCGAAATCGCGCGGCACACGCGCCTGCCTCTGGGGATCGTTATCCATGCTTGCTGCCCGCGAGATGAAACAAATATTCCATATTATTGAGCATAGACGATTTCAAATCACACGCCTAATTGTTTTTAATCCTCTGTAATTGAAGGGTTTTGAACAATTTTTCGGGAAAAACGCGAAAATGCCTGCGGACAACTCTCTTGTCAAAATGATCCAAATATTCCAAAAATCCGCGCGCAGCTTTGGAGGAGACGGAAATGAAGTCACTTGGCATCGGTTTGATCGGCACCGGCTACATGGGCAAATGCCATGCGTTGGCGTGGAATGCGGTGAAGACCGTGTTCGGCGATGTCGAGCGTCCGCGTCTCGTGCATCTGGCCGAAGCCAATGCCGGGCTGGCGCAGACGCGGGCCGGTGAATTCGGATTCGAGAAGGCGACGGCCGACTGGCGGGAACTGATCGCCGACCCCGAGGTCGACGTCGTCTCGGTCACCACGCCCAATCAGTTCCACGCCGAGATGGCGATTGCAGCCCTCGAGGCCGGCAAGCACGTCTGGTGCGAAAAGCCGATGGCGCCCGCCTATACCGATGCCGAGCGCATGCTGGAAACGGCGGAGCGTTCCGGCAAGGTTGCCGCCCTTGGCTATAATTACATCCAGAATCCCGTCATGCGGCACATCAAGATGCTTGTTGGTGAGGGTGCCATCGGCACGGTCAACCATATCCGCGTCGAGATGGACGAGGATTTCATGGCCGATCCCGATGTCTTCTTTTATTGGAAGAGCGAGCTTTCCGCCGGCTACGGCGCGCTCGACGATTTCGCCGTGCACCCGCTGTCGCTGCTCTGGTACCTCTTCGGCCATGTCGAGGCCGTCATAACCGACATGGTGAAGCCCTATGCGAACCGACCGCTCAGCGACGGTGGCCGTCGCGCCGTCGAAAACCACGATGCCGCCAACGTGCTGATGCGGCTTGGCGGCGGCATCTCCGCTGTCTTGATGGCGAATCGCGCCGCCTGGGGCCGCAAGGGCCGCATCGCTCTGCAGATTTATGGTTCGAAAGGCTCGATCGTCTACGACCAGGAGCGGATGAACGAATTCGAACTCTATCAGGCCGAAGGAAGCGGCTCCGAACAGGGTTTCCGCAAGATACTGGCGGCGCCCGCCCATCGGCCCTATGATCGGTTCATCCCAGCGCCCGGCCACGGCCTAGGCTTCAATGATCTGAAGATCATCGAATGCCGCGAGCTGATCCGGGCGATATCGGGCGAGCCGTCGTCGATCGTGACATTTAAAGACGGTCTCAGGATAGAGAAGTCGGTGCATGCCATGGCACAGTCCTTCCACGAGCGTCGCTGGATCGAGATCGGCTGAAGGTAAGAAGCCGCTTTCCGTTGACGGCGCGCAGAGCAGGGAATAGGCCTTGGCGCGGTTGTCGGCGCATTTTCGGGAGTGAGATCGTGACGGATAGACTGGTGATCATCGGCGCGGGACAAGCCGGCTTCGCATTGGCGGCCAAGCTGCGTGCCTTGAAGGACGCGCGCCCGATCACCCTTATCGGCGCCGAAGACGTTGCGCCCTATCAGCGCCCGCCGCTTTCGAAGAAATACCTGCTGGGCGAAATGACCTTCGACCGCCTGCTGTTCCGCGCCGACCACTGGTATGCCGACAATAACGTCGATCTTCGCCTTTCGACCTGGGCCGAGCAAATCAAGCCGGACAGCAAACAGGTTCTGCTGCAGGATGGCTCTGTTCTCGATTACGGCACGCTGGCGCTCGCCACCGGCTCGACGCCGCGCCGGCTGCCGGCCGCAATCGGCGGCGATCTCGAAGGCGTCTATGTCGCCCGCGACAAGCGCGATGCCGATCTGCTCGCCGACGAGATGCGCCCCGGTCGCCGCGTCCTCATCATCGGCGGCGGTTATATCGGCCTCGAGGCGGCAGCCGTCGCCCGCCACCGCGGCCTTGAGGTCACCGTCATCGAGATGGCTGACCGCATCCTCCAGCGCGTCGCCGCGAAGGAGACCGCCGACATCATGCGCGGGATCCATCAGACCCATGACGTGGTGATCCGCGAGAAAACAGGGCTCAAGCATCTGGTCGGCAGGGATGGCCGCGTCACTGGCGCCGCCCTGTCCGACGGATCGGTTATCGACATCGACTTTGCCGTCGTCGGCATCGGCGTCGTGCCGAATGACCAGCTCGCCAAGGAAGCCGGCCTCGAAGTCGCCAACGGCATTGTCGTCGACGAATTCGCTCGCACCTCCGATCCGGCGATCTTTGCCGCCGGCGATTGCGCAGCTCTTCCCTGGCAGGGTGGCCGCATCAGGCTCGAATCGGTGCAGAACGCCGTTGACCAGGCCGAAGCGGCGGCCGCCGTCATCGCCGGTGGCAGCGAGCCATATGATCCGAAGCCGTGGTTCTGGTCCGACCAGTATGATGTCAAGCTGCAGATCGCCGGCTTCAATCTCGGTTATGACGAAACGCTGCTGCGCCCCGGCGCCCGCGAAGGCGCCCATTCGATCTGGTACTTCAGGCAAGGCCTGCTGATTGCCGTCGATGCCATCAACGACGCCAAAGCCTATGTGACCGGCAAAAAGCTGCTGGAATCCGGGACCAACCCCGACAGGTCGATTCTCGCCGACCCCTCCGCCGACCTCAAGCGCCTGCTTGGCTGAGCCCAAGACCGATCGTCGCAACGAATCACAGCCAGCGGAAACGCCGTGCTCGGCTCGCCGATCTTATCGAACGCCGGGCAGCAAAGCTCAGCTTCTTCGCTAAAGAGAACGAAGCGCGATCAAATTCCGCGGATCAGCCCAGGAAATGCGGTCTGTTTAAGCAACCGGTCGAAATGCCGGCCACTGCATTTCTTCTGGTGAAACCTGAAAAAACCCTTGCATTCACAGACCGGTCACCATAGTTAGGCCGCACCGGAGAGGTGGCCGAGTTGGTCGAAGGCGCTCCCCTGCTAAGGGAGTATACGTCAAAAGCGTATCGTGGGTTCGAATCCCATCTTCTCCGCCATTTTGATTTTTCCCAGCTCAAATCGATTCTTACCGTCCGGCAGAGAACCCCTTCGCTTAGGTGATTATGTCTCGCGGCGGCGCGATGAGAAAAATCGCTCCGCCCTGGGCGAGAGAATCGCCGGCGGGAATCACCGCCCGCTCCCATGCCCCGGCAAGCGGCGAAACCGGTTCTGTGCATGTCCGGTTACGCTTGCCGCAGTGGCGATATCTCCTTCGGCATCCGGATTTCGTCAAAAAAGCGTCCCAGATATGTTGCGCAGCCCATGTCCAGTTCATTGTTGATCCGGCCTAAGCCGCCGCAAAATCAGGGCTTTCTTAACAAAACATAAAGGAAATCGCGGCCGGTGGCCCGACTTGTGTCCTTTCAGCAACAGGATTTCGGGAAGGCTCCCCCAAACCCCCCATCCGAGCAAGTTGGTGATTGCGTGACGGCCGCCGTCTTGTATTTTCACTCTCGGAAGCAAGGGCGACTGATCGTCCACTTCTTGAAACACGGGGATGGGGCAGGGAACGCTGCTCAGCGAAAGATCCCAAACCCGACCGAAACTTTGAATTGGAGGTCATTTATGAACATCAAGAGCCTTCTTCTCGGCTCCGCTGCTGCTCTCGCAGTAGTTTCCGGTGCTCAGGCTGCTGACGCTATCGTTGCTGCTGAGCCGGAACCGGTTGAATACGTTCGCGTCTGCGACGCTTACGGCACCGGCTACTTCTACATCCCGGGCACCGAAACCTGCCTCAAGATCGAAGGCTACATTCGTTTCCAGGTCAACGTTGGCGATCAGGTTGGCGGTTCGCTAGCTCATCCTAACGACTCCGATTGGGATGCCGTTACGCGCGGTCAGGTTCAGTTTACCGCCAAGAGCGACACCGAGTATGGTCCGCTGACCGGCGTCATCGTCATGCAGTTCAATGCTGACAACGCCACCGATCAGGAAGCCAAGCTCGACTCCGCTTACCTCGACATCGCCGGCTTCCGCGCTGGTCTGTTCTACAGCTGGTGGGACGATGGTCTCTCGGGCGAAACCGACGATATCGGTTCTCCGGTAACGCTACATAACTCCATCCGTTATCAGTACGAAACCGGCGACTTCTACGCTGGTATCAGCGTCGACGAGCTGGAAGACAGCCCGTTCTATGATGGCGAAACCGCCAACAACTTCGGCGTTGCAGTCGGTCTCGGCGGCAAGGCCGGTGCATTCAGCTACCAGATCACTGCTGGCTACGACACCGACAACGAAGAAGGCGCCGTCCGCGCTATGGGTACTGTCGAAATCGGTCCCGGTACGCTCGGTCTCGCAGCTGTCTACTCCACCAACCCGAATGCCTACTACAACGCGGCTGAATGGGCGATCGCTGCTGAATACGCTATCAAGGCGACTGACAAGCTGAAGATCACCCCTGGTGTTCAGTACTACAGCGACTACGGTGTTGACGGCAGCGACTTCGCCGACGGCGATGCCTGGAAGGTTGGTCTGACGGTTGATTACCAGATCGTCGACAACTTCTACGCCAAGGCTTCGGTTCAGTACCTCGATCCGGAAGATGCTGACGACTCCACGACGGGCTACTTCCGTCTGCAGCGTTCGTTCTAATCTGATCTGATTTCGGTCAATCAGGAAAGCCCGGCTCTCGAGCCGGGCTTTTTGTATTCCGATAAATGGCAGGGATAGCTGCCGGATGTCCGGCGTCAATCAGACTATCCGCAGGTGGCGAGAAAAGCTCGAATAGCTGCGGGAATACTGCTGAGATGCAGGAGGGGTGCATGTCCTTGCCCTTCGACAGCGTGAAAGATCAACCTTGAGTGCCGCCGCCCCATTTCATCAGCGGTCTCCTTTGATAGCAGAGATGTATTTTCGCCACGGATCAGCAGGAGCGGAAATCGGCTCAGGCTTTCGAATTGCTCCCAGAGATCCGGTAGCGGCTGGCTGAGATCGACCGATTTCAGTGCCTCGGCGATCGCCGGATCGAAATCGGCGACCGGCCCTCCGCCGATGTCGCGATAAATGGCACGTGCCATCTCGCGCCAGTCGTCGTTTTCAAGCGCGGTGAACGACGCGCCATGATTTTCCTTCAATATATCGGCCGCGGCGTTCCAGTCTTCTGGCCTTCTGCCGCCGTTGAGATAATCGCGGATCCGCGCCAGCCCTTCGGCCTCGACGACAGGCCCGATATCGTTGAGGATGACGGCTTCGAGAAGATCCGGCCGTGTCGCCGCGATCAGGTGCAGGATCAGCCCGCCCCGAGACGTGCCGATGAAGATCGCCCTCTCGATTCCGAGTGCCGCGCAGGCGGCAACGACGTCGCCGGCCTCCATCGTGAGATTGTAGTTCGCCTTGTTCTCATCCCAGGCCGAGTTTCCCCGCCCGCGCGAATCGAGCGCGATGACCCGGCGCGGTTCTGTCATGTCCCCGGAGAGAAGCAGCGCAAGCGGATGAAAATCCCGCGTATTGCGGGTCAGGCCGGGCAGGCAGACGACCGGCAGTCGTCCCGCGGTTACCGCCTCGCCCGGCCGATAGTCGCGGGCATAAAGCTTCAGCCCATCCGAAGACGCGTAAAATCGTTCCTGGATACCGCTTGCATCCGTATCCGGCATCGTATCCCTCGAGAGTTGTTGATCCCGCAGATGTAGCCTGCCGCGCCAAACGGCTTCAGGAGGCGCTGCGTCCGCCGATCAGGTCGCGCTCGATATCGGTCGGCTGGCCGAGACGGGCCTTGTAGACCTCGTAATTCTCCATGACCCGCTGGACGTAGTTGCGCGTTTCGGGGAAGGGGATGCGCTCGATCCAGTCGACGATCTCGTCGATCGACTTGCCGCGCGGATCGCCATAGCGGCCGATCCATTCCGGTACCCGCTTCGGTCCGGCATTATAGGCGATGAAGGTGAGAATGTAGGAGCCGCCGAAGGCGTCGATCTGCTCGCCAAGGTAATGCGCGCCGAGTGTGGCGTTGTAACCGGCATCGGCCGTCAGCTTGTCTTTCGAATAGGTGATGTTGTGGCGCTTGGCCACCGCTTGGGCTGTCCCCGGCAGAAGCTGCAGCAATCCCCGCGCATTCGCCGCCGAAACGGCGGCTGGGTTGAAGGCGCTTTCCTGCCGGGCGATGGCATAGGCGAGTGCCTTGCCGGAGCCGGAGATATTGGCATTAGCCGGGATGACACCGACAGGAAAGGCGAGTGCTGCGACGTCGATGCCGCGTCCATAGGCGATCTTGCCGATCTGCAGCGACAGATGGTGATCGCCGGATTGCTCAGCCTGTGCCGCAAGCACAGCCAGTTCACCCGGGCTCTGCAGTTGATCGGCGAGCGCCAGATAGAGAATGTCGGCCCGCCATCCATGGCCTGCCGCCTCCAGCCGGGCGATCGCCTGCACGGCTTCGCGTCCCTGGAAGCGTTGCCGGTCGTCCGCGGTCGGCGAGGGATAGGTAACGTTCAGCGTCTTCCGCCCTAACCGTTCCGCCGCGAGCTGGCCATAGAAAGTGCCGGGAAAAGTCGCAGCCTTCGCATAGAATTCGCCGGATTTGCCAGGACCTCCGGCCTCCGCCGCTCGTCCCAGCCAATACCAGGCGCGTGAAACCGAGATCGGCCCGTTTGACGTCTGGAGGATCTTGCGGAAGTGTTGTTCCGCGGCTGCCGGATCCTGCAGGCCGCGAAGCGCGTACCATCCGGCATGGAACTCAGCCTCGACGATATCCGTCGGGCTCGTTGCGGCGTAATTTGCGACGATGCGATAGGCCGGCTTGAACTGTCCCTGGTCGACGAGACCACGGCTGACGATACGCTGCTCGTTCCACCACTCGCCCGAATTGACAAGGTCGCTGCGCTCGGGCGGCATCTGCTCCAGAAGTGCTGCCGCCTCGGCATATTTGTCCTGCTTGCGGAGATATTCGATTCGCGCAAACAGCAAGCCGGCATCGCCGCGCCATCTGGCATCGACGGTATCGAGTAGCGCGCCGGCATTGCCAGCCTTGGCGTCGACGGCAGACCAGGCCTTGTAGAGCGACTGCGCCTGGCCCATGTCTCCAAAGCGCTTAGCCTGCGCCACTCGGCCGCGATACATCAGATAGTCCATCCGCGCCTTGTGGTCGGCGGGCGTCAGCAGCGCCGAAAACTCGATGAGCATCTTATCCTCGGTCGCCTTGTCGAGACCCTCTCCACGCCAGACCTTGCGGATATATTTTGCCGCCTGCGCCTGCTTGCCCGTTGCAATCAGCGCCCGGCCGAGGATGACGGCGCCCTGCATCGTCTCAGGTGCGGTATCGCCGAAGGCGGCGAGCACGGCTGATGGGGCGGGGTTTTCATCATAGAGCGCGCGTTCGGAATAGGCGCGCAGCCGCGAAAGGCCCGGCCAGCTCTTGAGCTCTTGCGCAGCACTGGCGATTTCATAGGAGGGAACGCCCTTCAATCCGGAAACGGCGATCGCCCAGGTGAGGATATGGCGGTCGAGCGTATCGTCGCGCATGCTGTCGCGGATCGACAGCGCTAGCTGCGGGTCCTTGTCGGAAAGCGCGTCGAGGCCGGCTTTCAGATCGTTGTTGACTGGCGCGACTGCCGGATTGCGCGGAATGGCGCCTGTTGTGATCGATTCCGGTATGGCCGTCTCAGGAATGAAGCCGAGCGGCTTGACAGCAGGCACGGGCGCGCTCTCGCCGGGAAGCGGCGACGCTACACCGCCCCACGCGGCGGCAATGAAGCCGAAGGCGGACAGAATCAAGACAGCTTTCTTCATCCGGGATCTCGCAACGAAAACACGCCCTGCCATTTGGCTAGAGGCATCTTAACGAAACCTTACCGTACCAGGTAAAATTCATTCACATCTGCTATCGGAATTGCCCTAAACCGAACTCTACGCGCTTGTCGCGATGATTTCGGCGCTCTATGGTGCGCAAAATATTCATGGAATGCGGCCGAAGCAAGGATTTGGTCGTGAGGAGCTTTGCATGTTCAATGGGTCCATTCCCGCCCTCGTCACCCCCTTCACGGATGCCGGACTGATCGACGAAGACAGCTTCGCCGCGCATGTCGACTGGCAGGTCAAGGAAGGCAGCCGGGGTCTCGTTCCTGTCGGCACGACGGGCGAATCCCCGACGCTGTCGCATGCCGAGCACAAACGGGTGGTGGAACTCTGCATCGAGGTTGCTGCAAAACGCGTCCCCGTCATGGCCGGCGCCGGCTCGAACAATACACGTGAGGCGATCGAGCTTGCCCAGCATGCCCAGAAGGTCGGTGCGGACGCAGTTCTGGTCGTCACGCCTTACTACAACAAGCCGACGCAGAAGGGCTTGATCGCGCATTTTTCGGCGATTGCAGAGGCCGTCGATCTACCGATCTATATCTACAACATCCCCGGCCGCTCCGTGGTCGACATGACGCCGGAAACGATGGGTGCGCTCGCCAAAGCCCACAGGAATATCGTCGGGGTCAAGGATGCGACGGGCAAGATTGAGCGTGTCTCCGAGCAGCGCATCACCTGCGGTTCGGATTTCAGGCAGTTGTCCGGCGAGGATGGGACGGCGCTCGGCTTCAACGCCCATGGCGGTGTCGGCTGTATTTCGGTAACGGCCAATGTCGCCCCGCGCCTCTGCGCCGATTTCCAGGCGGCGACGCTGGAAGGCAACTATTCGAGCGCGCTGGAATATCAGGATCGGTTGATGCCGCTGCATAAAGCGATCTTCCTGGAACCTGGTCTTTGCGGCGCCAAATACGGGCTCTTCAAGCTTGGTCGTATGAGCCGCAACGTCCGCTCGCCGCTGATTTCGACGCTGGAACCGGCAACGGAAACGGCGATCGACGCCGCCCTGCGCCACGCCGGGCTTCTGAACTGAAGAGACCGGCCGTCTTCACAAGGCCGGGTCGTTCCCCTACATAAGGGCAAGCAATGAGGGCGCGGCTTTTCGCGCCCTGAAGGGAATATCGTCATGGCCCCCAAAGGCAGCCAGCGCGTGGTGAACAAGGTCGTGGCCGAAAACCGCAAGGCCCGCTTCAACTACGAGATCATCGATACCTACGAGGCCGGCCTCGTGCTGATGGGCACGGAGGTCAAGGCGCTACGCGAAGGAAAGGCCAATATTGCCGAATCCTATGCGTCGGATGAGGGCGGCGAGATCTGGCTGATCAATTCCTATTTGCCGGAATATCTGCAGGCGAACCGCTTCAATCACGAACCGCGCCGACGCCGCAAGCTGCTGCTGTCGGGGCGTGAAATTCATCGCCTGCGCTCTGCTATCAACCGCGAAGGCATGACGCTGATCCCGCTGAAGATCTATTTCAACGATCGCGGCCGGGCAAAGATGGAGCTGGCGCTCGCCAAGGGCAAGAAATTGCACGACAAGCGCGAATCCGAGAAGGAGCGGGATTGGAACCGGCAGAAGAGCCGCCTTCTGAAGGACAATGGCTGACCACACTGGGCTGCCCACTATGCCGTGATTGGCGATCACACTGCAGTCGGCCGCTGTCGCTGATCTCGAGTGTGCAGGTATGGCGGTGCGGGGAGGGGCTGCCACGCCCTTTCCCTCGCGGCCACTCGCTTCGAAATGATCGATTGAGATCAATCCTCTACATCGTTCGCCGGTGCGACTTCGACCTGACGTGGGGCTCGCTCGGCGGGATCGCGACCAATTTCAGCTTTCAGAGATAGGAGATCGATGAAGTGATCGGCTTGGCGACGCAGGTCGTCGGCAATCATCGGCGGCTGGGTCGCCATGGTTGAGATCACCGAGACCTTGCGGCCCCTGCGCTGCAACGCCTCGACCAGGTTGGTAAAGTCGCCGTCGCCCGAGAAGATAACGAGATGATCGACAGTTTCGGACTGTTCCATGGCGTCGATCGCAAGCTCGATGTCCATGTTGCCCTTGATCTTGCGTCGACCCATGGAATCCGTGAATTCCTTGGCAGGCTTGGTGACGACTTTATAGCCGTTATAGTCGAGCCAATCGATCAGCGGCCGGATCGACGAATATTCCTGATCTTCGATCAGAGCCGTATAATAGTAGGCGCGCAGCAAATAACCGCGTTTCTGGAATGCTTTCAAGAGCTTGCGGTAATCTATGTCGAAGCCGAGGCTCTTGGATGCAGCGTAAAGGTTGGCGCCGTCAATGAAGAGTGCAATTTTCTCGCGTGGGTCAAACATCGCTTACCAATCCAATGAGAGCAATAGAAATCCGCAGGACCAAAATCCAATAAAAACAATGACTTGTATTTTGACTTCGATCTGATCCATATTTTAACAATTATTCATATATGAAAGATTTAGGGCACGATTCGGCATATTCCAAGCAACCTTCGGTGGAATTGTGACATTCTCCATGGAAATTTAGCTCGGCCGCGGATAAAGACGAGGGGAGCCGGAATGAAAAACTTGTATTTGCCCGGTTTTAATTGTATCCGGCGTGCTAATCCCGAAATGACGACCGTAAAGGACAGGCAATGGCCCGTGTCACAGTTGAAGATTGCATCGACAAGGTGGAGAACCGCTTCGAGCTGGTTCTGCTCGCCAGCCACCGCGCCCGGCTGATTTCCCAGGGTGCCTCGATCACCATCGATCGCGACAACGACAAGAACCCGGTCGTCGCCCTGCGCGAAATCGCCGACGAGACGCTTTCGCCCGATGACCTCAAGGAAGATCTGATCCATTCGCTGCAGAAGCATGTCGAAGTCGACGAGCCCGAGCCCGATCCGGCCAGCATGATCGCCGCCGGCGGTGTCGCCGCAGCCGACAGCGAAGAGCAGGACGACGTGCCCGAGACGATCACTTTCGACCAGATGTCGGAAGAAGAGCTGCTCGCCGGCATTGAAGGCCTCGTGCCGCCGGAAAAGAGCGACGACTACTAAGCGCGTAGCCTGATCCAGGTCGCATGTGATCCCCCGGTTGAATCCGATCCGGGAAAAGTTTCATGCGATGGAAAAGAGCGATGATTACCAATCGTCAATCTTGCGCCTTTATTGCTTAGGCATATTATTGCCCATGTGTGCGCCAATCGTTGATTGGCGCGCTTTTATTTTTATCGGAGTGGCTTTGGAATGATGCGGCAGTACGAGCTCGTGGAGCGGGTTCAGCAATACAAGCCCGATGCCAATGAAGCACTGCTGAACAAAGCCTATGTCTACGCCATGCAGAAACATGGCCAGCAAAAGCGCGCGAGCGGCGATCCCTATATTTCCCATCCGCTCGAAGTCGCCGCCATCCTCACCGACATGCACCTCGACGAATCGACGATCGCGGTTGCCCTGCTGCACGATACGATCGAGGATACGACGGCGACGCGCGCCGAGATCGACGAACTCTTCGGCGAGGATATCGGCCGCCTGGTCGAGGGTCTGACGAAGATCAAGAAGCTCGACCTCGTTACCAAGAAAGCCAAGCAGGCGGAAAACCTGCGCAAGCTGCTGCTGGCCATTTCCGACGATGTGCGCGTGCTGCTCGTCAAGCTTGCCGACCGTCTGCACAATATGCGCACCCTCGATCACATGTCGGCCGACAAGCGGGCCCGCATCTCCGAGGAGACGATGGAAATCTATGCGCCGCTCGCCGGCCGCATGGGCATGCAGGACATGCGCGAGGAGTTGGAGGAACTCTCCTTCCGGCATATGAACCCGGAAGCCTACGACACCGTCACCAAAAGGCTGGAAGAGCTCTCCAAGCGCAATGAAGGCATTGTCAAGAAGATTGAGGCCGAACTGCGTGACCTGCTGGTCGCAAGCGGCCTGACCAGCGCCTATGTCAAGGGCCGGCAGAAGAAGCCCTATTCGGTCTTCCGCAAGATGCAGTCGAAGTCGCTTTCCTTCGAACAGCTTTCCGATGTTTACGGCTTCCGGTTGATCGTCGAGGACATCCCCTCCTGCTATCGGGCACTCGGCATCGTTCACACCCGCTGGCGCGTCGTGCCTGGCCGCTTCAAGGACTATATCTCGACGCCGAAGCAGAACGATTATCGTTCCCTGCACACCACCATCGTCGGTCCTTCCAGCCAGCGGATCGAACTGCAGATCCGCACCAAGCGCATGCATGAGATCGCCGAATTCGGTATCGCCGCCCACACGCTCTATAAGGACGGCGCCACCAATGCCGACGGCGACATCCTGTCTCGCGAATCCAATGCCTATTCCTGGCTGCGCCATACGATCGAAGCGCTCGCCGAGGGCGACAGCCCGGAAGAATTCCTCGAGCACACCAAGCTCGAACTCTTCCAGGATCAAGTCTTCTGCTTCACGCCGAAGGGCAAGCTGATTGCCCTGCCGCGTGGCGCCACGCCGATCGATTTTGCCTATGCGGTGCACACCAATATCGGCGATACCACGGTGGGCGCCAAGATCAACGGCCGGATCATGCCGCTGGTGACGCGGCTTGCGAATGGCGATGAGGTCGAGATCATCCGCTCCGGCGTGCAGGTTCCACCCGCAGCCTGGGAGGAGATCGTCGTCACCGGCAAAGCGCGCGCCGCCATCCGCCGCGCCACCCGCATGGCGATCCGCAAGCAATATGCCGGCCTCGGCCACCGCATTCTCGAACGCACCTTCGACAGGGCCGGCAAGATTTTCTCCCGCGAGGCGATGAAGCCGGCGCTGCACCGCCTCGGCCAGAAGGAAGTCGAGGATGCGATCGCTGCCGTCGGCCGCGGCGAGATGTCTTCGCTCGACGTGCTGCGCGCCGTCTATCCCGACCATCAGGATGAGCGCGTCACCGTGAGGCCCTCCGGCGACGACGGCTGGTTCAATGTCCGCAGTGCTGCCGGCATGATCTTCAAGATCCCCGGCAAGACCAAGCCCGGGCCTGATGGCGGCCATTCGGAAATCGACACCGACGCCGATATCGGGCCGATCCGCGGCCTGTCCGGCAATGTCGACGTCAAGTTCGCGTCAACAGGCGCGGTGCCCGGCGATCGCATCGTCGGCATCATGGACCAGGGCAAGGGCATCACCATCTATCCGATCCAGTCGCCGAGCCTGCAGCGCTTCGACGATCAGCCCGACCGTTGGATCGACGTCCGCTGGGACCTCGACGAAGCCAACAAGTCGCGTTTCATGGCGCGCATCATGGTGAATGGGTTGAACGAGCCCGGCACGCTTGCCAAGGTCGCCCAGACGGTTGCAGGCCTCGACGTCAATATCCGTTTGCTAAATACCGTGCGGGTAGCGGCGGATTTCACCGAGATGATGCTCGAGGTCGAGGTCTGGGACCTCCGTCAGCTCAATCAACTGCTCGCTCAGATGAAGGAACTGGACTGCATCGCCACGGTTCGGCGGCTTTATGAGTAGGCTCTTTGTTAAGCCCTCAGGGCTTTGAGCGCAAAATTGCACATTTTATGATCGTTCCGTGGTCAAGGTGGAGCGTTAAAAAGGCAAGCAATGCGCTAAATGCATGGCTGTCTCCATGTTGCGGCTGTAGTAATTAACTTGTGCCGAGCCTATCTTCTGGTCATCGAAACGCAAACAGAAGATGAGACAAGAAATGTTTGACCCCATCAAGAAATTCGCCCGTGCCTTCCGCGCTCCGACCACGCAGGAACGTGAAATGGCATATCTCAATGGCTCGCTCGATCGTATCGATCTCGAGTTTCGTCAGCGCCAGGTCGACCGCGGTCTGTTCCGCACGCGCTGATACTGAACTTTATACTTGAGACGAGTGAGGACGTTATGCATGACGGACGCCCCTTGGCATGAAGAAGCTCCTCACCGCGAAGAGAACTGAGCTGTTTTTTACGCGGTATCAACTGCCGCTCTTGTCATGGTCATGTGCGCTGCACTAAATACCGGCCATGTTGTTTCGCCGTCGCAAGCCCGCGGGATTCAAGGAAAAGATGCGAGAGCTTTTATGGCCCCGCAAAGGTTTCCTTCGCCCGATCCGTTATCTGACAATGCGCATCCTGCGCCTCAGCGCTTCGCCGCATGCGGTTGCGGCCGGCGTCGCTGCGGGTGTCTTCGTCTCGTGGACGCCGTTCATTGGCGTGCATTTCGTCATGGCTTTTGTCATCACCTATTTCCTCTCCGGCAGTATGGTGGCCGCCGCCCTCGGCTGCGCCGCTTTCGGCAATCCGCTGACCTATCCCTTCATCTGGGGCATCACCTGGGAGATCGGGCATCTGCTGTTGAGCCGTGAGGATCATCTGGCGGGTCAGACCGTTGATCTGGCTGCCCTCTTTCACAAGCTGAACTTTTCCGAACTGTGGAGGCCGGTGCTCGAACCGATGCTCGTTGGCGCCATTCCGCCCGGGATCGTCACCTCCGTTGCGCTCTATGCGCTGACGTTCTACACCGTGAAGGGTTTCCAGACGCGCCGCCACACACGGCTGTTGGAGCGGGCGCGATTGCGCCTAGCCAGCCCGGCCGGCGACATGCCGAGCGTATGAGCCTGATCAAGAATGCTTAAGCGACGGAAGGTTCCGGCATGATCATCGGCATTGGCAGCGATCTGATCGACATTCGCCGCGTCGAGAAATCCATCGAACGCTTTGGCGAGCGCTTCACCCGTCGCTGCTTCACCGAGATCGAGCGCGCGCGTTCCGACCGCCGGGCAAATCGTGGTGCATCCTATGCCAAGCGTTTCGCCGCCAAGGAGGCCTGTTCCAAGGCGCTCGGTACCGGCATAGCCCAGGGGGTCTTCTGGAAGGACATGGGCGTCGTCAACTTGCCGAGCGGCAAGCCGACCATGGTTTTATCGGGCGCCGCCGCCCTGATCCTCGAATCGATGCTGCCCGCAGGCCATAGGCCCGCCATTCATTTGACAATAACGGATGATTATCCCTTGGCGCAGGCCTTCGTGATTATCGAGGCGTTGCCCGAGAGCCTCTGATCGCGACCTCGGGAGCTGTTGATCGCGACCTCGGGAGCTGTTGATCGCGACCTCTCGTCGCTTTTGATGTTGTCGCCATTGCCGCAACCGGCCGAAGTCGCTAGAACAGGGCGATTTTAGGCCGGGCCGGCCCAAAATCTGAATCCTGTTCTCGATTAAAGAATTAGAGCATGATGTCATAAGAAAACCGCTGACACTTTTCGGCATCATGCTCTAAGAGAACGACAGAAAAATTGCGCCGCCGCGGCGTCTTGAAGGAATAAGACTGCGTGTCCGAAAAAGTCGAAACCAAGCCGAACGCCCTCTGGGAAAATATCAAAGTCATCATCCAGGCGCTGATTTTGGCGATGGTGATCCGAACGGTGCTGTTCCAGCCCTTTACCATTCCGTCCGGTTCGATGATGCCGACGCTGCTCGTCGGCGACTACATCTTCGTCAATAAGTTCGCTTACGGCTATTCGAAATATTCGCTGCCCTTCTCGCCCGATATCTTCAGCGGCCGCCTGTTCGGCTCCGATCCGAAGCGTGGCGACATCGTCGTTTTCCGCTTCCCGCCAAACCCTGAAGTCGATTACATCAAGCGTTGCATTGGCCTGCCGGGCGACCATATCCAGGTTACCGACGGCGTGCTCTACGTCAATGGCAAGCCGGTTCCGAAGGTGGCTGACGGTACCTTCACGTCGGATTACAAACTCGATCCGGGCGCCGATGTACCGGTCTTCCGCGAAACGCTCGACAGCGGCAAGACCTACGATACGCTCGATCAATCTCCCGTGTCGCGCGGCGATAACACCCGTGAATTCATCGTGCCGGAAGGCCATTATTTCATGATGGGCGACAACCGCGACAACTCGCTCGACAGCCGTTTCGACGTCGGCTTCGTGCCTGCAGAAAATCTTGTCGGCCGCGCCAGCGTCATCTTCTTCTCACTCGGCAACGACACCTCCTTCCGCGAAATCTGGAAGTGGCCGACGAATATGCGCTGGGACCGCCTCTTCAAGGTTGTTGAATGAGCAAGGCGCAGACGCTTTCTGCGGCCGACCGCGCAAAGCTTGAAGGCCTGATCGGTCACGACTTCGCCGAAAAGGAACGCCTGGATCGGGCGCTGACCCATGCCAGCGCCCGCACCGAAAAGGGCGGCAATTACGAACGGCTGGAATTCCTCGGCGACAGGGTGCTCGGCCTCTGCATCGCCGAGCTTCTGTTTCGCACCTTCGGTGCGGCGGCGGAAGGCGAGCTCTCGGTTCGCCTCAACCAGCTCGTCAGCGCTGAAACCTGCGCTGCCGTCGCCGACGAACTCAGTCTTCACCTCTATATCCGTACCGGCGCCGATGTGAAGAAATTGACCGGCAAGCGGATGATGAACGTGCGCGCCGACGTCGTCGAAAGCCTGATCGCCGCGATCTATCTCGACGGCGGCCTCGAAGTTGCCCGCCGCTTCATCCTGCGCTACTGGCAGGGCAGGGCGGTCAGGGCCGATGGCGCCAAGCGGGACGCCAAAACCGAGCTGCAGGAATGGTCGCACGCCAAATTCGGCGTCACGCCCAACTACCGGGTTGATGAACGCAGCGGACCGGATCATGATCCGCGTTTCAAGGTGACGGTGGAAGTTGCTGGCATAAAGCCGGAAACCGGCGTAGAGCGGTCGAAGCGCGCCGCCGAACAGGTTGCGGCGACGAAGATGCTTGAGCGCGAAGGCATTTGGCAGCAATCGCCTGCCGGAAACTGACGGGACAATGACACAAGAAGAAGATATCGCGGCCGAAGCTGCTGCAGAAACCAATCGTCCGACGCATTCGGGCTTCGTTGCGCTGATCGGGCCGACCAACGCCGGTAAGTCGACGCTGGTGAACCGCCTCGTCGGCGCCAAGGTCTCGATCGTCAGCCATAAGGTGCAGACGACGCGTGCCATCGTCCGCGGTATCGCGATCCATGACAACGCCCAGATCGTCTTCATGGACACGCCCGGCATCTTCAAGCCACGCCGCCGGCTCGACCGCGCCATGGTGACCTCGGCCTGGGGCGGTGCGAGGGATGCCGATCTGATCGTACTGCTGATCGACAGCGAGCGCGGCCTGCGCGGCGATGCCGAAGCCATCCTCGAAGGCCTCAAGGAGGTCCGGCAGCCCAAAATCCTGCTGCTCAACAAGATCGACCGCGTCAACCGTGAGGATCTGCTGGCACTCGCGGCCGCTGCCAACGAGAAGATCGCCTTCGATCGTACCTTCATGATATCAGCCGAAAACGGCTCCGGCTGCGACGATCTCATGGACTATCTGGCCGCCACGCTGCCGGAAGGGCCGTGGTACTATCCGGAAG
This sequence comes from Rhizobium sp. NZLR10, assembly GCF_019685125.1. NCBI lineage: Bacteria > Pseudomonadati > Pseudomonadota > Alphaproteobacteria > Hyphomicrobiales > Rhizobiaceae > Rhizobium > Rhizobium sp. NZLR10. The sequence continues at coordinate 83,041 of NZ_JABDWE010000004.1, read as the reverse complement.
ACCAGATCTCCGATCTGCCGATGCGCCAGCTCGCCGCCGAGATCACCCGCGAGAAGCTGTTTCTGCGCCTGCACCAGGAGCTTCCCTACGCCTCGCATGTCGAGACCGAAAAGTGGGAAGAGCGCAAGGACGGCTCGGTGCGGATCGAGCAGGTGATCTATCTCGAGCGCGACAGCCAGAAGAAGATCGCGCTCGGCAAGGGTGGTGAAACCATCAAGGCGATCTCGACTGCGTCGCGCAAGGAATTGTCGGAGATCCTCGAGCAGCCGGTCCATCTCTTCCTGTTCGTCAAGGTTCGCGAGAATTGGGGTGATGATCCCGAGCGGTTCCGCGAAATGGGTCTCGATTTCCCGAAATAAGCACGGCAAGGATTTCGTCGGCCAGGCGCCAGACCGTTGTTTCCGCATAAAAAAATCGCTTTGCTCACGGAACAAATTTGTGGCTTTCGCATTCCTGAATGAACGGCGTGCAAGCGATGGTGCGTCGGTTTTGCGACGGCAAGGGCAAACATGGTGACGTCGAGATCGGTCAATTCTTTCAAGACCCCTTGCCAGCAATGTCCCTTGCGGCCCCTGCCGCATTTCAGGGAATTCAGCCGCGACGAGCTGGAATTCGTCTCGAGCTTCAAGAGGGGTGAGCTTGCCGTCGATGCCGGCTCCACTATCCTCGTCGAGGGCGCACACAGCGCTCATCTCTTCACCGTGCTTGCTGGTTGGGGCTTTCGCTACAAGATGCTGGAGGATGGGCGCCGCCAGATTCTGAATTATATCATGCCAGGCGATCTGATCGGCCTGCAGGGAACGATCGCCGGCGAGATGCAGCATTCCGTCGAAGCGCTTTCGCCGGTATCTCTTTGTGTTTTCGAGCGTGACAGACTGATGACGCTCTACAACAAACACCCCTCGCTCGCCTTCGACATCACCTGGATCGCTGCGCGCGAGGAGCGTATTCTCGATGAACACCTGCTCAGCATCGGCCGCCGCACGGCGCTGGAAAGAGCAGCCTACCTGATCGCTTTCCTGTTTGAGCGTGGCCGGAAGCTTAATCTCTTCAACGGCCGCAAATTCATCCCCATCACCCAGCAGCACATTGCCGATACACTCGGCCTTTCCATCGTCCACACCAACAAGACCCTGAAAAAGCTCGGTGAACGTCGGTTGATCCGCTGGCAGGAGCGCGGCTGCGAGGTTCTGAACGGCGAGGAATTGATGGCCATTGCCGGCTGGGAAGGGCTCGGAGAGGGCAAACGCCCCTTCATCTAACCCTTGGCCCTATGTCTTTTTTAAATGCGCATTAGCAGCTCGGAAAATAAGGTCGGTCGTCGCCTTTCCTCCGATTTTGATTCTTATCGACCGGGCAGAAAAGTGGTTTATTCAGAAATGGTGGCGGAATTCACCGATAGCGTGCCATGCGGGGCACCGGAAGGCAATGATGTTGGCGAAACAGCCGGGACGCTGCGACAGGCGCCCGACGGGAGGCATGGAATCATGAGCGCAATCCGTGTTCTGGTTCTTGAAGACAGTCTGATCATCGCGATGGAGGCGGAGGATATGCTGCGCCTGGCCGGCGTCGAGAGTATCGATATCGTCGGCAGTGTGGAGCAGGCGAGGGCTGCTATCGCTGCGGAGACATATGATTTCGCCCTTCTCGACGTCAATCTCGGTGAGGGCATGAGCTTCGGATTTGCCCGCCATCTTCTCGATATTGGCATTCCCTTCGGCTTCGTCAGCGGCTATTCCGATACGGGCGATTTCCCGCCCGACTTGCAGCACATTCCGCTTTTGGTGAAGCCTTTCGACGAAACGGCGATGCGTGAATTCCTGCTGAGGCTTTTCCCGGCTGTCGCCTGATGCGCTCCGTGACAGGAGCATGATGTCGCCCGAAAACCGCTCACTGTTTTCGGCATCATGCTCTAGGATGGATTCGTCGGCCGTAAGGACTTCTTTCGATGCAGTGGCAGGACCATGCGATCATCCTGGGCGTTAAGCGCCACGGCGAGACGAGTGTCATCGCCGAGGTGATGACGCGTGATCGCGGCCGCCATCTCGGCCTGGTTCGTTCCGGCCGGTCGCGCGCCATGCAGCCAGTGCTGCAGGTGGGCAATGCCGTGGAGGTCCTTTGGCGCGCCAGGTTGGACGAGCATCTCGGCGAATTTCGCGTCGAGCCGGTGACGTTGCGCGCCGCCCGCCTGATGGAAACGGCGACCGCCGTCTACGGCGTTCAGGCGATGGGCGCGCTGCTGCGGCTGCTGCCGGAGCGTGACCCGCATCCGCATCTCTTCGATGCGCTGGAGGTCATCCTCGATCACCTGCACAACCCGGCCGATGCCGGCGAACTCTTCGTGCGTTTCGAGCTTGCGGTGCTGAACGATCTCGGCTTCGGTCTCGATCTGGCCGAATGTGCCGCGACCGGCGCCCGTTCCGATCTCGCCTATGTCTCGCCGAAATCCGGCCGCGCCGTCAGCCGCAGCGCCGGTGCCCCCTGGGCGGACAAGATGCTGCTCCTGCCGCCCTTCCTCGGCATCGAAGGCAACCATGCAGCCGACTTCGACAGCCTTGCGGCGGCGTTTCGTCTGACGGGATTCTTTCTGCATCGCCACGTCTATGAACCGCGAGGCATCGAGGCCGTTGCAGCCCGCGAGGGCTTCGTTCAGGCGGCACTCAAGGCGCTCAATCCTGCTTTGCGGACGCTTTCCGGTCAGATCTCCGCCTGAGATCGGTTTTCAGCCGTTTTTTACGGGTGCAAAACATCCTCCGGATTTGGCGGTTTACCCGTATATGAGCCCTTCCTATGTCTTGGAGACGCCAACCAAGGAGGATTTCATGCTGATCAAGACCGCAACCCCGACGACGATCACGCTCTGGAACGGCCGCGAAATTCCGCGTCTCGGCATGGGATGCTGGGCGATCGGCGGTCCCTTCTTCGCCGGCGACACACCACTCGGCTGGGGAGACGTCGACGACGATGAATCGGTGGAAGCGATCCATCGCGCCATCGAACTCGGCATCCGCTTCTTCGACACCGCTTCAAACTACGGCGCCGGCCATTCGGAGGAGGTGCTCGGCCGGGCAATCGGCAATCGCGACGATATTATCGTCGCCACCAAGTTCGGCTTCGCCACCGATTCGCAAACCAAGCAGGCAACCGGCGCTTTCGCCGACGAAGCCTTCATCCGCCGTTCGGTCGAGACCTCGCTGCGCCGTCTCAAGCGCGACCGCCTCGATCTTCTGCAGTTCCACCTCAATGACTTTCCACTGGCACAATCGGACGCAGTCTTCGACACGCTGGAAGCGTTGCGCGCCGAAGGCAAGATCGATGCGTTCGGTTGGAGCACCGATTTTCCTGATCGTGCTGCCCGCCATGCCGGCCGTCAGGGCTATGTCTCCGTTCAGCATACGATGAATGTCTTCGAGCCGGTGCCGGAGATGATCGCGGTGATCGAGAGAAAGGGCCTGATCTCCATCAATCGCGGTCCGCTGGCCATGGGCCTCCTAACCGGCAAATTCACCGCCGACAAGGCGGTCGGCGCCAAGGATGTACGGGGCGCAGCCCTCGACTGGATGGTTTATTTCAAGGACGGGCGCATGGCCCCGGAATTTACCGCAAGGCTCGACGCCGTCCGCGATCTCCTGACATCGGGCGGCCGCACGCTGACGCAAGGGGCGCTTGGCTGGCTCTGGGCGAGGTCGCCGCGCACCCTGCCCATTCCGGGCTTCCGCACCGTCGCCCAGGTGGAGGAAAATGCCGGCGCGCTGGAAAAGGGACCGCTATCGGCCGATGTCATGGCCGGGATCGACGCGGCACTCGCGCGTGTCTGACGCTTCCAAAGCCTGTCGCATCAGATCCTGAGGACACGCATCATGCTGCGACGCGACGCTTGAGCGCCCAGCCCTCCGGCCTCTCTTCTATAATGCTGACTGTGTCGCCGATCATGATCCTGCCGTTGCCGCGTGGGGTGACGTTCCAGCCGAAAAGCGGGCCGGGCACACGTCTGTCGGCCGACATGCGGATGCGGCCCATGGCCGGCATCGGGTTTGGCCCGTCGCGTGAGCCGGTCAACTGGTCCTGCGTCGTCATGATGCAGCGCGAGCAGGGTTTGACGAGATCGAAGCGGATGCCGGCGATCTCGATCGCCGCCCAGCGGTCCTCCGGCCAGGCCTCGTCGATATCGATGACGATGTTCGGCCGGAAGCGTTCCATGCCGACGCTGCCTTCGCCATGGGCGGCGAGATCGGCATTCAGCGCCTTCAGCGAGCCGGTCGTCGTCACCAGGATCTGGTAGCCGTCGGTAAAGGTGACCGGCGTGCCTTCGCCGGCCCATTCGGCATTCGCAGTCCGCCGGGCCTGTCCGTCGAAGAAGACCAGCCGCACCTCGCGGCCAAGCCATTCGGAAAGCTGACGGTTGCTCTCGGGATCGGCGACGGCGGCGCTGACAGTTGATTTCCAGACGGACACATCCATGCGGCTTTCAGGCTGAGGCGGCGGTACCGATATTTCCGGTTTTCCCTGCATCAGCAGCCGAAAGACGCCGGGTTCCGGTCGTACTTCGATACGCGCGAGGTCCGGCAACTCGCGCTGGGTGATGAAGTGCCCGTGCGCATCGGTGATCATTGCTCGCCGGTCGCCAGGAAGCCCATAGGCGTCGATGTCGGCCGAAGGCAGGGCAAGGCCGCGGGCGCTCTTGAGCGGGTAGATGAAGAGGTCGCTGATATGCATGCCGTTCTCCTAGATCTCGTCCATGAATGCCTGGAGGAAGTCGCGCAGGCTTTGGTCGCGATCGGCCGCCAGCCTGCGGCCGGTCTCGGTCTGGAACCCGTCCGCCAGTTTGAACAGCTTCGTCTGGAAATGGTCAATCGCATAACGCTTGTCATCGAGCGGGCGGTTCGCTGCCGCCGGATCGAATGGATCATAGAGTCCAGATCCCAGTCGCCCGGCGATATAGAAGCAGCGTGCGGCGCCGACCATGCCGATCGCATCCAGCCGGTCGGCGTCCTGGAGGATCTTTGCCTCCAATGTCTGCGCCACCACCCCGGCCGAGAAACTATGCGCGGTGATCGCGTGAGCCGCGGCTTCGATATCCGCGTGGCTCCAGCCGAGGTCTGCCAGGATGGCCGATGCCTTTTCCGCCGCCAAGGCCGACGCTTTTGCCCGTAGCGGCGAATTCTTCTCGACGGCGACGCAGTCGTGCAGCAGCACGGAAGCGGCAAGAACCCGCCCGTCGCCGCCTTCTCTAGCATGGATGCGCATGGCGTTCCGGAAGACGCGCAGGATATGGGCAAGGTCGTGCGAGCCGTCGTCGCCATCGGCAGCGTCTGCGATCAGCGCTGCGGCGAGAGTTTCATAAGGAGAGAAGGCTTCGGCCTCGAACATTGCGCCACCTGTTATGAGGAAGAATGTTTTCCGTCGATAGAACACCGGAACGGAAGCGGAGATCTCGGTCAAAGCCCGCGACAATGAAGGCTCGCTGACCGCTGCCGATTTTGTAGCGGCTTGCCGTGCGAGTCGCAATCGAGGCTCAGCCCCGGGGAAGATGCATCTTGCCGCCGTTCTTCGGAAGGGAGAGAAGATGGGGCACGTCACGCACGGGTCTCGGCGGACTGATGTGATAGCCCTGGATCTCGTCGCATTCCTCGCATTCGAGCAGCGCCAGCTGTGCGGCCGTCTCGACGCCTTCGACGGTAACGCGCATGCCGAGCGCATCGCCAAGCAGGATGATTGCATGCATGATCGCATGCGCTTCCTTGTTGTCGACGATGTCGCTGACGAAGGATTTGTCGATCTTGATCTTGTCGAAGGGGAAGCTCGAAAGATAGCTCAGCGAGGAATAGCCGGTGCCGAAATCATCCATCGAGATGCGGATGCCGCGCTCCTTCAGCGCATGCAGGATCGGCAGCACCTCGCTGAGATTTTCCATCAGCACGCTCTCGGTGATTTCGAGCTCAAGCCGCGACGGCGATACAGCAGCAGCGGCAAGCGCCTCGCTGACGTCCTCAGTCAGGTCGCTGCTGCTGAACTGGATCGCCGAAACGTTGACCGCGACCTTGATATCCTCCGGCCATTGCGCTGCATCGTTGCAGGCTTGGCGCAAAACCCAGCGGCCGATATCGACGATAAGGCCGACCTCTTCGGCGAGCGGAATGAAATCCATCGGCGCAACGCGGCCGCGGATCGGGTGGTTCCAGCGGATCAGAGCCTCGAAGCCGCAGATGCGCCGCTGCGAAAGGTCATAGAGCGGCTGGTAATGCAGCTCGAATTCTTCTTTTTCAACGGCTGCTCTGAGGTCGGCCTCCAGCGCATGGCGCAGCTGCATCTGCACTTCCATCTCGCCTGCGAAGAAACGCTCGCGCTTGCGCCCGTCCGCCTTGGCATGCGACAGCGCCACGCCGGCATTCTTCAGGAGGATATCGGTGTCTTCGCCATCCCCCGGGGCGACTGCGATCCCCATCGAGACGCTGAGCTCCACTTGTTTCTCGCCGTGGATGAATGGCTCGGAAAGCGCACGGCGGATCTGCTCGGCAAGGGCAGTCACGTTCCACGGCTGCTGTCTGCCTGTCTGCAGGATGGCGAACTCGTCCGAGCCGAGGCGCGCCAAGGCATTCTCCGAACCAGCCGAGGCTCGGATGCGCTGGGCGACCTGCTGCAATATTTTGTCGCCGACTGACACGCCCATCGTGTTGTTGATCGATTTGAAACGGTCGAGATTGAGGTGAACAAGGGCGATCTGCTCGTCCGGCTTGCGCTCGATGAGCGTCGCATCGACCTGCTCGCGGAAATGGATGCGATTCGGGAGGCCGGTCAGCGGGTCGTGATGGGCGAGATAGGTGATGCGCTCGGCCGCCCTTCGATCCTCGGTGACATCGGCATGAATGGCGATGTTGCTGCCGTCGGCAAGGATGGTCACCATGCTCTGGATGATGCGGCCGTCGTCCATCAGCCATTCGCGCCGACGGATACTGCTGCGTTTTGTGGTTGCAGAGGAATGTCGCCCGACCCGGCGGCCGGGTTTGGCGCTGGCGCCCTCCGCGCCGCGCATTTTGTCGGTGAGATCGGCGATTGTCGCGCCGGCAGCGACATCGTCCTGCGTCAGGCCGAAAAGCTGAGCGAAGCGAATGTTGGAAAGTGTCAGCCGTTGGTCCGCGTCAAATACGCTGAGACCGAGCGGCAGGTTGTTGAGGATGATTTCGAAGAGCCTTTGCTGTCCGTCGAATGCCTGACTGAGGGCGGAAATATTGCCTCTCAGCGCATGGTTTTCTCTCAGCAGCGTATCCGCGCTTCTCTCGATTTCGTCATAGTCGCTTTCATGGACGCGGTAGGTCGCGATCACAAGCTCCATCAAACGTCGCGCATCGACCGATCCATCGGCCATGACGGCCTGGCTGCATTGCTTCCAGAAGAGCGCTTCAGCTTTCATGGGGATGCCTCTTGCGGGGCGGCTGCGACAGCAATGGTCGTCCTCACCTGACGAACGTACCTCATCACATCGAAAACCCTTCCAAAGTGAACATAAAATTGATTTTTTTATAAGCTGAAAGTCTGGGTAGTGGCTTGTGGCGCCCATTCTGGTCGGACGGGATTAATATTCGGTTGCAGTGCGGCAGCGAGGCCAGATCGTTAGGCATTTGTTTTATATGTGAAAAATCGCTGAAATACCGCGAGATCCGCTCATTTGACCTCGACGGAAGGTTGGCAGCCAAGCATTGCGTTAACGGTTGTCAATCATCGTTAATGAGAAGTTAACAACTTATTGACGCACCGCGCAAATCAGTTTAACCAGCGAGTCAATTAGTGATTTTCCACGTTCGTATTGCGTACAAACACCACCGGCTAAAGGCGGTGAATGGAGGTTTGTATGACCAGCACCACATCCGTTTCGGACACTTCATATGCATATCTGGCGACGCTCTCGCGGCTTGATGCCAATGGCGATGGTGTCCTCAGCCGCGGCGAACGCGCCGCCGATCAGAAGCCCGGCATCATCAAGGAACTCCTGGACGAGGACAAGGCCAGCGAAACGCAGCCGAAATTTTCCGGCAGCCTGATTGCGCTGATGATGGACTCGCGTGACAGCGGCGTGGCAGCCAGTATCGCCGTTCCCTATCCTTTGCAGCAGACCGCGCCGACGACCGGCGATCGGTCGGACGATGTTTACCGCAACACTTACGGCCAGTTCGACTTCAACGCCGTCGCCTGAGCCACTCCCGAATCAGGCGATCTGCAAGCCGGCCGTTTGGCCGGCTTTTCCAGTCCTGTGTTCCCAGCGCATGACCCGAAAACCGGAATCGATATCAGCAAAGGATCATGCGTTAATCCAACGGATAGAGCGTCCTTTGTGCTTAATCAGGAACACCTTCCTGGCTGACACGTTCAGAAGGACAACCGGACGGAAGGAGACCTCCATGAAAGCCATGTGCACCATCGCCGCCCTGAGCCTGCTTGCAGTTGCATTGCCGGCGAGCGCTCAGGACAAGCAGACGGCGGTCGCCAATTTCGTCGGCAAGGACGGCAAGGAGGACGGCCGCGCGCAACTGACGGCTGCCGCCAGTGGTGGCGTCCTGATCGAAGTCGAGATATCGGGGCTGCCGGCCAACAAATGGGTGGCCTTCCATGTTCACGAGACCGGCCGCTGCGATGCCGCGACCCATCACGAGTCGGCCGGCGGTCACTTCAACCCTGAGAAGGCCGAGCACGGCCTCCTTGCCGCCAAGGGTCCGCACGCCGGCGATATGCCCAATCAGTATGTCGGAGAGGACGGTATGCTGAGAGCCCAGGTCTTCGATAGCAAGGTCACGCTCGACGGCAAGACCGACGGAATTCGCGGCCGCGCATTGATGGTCCACGCCAATTCGGATGATTATCGCAGCCAGCCCTCCGGTGATGCCGGTGAAAGACTCTCCTGCGGCGTCATCCAATAGACTGTTACGACAAAATTATACGCCGATTCAACGTGTTAAGAGCTATGCGATCTGAAATCGCGGCGGTGCTGGAATGTGTCATTGGCGCGTCGGCGCCGGCTTTTCGGCCGCCGCCCTGCCTTTGGAGTTCTTTGCCGACGCAGCGTCCGGTACATCCGGAACAACGTCCCGATCCCTCTCGTTGAAAGCGAGTTTGACGCGCTTTATCATGTCACGGCTGACCGCCCACCAGTCGCCGGTCTTTGCCCAGTAGCGCAGCGTCACCAAGATCGCGCCGTCACCGAGGCTATCGATGAAGACGCTTGGTTCCGGTGACCTCAGCACCCGGGAATCGGCTTTGGCAAGGCCCATCAGTGTCTCCAACGCTTGATGGATGTCATCCCCATCGGCGATCTTGACGTTCACATCGTTCCGTCGCGTAGGCTCGCGACTGAAATTGGTAATCGGCGTGTTCCAGAGTGTCGAATTCGGCGCCAACCGGTAGAGCCCGTCGCCGGTCCTGAGTTCAGTCGCAAACAACCCGATTTCGCGCACTGTGCCGGCCACACTGCTGGTCTCGATGTATTCCCCGACTCGAAATGGCCTGAGGATCAGCAGCATGATGCCGGCGGCGATATTCTGCAGCGTCCCCTGTAGCGCCAGTCCGATTGCCAGGCCGGCTGCGCCGAGGGTCGCGATGATTGAGGCGGTCTGGACGCCGAACTGGCCGAGCACGGTGATGAACACCAGGATAAGCAGCGCGTAGCGCAGCACATTGGTGAAGAATCGCGCCAGCGTCTCGTCGATGCCATGGACGCGCGACAGGCCTTCATAGGCCCAGCGGCTGGTAAAACCGGCGAGCGCCCAGCCGAGAATGAGCAGGATGACGGCGCCGAGGACGGAAAAGGAATATTGCACTGCCAGCGCGCTCGCCTGGCTGAGCGCCGTTTGCGTGGCGAGAAGGACGTCGGCTGCCTGTTGTTGCATGATCTGGCCCTGTCGATTGTTCTTGGTCGGAGGCTAGATGGAGCGAATGGCGGTAGCGTCAACCGCAGGCGGCGTCGTCGATCGCAAGCACGAAGGGCGCGTTGCCGTCGGCATCCGCACCGCGGCCGATTGCCCGCACTGCCGCGACCAACTGGCCGCGGCGGTTAAGCAGCGCGTCGCCGATCTCGATCAACCGGGCATTCGGCGTCGCGAAAGGCGAGGCCGCCCGCAGCCGGCCGGCAAGCCTTTCTTCGCTCTGATCCGGTACGAGCGACAGCGCGGCGATCAGGGCTGCCGCCGGCGATCGCGACACGCCCATCCAGCAATGGATGAGCAGCGGCGTCTCCTGCCGCCACGATGCGGCAAAGTCGATAATTCCCTGCACATGCGTCTCGTCGGGCGCCACCAGGCCGCCGGTGCCCTTGAAGGCGATGTCGTTCATCGCAAGCGTCAGGTGGCGGTCGGCCGCGATCACGCCAGGTCGGTGAAAGGCCTGCTCCTTGGCGATCAGGCTGATCATGTCACGCGCCTTGTGGCGCACCGCCATCTCCGCGATGCGCGACAGCGGCGAGACGACGATGAAGCTCACGACACCATCTCCCGCTCGGCCTCGATCGCCGCGAAGCGCTCGCAGAACAGTCGCTGCGCTTCGACTGCCGGCAGGGGCTCGATCATCAGCATCTCCGGGCTGATGCCGCGCGGCTGGCCGAAGAATTTCTGCGCCTCGGCGGGTGTGAAGCCGGCAAGCACCGTCGCCTCGAAATAGGCGGCGATCGTATCGGCCTTCTTGATTCGGTCCTTGAGGTCGCGCGAGGGATGCGGCGGCAGGCCGAAGCGCAGGTGCACTGCGGCCTCCAACCGCTTCTCCACCGTCTTGTAGCCGCCGCCGACCACCGATTTGAACGGTGAGATCATATCGCCGATCACATATTCGGGTGCATCATGCAGCAGCGCCATCAGACACTCCTGCGGCCGCGCATCGTTGAAGCGGCGGAAAATGTCTTCAACGACGAGACTGTGCTGCGCCACCGAAAAAGCATGATCGCCTGATGTCTGGCCGTTCCAGCGAGCGACACGCGCCAGCCCATGGGCGATATCGATCAGTTCGACATCGAGCGGCGAGGGGTCGAGCAGGTCGAGCCTGCGCCCGGACAGCATACGCTGCCAGGCACGCGGGGCTTTTGCGGTTGTCACGCACTGGCCTCGTCGGCGCTGGTGGGGAAGACAAGGCCGGACCATGCCGGCAGGACGAGGGAAACAGGTGTTTCGCCGGCGAGCAGCGGCGTGCCTGCGGCGATTGCGGCGCCGGCGCGGTCGATACGCACGATCGCAAGTCCATGGTCGCCTTCGACCGAACCGAGCGTCCCTATAGGCTTGCCGGCCGCGGTGATCTCCGTTCCCGTCCCCGGCAGGGCTGTCACGGCAGAAACGGTCACGACGCGCCGGCGCGCAGTGCCGCGGTGCTGCATGCGCGAGACGACCTCCTGGCCGACATAGCAGCCTTTCCTGAAGGAGAGGCCGCCATTCAAATCCATCAGCACGTCATGCGGGAAGGCATCCTGCAGGGCGAAGTCCGATCCTGAGGTGACGATGCCGAGCCTGATACGCAGCGCGTCATAGAGCGCTTCCTCACCTTTGCCGTGTTTGCCGGGCCGACGGACCAGCGTGACGCCCGCCTTGGCGAAGCGACTGTCCCGGGCGCCCTGGCTGCCCCGGGCGCCCTGGGCGCCCTGGCTGCCCCGGGCGCCCTGGGCGCCCTGGCTGGCGTCGGCATCATCGCCCCAGCAAACGGTGACGCCCTCCTCTGCGCGAAGGGCAAGCGTGACGGCGGCACGCAGCTTGTACATCGTCAGTCGCTTCAGCAGGCCATCGCGCTGGCTGGCGTCCGTTTCGATCGTATAGCCATCGCCCTCCTGCCAGATCATGAAGTCGAACAGGATCTTGCCTTGCGGCGTCAGCAGCGCCCCGGGCCGCACCTCGTCGGACCCGAGCGAGATGATATCGGTGGTGATCAGATTCTGCAGGAAGGATTGGGCTTCCGCACCGCTGACAAAGAGCAATGCGCGGTCTTTCAGGAATACGGCTGGCATGGCGGAACCTGTCGCGTTGGTCATCGCTCACAGGTATGTCTTCATGAGGGGGATCGCAAGCGCCTCATGCGAAACGCGAGAGGAGCAAGCGAGGTGGGCGTCAGTCGCCCGCCGTGAAGAATTTCCATTTGCCCTGAGGCGTAATGCCGAGGCGGTAGAAATTATATCCGCCGAATTCCTGCATGTCGGAAAGATCGCCGGCGGTGACGATGCGCAGTAGCTCGACGCGCTCCGGCGGCGTCAGCGACTTCAAGTCCTTCTCGGCAAAATACGGCCACACATACATATCGTCTGCCGTACCCTGGCCGACATGCACGAAGCCGGTCGAGATGATGTCGAGCATGATGGCGAGGATCTCGTCTCCGTCAGGGTCGCCCGAAAGATCCTTTAGCGTGCCGATCGGATCGTCTGTGGGCTCACCCACCGTCACCTGCGTCTGCTCAGTGCCGGCGCCCATCAGCGGCCGCAGCCGTTCGAGATCGCCGGAGGCGGCCGCCTCGACGATTTGCTCGCGCATCTTGCGAACCGGCTCGGGTACCTTGCTGATGTCGTAAATCACTTCGGCGGGCTTGGCAGCATCCTGGGCGCCTGGCGTCTTGTCGACACCCTGATTATTCTGGCTGTTGACCAGCGGATCCGCCATGGGAACGCCGGGAGCGGCTCCGCTTTGCGGTTGGCTCTGTCCCTGAGCGGCCGGGGCGTCGTTGGTGGGCTGGCCTGGGACCTTGTGCAGTTCGGAAAGCGCGTACGCTGCCGGCGCGAGGAAAACATTGCCGGCGGCGAGGCTGAACGCAAGCAGCACCGGCGCGAGCGGAATTCGCGATACTTTCTCTTTACCGGTGCGCATCAAACTCTCTGATAATAATTATTGCAGGGTGCGGTTCGCGGAGAATTCGCCGGCAAGCATGCGCTCACGGAGCGAATCCAGCAGGGCCTCTGCGCTGCTTTCCCCGTGCAATCTGATGGTCTCCCGCAGTGCATGCGCAATGGCGGCATCAGCGATGATTTCAGGCTCGATTCCGTCCGCCATGCCGTCGGCCCAAGCCTCGTTCTGGTACTCCAGAGCCGCCTGCATCTTTTCGTGGACGATCATGTCGTCGATCTCGTTGAGGCTTGCTTCCATTGTCTTTTCCTCAGAACTTCTCATGTCTTACTGCACCGTTAACAACACTAACAGCCTTTTCCCAAAACGACACGTCCGCATGCGAAAACAGGTTAATTAAACGTCAATTTCCAAAACGCGAGGTAATTTCTGTGGCGAGTGTTGCACCTTCGTTACGGTAGCGCTCTTCTGCCACGATGGCCGCTGCGGTGCAATCCGTATAGACGGAGGCGAACGCGCGGTAGCCGCGATTGAAGGCTGCAGTCAGCCTTTCCTTGCGCAGCTGCTCGTTGCCGGTCTCCGAATCGAGCAGCTGCTGCATGCCGTTGCGCCACTCGTCGGCGTCTGCCGCCTTGCAGAGCGTTCTCAAATAATGCACCGAACCCAACACCTCGGCGAGCCGCGCCAGCTTGTCGTCATAAGGCACGATCACGGCGGGCGGCGGCGTAATCTCCTCCTGTGGAGGCGGCGAATTCTTGCCCTGCGCCATGGTCGGACCGGCCAGGACGAGCAGGGACAAGAAAATGCGTCGAACGGGAATCATGCTCTCAGTTGATACGTTGAGCATGACGGCAACAAGGCGGGCCTGAGAGTTTCCACTTCTATTCGCCGCCCGCCAGGACATGATGCCCAAAAGCGTCAGCGGTTTTCGGCATCCTGTTCTAGCCGCTCGGCGCATTCGAGCACGCTCTGCGGTACGGGCAATCGCCGGATTTCCTCCACCGTGTACCAGCCGACGGCGGCCGCATCGTCGGCGGCTTCCGCCACCACATCCCTATCCGCCTCGACCCGGAAGACCGAGAGCAGGAAATGGCTGTTGACGCTGCCATCGGCCGCATGGGTCTTCAGATCATAGGTCGAAAGCAGCCGCGGATTGCGTGCCGAAATGCCGGTCTCTTCACCGAATTCTCGCAAGGCCGTTTGCTCCGGGGTCTCGCCAGGTTCAGCGCGTCCGCCGGGAAAGGCATACATGTCGGCGGAAGGCGGATTGCGCCGCAGCACCAGCAGGAATCGTCCGTCGCGTTCAAGAATGGCGGATGAGGCGGCTTTGGCGGTGGAGGTCATCGGGGCTGCTCTTGGGGCTCTTGGCTCGGATCGCCCATCCTATCCGATGAACCGATATTTGCATGCCGCCGCTGCTTGGCTTCCCCAGTTTTCGCTGGGATAGTGGTGACGGATTCGAAAGGTGCTTTCGTGACCTACATCATTTACGCCTTCGCCGCCGTCTTCGAGATCGCCGGGTGTTTTGCCTTCTGGGCGTGGCTGAAACTCGAAAAGCCGATCTGGTGGCTGGCGCCGGGCATGGTCTCGCTGGCGCTTTTTGCCTGGCTTCTGACGCTGGTGCCGAGCGAGGCGGCCGGCCGCACCTTCGCGGCCTATGGCGGCATCTACATCGTCGCCTCGCTGCTCTGGCTTTGGCTGGTCGAAAGCCGCATGCCTGATCGTTACGACATCGGCGGGGCGTTGATCTGCCTTGCCGGGACGAGCATCATCCTCTTTGCGCCGAGAGGCTGAAGCGCCTTGACCGGACTCAGGCCCGGTGCAAAGACAAGCCGATGTGTGGACGTTTTGCCCTGACAATCACTAGCGCCGGCCTGCGCGACATTTTCTCCGGTCTGGATTTCGACGAATTTCCGGCGCGCTACAATATTGCGCCGACGCAGCCGATTCTCGTCGTCATTTCAGGCGAGGGCAGGGAGCAGGGCAGCAACTTGGCCGACCGGCGCGCCGTGCTCGTGCGCTGGGGCTTCACGCCGGGCTGGGTCAAGGATCCGAAGGAATTTCCGCTGCTGACCAATGCCCGCTCCGAGACCGCGATCGGCAAGGCTTCTTTCCGGGCGGCCATGCGCCATCGCCGCGTGCTCATCCCGGCCTCCGGCTTCTATGAATGGCATCGTGCATCAAAGGATAGCGGTGAGAAACCGCAGGCCTATTGGATCAGGCCGCGTCAAGGCGGGGTCGTCGCCTTTGCCGGCCTGATGGAGACATGGTCCTCGGCTGATGGTTCCGAGGTCGATACCGGCGCGATCCTGACGACATCAGCCAACTCAGGCATATCCTCGATCCACGATCGCATGCCGGTCGTCATCAAGCCCGAAGACTTTTCGCGCTGGCTGGATTGCAAGACGCAGGAACCGCGCGAGGTGGTCGACTTGATGCGGCCCGTTCAGGACGATTTCTTCGAGGCCGTCCCGGTCTCCGACAAGGTCAACAAGGTCACTAATATGGGGCCTGACCTGCAGCAGCCGGTCGTCATCGAAAAGCCGCTGAAGGCTCCCGAGAAGCGAAGGCCTGACGACGACCAGCTCAGTTTCTTCTGAAGCGGCATCCGCCATTTTTCACTTGGCGGTATAACCGCTTGGTTTGTCTTGTGCGTTGGAGGAGGTTTTGGTGCGGCTTGCTGCAACCGCTCCACGTCAGACCCGCCGCACGGCGGGTTGGAGGATGGCGTGGTCGGCATCGTCTGAGGCTTCCGGCGATAAATCTCAGCATCCGCTTCGTCAGCGGTACCTAACGCATGTCACCCAAAATCACTGCTGTTTTGGGATGACGACATGCGGAGAACCAGACTTGAAGCGCACCGAAGTCCGGTTGGAAGTGTAGCACCTCAAGCGGATTTCTTGACGGTGCCCGGCTTGTTCTTTGCCATCAGCGATGCTGCGACAACGGCCTTCAGGCCAACCGGGCGATAGTTGGCGCTGAGATCAGGCTTGGACGGCTGCTGTTCGCTGCTAATACTCTTTTTCGAGGTCACGATACTCTCCTTACGTGGTTCTTCCCTGGGCATTTTATGATTTGCTGTTTCGTCATAAATAGCGACAAAACAGAGACGCATCCCATCAGGATTTGTAAACGAGCACCATAATTCGCGAGGCTTAACTGAAGCCTACGTTGGTTAATACTTACTGAAGACAGCGGTTCCAACTAAAGTGCGCAGCGGTTTTCGCCGGAGAATCGCGCGTAGCGGTTATCCCGTGGGTGAGAACGTAGAGAGAAGATTTCCCAGGTCAGAAAAATCAGCAATGCGCGGAGATCAGATGTGCCGGCCGATATCGTCGTCGCCGACACCAGGTTCCTCGATCGTCAGCGTCCCATATTTCCGGCGCCATTTCCGTGCGCCGAAGGGAAGCGATATAAGGTAGGCAGCAACGGTAAAGACCATCACCTCCCAGGTGTAGCTCATCAGCAGAGCCACATAGAGCACGACGCCGAGCATCATCGGCAGCACGAGATCGCGCCGCAACCGGTTGCCTTCCGATTTGCCCGACCAGACCGGCAGCCGGCTGATCAGCAGGAAGGCGATAACGACCGTATAGATCGACGAAACATAGGCGAAGGTGCGGTCCGTCGCCAGGCCGAGGAAGCCGAGATAGACCGGCAGCAGCACTAGCATGGCGCCAGCCGGCGCCGGCACGCCGACGAAATATTCCGATTGCCAGCTCGCCTTGTTCTCACGTTCGGCCATGACGTTGAAGCGGGCAAGCCGAAGCCCGGCGGCGATCGCGTAGATCAGGGCGGCGATCCAGCCGAGCGAGCGCGCCTGGTCGAGCGCGAAGACATAGACGACGAGGGCGGGTGCGACGCCGAAATTGACGATATCGGCAAGCGAATCCATTTGCGCGCCGAACTTCGAGGTCGCCTTCATCAGCCGGGCCACGCGCCCGTCGATGCCGTCGAGGAAGGCGGCCACCAGTACCATGGAGACGGCGAGCTCGTAACGGTTCTCGAAAGCCAGCCGGATGCCGGTCAGCCCGGCGCAGATCGCCAGAATGGTGATGAGGTTCGGAAAGACGAGACGGAGCGGGATTTCGCGCAGGCGCGGGCCGCGGGCGGAATCATCCGGACCATTGGGCTCGAAAGGCGGAAAGGGCGTTTCCATATCGCGTTCCAATCTGAACCTGGAGCATGTCGCGCAAAACTGTGCAGCGGTTTGCGATAACGACAGGCGTAAAACAATGGGCTTAAGCGCCAAGAGCGAATCTGAAAGATCGCGACGCGCTTTAGCTGCGGCGGCTGATGACGGGACCCTTGGCGGAGGCAAATTCGGCGATAACAGTTTCCCCGGCAATCGCCACTTGGCCGAGCGAGACGCGTGGCGCGGCACCGGCCGGCAGGAACACGTCGAGCCGCGACCCGAAACGGATCAGCCCGAAGCGCTCGCCGGCATCTAACGGTTCGTTGGGGTTTGCCCAGCAGAGGATGCGCCGTGCCACGAGACCGGCGATCTGGACCACACCGATCTGGCCGTGCCGGGTTTCGATCACCAGCCCGTTGCGTTCATTGTCCTCGCTCGCCTTGTCGAGCTCGGCGTTGACAAAGCTGCCGGAGCGGTAGTTGATGCTGACGATGCGCCCGCGCATCGGCGCCCGGTTCACATGGCAATTGAAGACGTTCATGAACACCGAGATGCGCAGCATCGGCTCGGAGCCGAGATTGAGTTCCGCCGGCGGGGTCACCATCTGGATCGCCGAGACTTTGCCGTCGGCGGGAGAGATCACCAGATCGTCGTCCTGCGGGGTCACCCGTTCGGGATCGCGGAAGAAATAGGCGCACCAGAGCGTGAAGATCATGCCGATCCAGAAGAGCGGCTTGAAGATCCAGCCTAGGATCAGCGACGCGACGAAGAAGGCGGCAACGAAGGGATAACCCTCCTTGTGCACGGGGACGATCGTGTTGCGAACCGTGTTGAACAGGCTCATGCTGCCGGTCTCCTTGCGTTTGCGTTTCTCGCTGGTTAGCGAAAAACCGTCTCCGGGGCAATGCTATGGCCCGCGCCCTGGTTCCGACGCCGGGGTTCTGAACAACAAAAGCCTGTCGGTGCCCTATCCCGGCTCAGCTTGCCGGGGCAAGCCGCGCAATCACGCCGAGGTCGTCGCTTTCTCGCACCTGCTTCAGATGTTCCTCCGCCTGTGTCGCCTCGCGTTGGCGGTTCCACATCGAGGCGTAGAGACCGTTCATTTCGAGCAGGGCGGCATGCGTCCCGCGCTCGGCGATCTCCCCGCTTTTCAGCACGATGATTTCGTCGGCGCCGATGACGGTCGAAAGCCGGTGGGCGATCACCAGTGTCGTGCGGTTCTTCGACACCACGTCGAGCGCGGTCTGGATTTCCCGTTCCGTCGTCGTATCGAGCGCCGATGTCGCCTCGTCGAGGATCAGGATCGGCGGCGCCTTGAGGATGGTGCGGGCGATCGCCACCCGCTGCTTCTCGCCACCCGAAAGCTTGAGCCCGCGTTCGCCGACCTTGGTCTCGAATCCCTCGGGCAGCGTCTCGATGAAATGGGCGATCTGCGCTACCTCGGCTGCCGCAAAGACCTCGCCTTCGCTGGCCGATGTGCGGCCGTAGCGGATGTTATAGGCGACCGTGTCGTTGAAGAGCACGGTATCCTGCGGCACCATGCCGATCACTGAGCGCAGGCTCTTCTGCGTCACTGTGCGGATGTCCTGGCCGTCGACGGTGATTACGCCGCTCTGGATATCGTAGAAACGGTAGAGCAGCCGCGACAGCGTCGATTTGCCGGCGCCCGAAGGACCGACGACGGCAACTGTCTTGCCGGCTGGAACATCGAAAGAAATGCCCTTCAGGATCGGACGGGCCGGGTCGTAGGAAAAGTGCACGTCCTTGAAGGCGATCGCACCCTGGCCGATCCGAAGCTCGGTCGCATCGGACGTGTCTTTGACCTCGGCCTTGACCTCAAGCAAGTCGAACATCTGCTCGATGTCGGTCAAGCCCTGGCGGATTTCGCGGTAGACGAAGCCGATGAAATTGAGCGGCGCGGAAAGCTGCAGCAGCATCGAATTGACGAAGACGAAATCGCCGACCGTCTGCTCGCCGCGCTGGACGGCCAGCGCCGACAGCACCAGCATGATGGTCGTGCCGATGCCGAAGATGACGCCCTGGCCGAAGTTCAGCCAGCCGAGCGAGGTCCAGACATCGGTCGCCGCCTTCTCGTAGCGTTCCATCGATTTGTCGAAGCGTTTTGCCTCCATCTCTTCGTTGCCGAAATATTTGACGGTCTCGAAATTGAGGAGGGAGTCGATTGCCTTGGTGTTGGCGTCGGTATCGCTGTCGTTCATTGACCGGCGGATGGCGATGCGCCAGTCGGATGCTCGGATGGTGAACCAGATATAGGCCCAGACAGTGAAGCCGGTGACGGCGAGATAGGAGAAGCCGTAGCCCCACCAGAAGATCGCCGCCGTCAGCAGGAATTCAATGACTGTCGGGACCGAATTAAGGATCGTGAACCGCACGATCGTCTCGATGCCCTTGGTGCCGCGCTCGATGATGCGCGAGAGACCGCCGGTCTTGCGCTCCAGATGGAAGCGCAGCGACAACTCGTGCATGTGCACGAAGGTCCTGTAGGCGAGCTGACGCACCGCATGTTGCCCGACGCTGGCAAACAGCGCGTCGCGCAACTGGTTGAGGCCGAGCTGAATCAGCCGGGTGATGTTATAGGCGATCACCAGGGCGATGGCGCCGGCCAGCAGCGGCGGCACCGAGCCGGCCAGATCCATCCTGCCGTTCAGCGCATCGGTCGACCACTTGAAGAAATAGGGGACGAGCAGCAGGACGAACTTGGAAATCAGCAGGAAGACCGAGGCCCAGACCACGCGCATCTTGAGGTCCGGCCGGCCGGCCGGCCACATATAGGGCCAGAGGTTGAGAAGCGTCTGCAGCAGGTTGGATTCCGAGACTGTCTTACCGTTTGCCATGCTTGTCTCCAGCCCGGATGGGCTTGCGGCGATTGCCGCGCTTCGATGCCGGCAAGAGCACGGAACCGGGACGTGCCCGAAAGCACTCGCCGCAACCCGCAGCCGCCATCGCCAGATAGGGTGTCGGGCGGACGGATACAACAAATGCGGAGTTCAGGAAAAGACAGGCCGGGCGGTTCGCCCGCCCGGCTTCGTCATCTTGTCTGGCGTTTAGAGGTGTTGGCCGGAAAGGCGCTTGCGGTGCAGCTCTTCGGCATTCGGCAACACATCCTTCGGCAGACCGAAAATCTGACCGGGACGGATGCGGTCTGGATCGACGATCTTGTCTTCGTTGGCGATGTAGATCGTCGTGTAACGAACGCCGAGGCCATAGGTGCGGCGCGAGATCTGCCACAGCGTGTCGCCGCGGCGAATGATGACCGCCGCGTTGTTTGCCGTCAGCGGCGCCTGTTCGATCGTCTTCGGCTGATTGCCTACGACATCGTTTGCAGAGGTCACCGCCGGCGCGGGCGTGGCGGTAAGTTCAGCGATCATGCCACCCAGCCTGTCGAGTGCCGCGCCGACGGACTTCGCGTCCCCAGGCAGGCTCTGCAGCAGCGTCAGCGCATTGCCGGCGACCTGAGAGGCGGCGCCGGACGCTTGCTTGAAGGCATCGGATGCATCTGCCGACGCGCGGAAATCGGCGACCGAGCGCAGTGCGAATTCCGTTGCCGAGCGCGCTGCCGCAAGCTGTTCGGCGCCCGGCAGCTTGCCGTCGGCAAACAGCCCCTTCAGCAGGCCGAAGGCCTTGCCGGTCTCGGCCTTGCGCTTGCCGAGTTCGCCTTCGTCGAGCGGCACCATCGAGGAAGCGCCATTCGCGTCGGCAGGCGCGGATTGGGCGGCGACCCTCACCTGGTCGCCGGCAGGGCGATTGAAATTCACCGCCGCGCGAACGATCACCTTGCCGGAGGGATCGACAACATCAACGCGGATCTTGTGGTCGCCGACCGAAAGCGCCACCACACCGTCGATGACGAAATGGCCGTCCGAGCCGGCCGTGTCCTGGCCGACCAGGCTGTCGTCGGCATAACCGACGACCTTGGCGTTGGCGCGCGCCGTGCCGGCAATGAAGATCTTGTTGCCTTCGATCTCGACGGCATTGACCATCACATCGGGCGCATTCGTCTTGTCGGGTGCGGCGGTGCCGGGGATGGCCGGTGCCGTGGCTGCGGCGCCGGAGGCGGCGTCGGTGAGGTTTGGCGTCTGCAGCGCCAGCTCGCCGGTCGGCGCAGCTGTTGTGGCAGGCGCAGGCGAGCTTTCGCCCGTGGCCGGCTTGTTGGAGGCATCAGCAACTTCGGTTCCGGCCTTCGGCGCGGTGATGATGCGGCTCGCTGTGCCGGGTTTGGATACCATGGCGAGCAGATTGGCACCGTTGCCGTCTTTCGGCACGGAAATGGTCGCGACTTCTTCGGAAAGCGAGCTCTTGCCGTCCTTGCCGGTGAACTTGAGCACCAGCTGGTGGTCGCCCGCTGCAAGCGGCTCGTCGAGAACCGCGGCGAAATCGCCGCTTGCATCGACATTGGCTGTCGTTACGACCTTTTCGCCGTCAAGCACTTCGAGCTTGCCGTTCGGTTCGGCGGAGCCGGCAATCACCGTCGAGCCGTCGGGCTCAACGCGCAAGACGTCGAAGGCGGGAAGCTTCGGGCCGGCATTCGCCGCTGCCGTGCTCGCAGCAGGGTCGGACGCACCGGTCAGCGCAGCCTCGGCCTTGGCGATCGCGGCAAGCGCATCGGCGATGTTCTCCGGCAGCGCCTGGACGATAGCGAGCGCCTTCGCGCCGCCGTCCTTGGCTTTCGTGGCAAGCGTCTGGGTCGCCGGATCGAGGCCCTCGGGGATTGCGAAACCGGCAAGTGCGCCCAGCGCGTTGACGGCCTTGGTCTTGGTGGCGGCGAAGACATCGTCGGCAGGGCCCTTGCCGTCGGCAAACAGCGCCTTAAGTTCGCTGAGCGAGACGCTGGCGCCGGCCGAAAGGCGGCCCACCTTGTCGGCTGTCGCAGCCGCATCCGCCACAGCGGAGCGCGATGTCTTTGCCGACTCGTTAACCGTATCCTTGAGTTCCGTGCTCGCCTGGTTGATCGCGTCGCCGACCTTGCCTGCATCGCCGCCGATGCGCGGCATAACGAAAAACACCATCAGTAGGATTGCGATTACGAGCACTGCAAGGGCCAGCAAGCCGGCACGGTTCTTCATCATTATGTCTCCCAAGGCGGCAATTTGCCGTAGTAACCGAAATTGCTAGCGATTCCCGTTGCTTTTCACAAGCATTCAAAGCAATTCGGCAAGCTAGGCACGCTGCTTTCCAGTCAATTTTCTTGACTGCATTGAAATGGAATAGTTGTTTGCCTCTATGACCGAACAATCTGTATCGATTCGATCCATCTGCGTTTACTGCGGCTCAAGGCCGGGACGCGATCCCTCCCACATGGCGGCCGGGCGCGCTCTCGGACGAGAGATCGCCGAATACGGCCTGCGCCTCGTCTATGGCGGGGGTACCAAAGGCATCATGGGCGCGGTCGCAAGCGGCGTGCTTTCAGGCGGCGGTCAGGTCACGGGCATTATCCCCGAATTCCTGATCGATATGGAGGCGACTCGCCACTCGCTCGGTCAGCTCAACGAACTTATTGTAACCCCTGATATGCATGCGCGCAAACACACGATGTTCGAGCGTTCCGATGCTTTCGTCGCGCTGCCAGGCGGCATCGGCACGCTGGAGGAGATCGTCGAGATCATGACCTGGGCACAGCTCGGCCGCCACGAAAAGCCGATGGTTTTTGCCAACGTCAACGGTTTCTGGGATCCGATGATGGAACTGATGCGCCATATGACCGAAGAAGGCTTCCTGCACACCGCCCACCGGGTGCAGCCGCTCGTCGTCGACGAGATCTCCGGCATCATTCCGGCGATCATGGCCCAGGCAGCCCAACTCGCCGCCGATCGTAACGGCGAGGACGAGGTGATCTCGAAGATGTAGAAGTCCGTACGGGCGCCCTCAGCGCCCGCGGCTTCCCCTCAGCATCGACCAGCTGTAGAGGACCAGCCCTGCCCAGATCAGCGGGAAGGCAATCATGCGCGCCGTGCCGAGCGGCTCCTGGAAGACGAAGACCGCGATCAGGAAAATCATCGTCGGTGCGATATACTGCATGATGCCGATCGTCGAGAGTTTCAGCAGCTTGGCGCCGTTGGCATAGATCATCAGCGGCACAGCGGTAATGACGCCGCAGCCGAGCAGCAGCGTCGTATCTGCAAGGCCGGTGCGGTAGAGGTGGCCCTGGCCGCTGCCGAATTCGAGATAGAGGATATAGAGCAGGGCGGGTCCGCTGAGGATCAGCACTTCGAGGAAGAAGCCCTGGTTCGGCCCGAGCGGCAGCGTCTTGCGGAGCAAAGCATAAAACCCCCACGAGATCGCCAGCGTCAGCGCCACCCATGGAATGCCGCCGCTATCGAATGCGAGAATGGCGACGGCAAGCCCTGCCAGCGCGATCGCGGCGATCTGCAGCGGCTGCAGCTTCTCCTTGAGCAGCACCGAGCCGAGGAAGATGCTGAACAGCGGATTGATGAAATAACCGAGCGCCGCATCGAGCGAATGGCCGGCGCCGATCGCCCAGACATAAGTGCCCCAGTTGACGGTGATCAGCGACGCCGTCAGCGCTGCCATCGCCAGCATGCGCGGCGAGCGCAGCGCAGTCGCGATCTCCTGGGTGCGCCCGAGCACGATCAGAACGATGCCTGCCAGCGGCAGCGACCAGACGATGCGGTGGGCGATCACCTCGGCCGGCGAAATATGCGCCACCGCCTTCATGTAGATCGGCAGGAAGCCCCAGAGCAGATAGGCCGTCAGCGCGAAGGCGAAACCGCGCGGACTGTCTTCGTTCTTGGCCAAGGGAACGGATGCATCGGTCGACATCGGGGTGTTTCCATCTTTGTTCTTCTTCTGATCCGGCCTAGCTTAAGCGCCGTGAATAGGCCAATTCATTTCGTTGAATGAACCTTGAGAGAATTTGAAGCGGAAACGAGGCGACGGACGGATGATGGCGGCAAAGACCGGCAAGGCTTCCTCGCCGAACCGGCGGAAGAGACTTATTCCGCCGCGATCTTGCCTGCCAGCTGCCGGTTCTTCATCAACTTGTAGATGACGGAGTCCATCAGTGCTTGGAACGAGGCGTCGATGATGTTCTCCGAGACGCCGACCGTCCACCAGCGCACGCCGTCGCTGTCGGTGGACTCGATCAGAACGCGGGTGATCGCCTCCGTGCCGCCATTGAGGATACGCACCTTGAAATCGGCGAGCACCAGATCGTCGATCTCGTGCTGGTATTTGCCGAAATCCTTGCGTAGCGCGAGGTCGAGCGCGTTCACCGGGCCTTCGGCATCGGCAACCGACATCAGCGTCTGGCCGTCGATGGTGATCTTCACCACGGCCTCGGAGACGATCTTCACGCGGCCAAGACTGTCGAAGCGGCGCTCGATCATCACCCGGAAGCCTTCGATGGTGAAGAATTCCGGGATCGTGCCAAGCGTGCGGTGCGCCAGCAGCTCGAAGCTCGCATCTGCGCCCTCATAGGCATAGCCGATGGATTCACGTTCCTTGACGATCGAGATCAGCAAGTCGAGCTTTGGATCGTCCTTGGCGACGGTAATGCCGCGCCGCTTCAGCGCATTGATGAAGTTCGCCTTGCCGCCCTGGTCTGACACCATGACCTTGCGGAAGTTGCCGACGGTCTCCGGCGGCACGTGTTCATAGGTCCGCGGGTCCTTGATCAGCGCCGATGCATGGATGCCGGCCTTGGTGGCGAAGGCGGAAGCGCCGACATAGGGCATCTGATGATCAGGCGAGCGGTTGAGCAGCTCGTCGAAGGCATGCGAAAGGCGGGTGAGATTGAGCAGCCGCTCCTCGTCGATTGCCGTTTCGAAACGTGTGGTGTAGGCGCTCTTTAGCGCCAGCGTCGGGATCAGCGTCACCAGATTGGCATTGCCGCAACGCTCGCCGATGCCATTCAGCGTGCCCTGGATCTGCCGGACGCCGGCCTCGACCGCGGCCAATGAATTGGCGACCGCCTGGCCGGTGTCGTTATGGGCATGAATCCCAAGACAGTGGCCGGGAACGCCTGAGGCGATCACCGCCTCGACGATGGCGCGCACCTCCGGCGGCTGCGTGCCGCCATTTGTGTCGCAGAGCACCACCCAGCGGGCGCCGCTGTCATAGGCGGTCTTGGCGCAGGCGAGCGCATAGGCCGGATTGGCCTTGAAGCCGTCGAAGAAATGCTCGCAATCGACAATCGCCTCCTTGCCGGCGCCGACCGCCGCCTTGACGCTTTCGGCGATGCTTTCGAGGTTTTCCTCGTTAGTGCAGCCAAGCGCCACCGCAACATGATAATCCCAGCTCTTGGCGACGAAACAGATGGCGTCGGATTTCGCCTGCAGCAGCCCGGCAATGCCGGGATCATTGGAAACCGAAACGCCCGCCCGCTTCGTCATGCCGAAGGCAACGAAGGCGGCCCGGCTGGTGCGCTTCTCGCTGAAGAAGGCTGTATCCGTCGGATTGGCGCCGGGATAGCCGCCCTCGACGTAATCGATGCCGAATTCGTCCAGCATCGCGGCGATCGCAATCTTGTCCTCGACCGAGAAATCGATGCCGGGCGTCTGCTGCCCGTCCCGGAGCGTCGTGTCGAAGAGGTAGATTTTTTCCTTGGTCACCGCGATGTCTCCGGGGCATTGATTGTTTTTATCCGGAGCTTACCCCCCTTGCCCTGCCGGGCAGAGGGGTAGTCACGGCGTGTAGCATCAGTCCGGCTTCCCGGCAAACTTATCCGTCGCCCGGATCAGCTGGTCGAGAATCCCCGGCTCCGAATAGGCATGGCCCGCACCCTCGATCAGGTGGAGCTCTGCCTTCGACCAGGCCTTGTGCAACTGCCAGGCATATTTTGCCGGGCAGGGCATGTCGTAGCGTCCATGCACGATGACGCCGGGAATATCCTTGAGCTTGCCGGCATCGCGGATCAGCTGTCCCTCGTCCATCCAACCGGCATTGACGAAGAAATGGTTCTCGATGCGTGCGAATGCATAGGCGAATTCCGGCTCCTCGAACTTGCCGCTCGTCGAAGGTTCGGGCAGCAGCGTGATCGTTTCGCCTTCCCAGATACTCCAGGCCTGCGCGGCCTTGAGGCGCACGTCTCTGTCTTCGTGCGTCAGGCGGCGATGATAGGCATGCATCATCTCATGCCGCTCTTCCGGCGGAATGGGAGCGATAAAGCGCTCCCACTTGTCCGGGAACATTTCCGAGACGCCGAACTGGTAGTACCAGTCGAGCTCGGCCTTGGTCAGCGTATAGATCCCGCGCAGGATGAGCTCGGAGACGCGCTCCGGATGCGCCTCGGCGTAGGCGAGCGCCAGGGTCGAACCCCAGGAGCCGCCGAACACCTGCCAGCTGTCGACGCCGGCCATCTCGCGCAGACGCTCGATATCGGCGACGAGATGCCAGGTCGTGTTGGCGTTAAGTTCGGCATGCGGTGTCGACCGGCCGCAACCGCGCTGGTCGAACAGCATGACGTCGTAGAGCTGAGGATCGAAAAGCCGGCGATGGGCGGGCGAAATGCCGCCGCCCGGGCCGCCATGCAGGAAGACGGCCGGCTTGGCGCCAGGCGTTCCCGACCGCTCCCAATAGATCACATGGCCGTCACCGACATCGAGATGGCCGGAGGCATAGGGTTCGATCTCGGGATAGAGTGTGCGCAGGATCTCGGTCATATCTTCACGCCTTTCGCGGGCCAGAGCGCGGTGTCGTGATCGGGATGCTGGAAGGAAATGATCGCCTCCTGCCGCGCGTAGAAATCCTGATCCTTCAGCACCGGCGCATCGAAGATCTCTTCGACCCAGGGCAGGCGGGCCTCGTAGTTTACCTGGACCAGCGGTGCGAGATCGCTGCGGTCGTCGAAAGTGCCGATCGCAAGCTCCAGCCCGCCCGGATGACGATAGGTCATCGGCGTGCCGCAATTGCTGCAGAAGCCACGGTCGATATTGACCGAGGACTGGAAATAGCTCGGCTCGCCGCGCGTCCATTCCATCCCCTCCTCAGGCGCAGTAACGAGCGCCGAGAAGAAACCGCCGAACTGCTTCTGGCACATGCGGCAGTGGCAGATCGAGGGTCGCCCCAGTCCGCCTGAAATGCGGAAGCGCACGGCGCCGCATTGGCATCCGCCTGTTTTTATCGTGTCCGTCATGAGATTTCTCCGAGGGGCCAGCTTTTCGTGTCGTGGTCGGGGTGCTGATGGTTGCTTGCCGCAATCGCGTCCTCGCGGTCGGGTGTTTCAGCCTGTGGTTCCAGCGGCAGACCGTCCAGCGCGTGAAACCAGGACATCTTGCGGCCAGTGTTCGATTGCATCACGGGCTTGACCGTGTCGGGATTATCAAGCGAGCCGAGCGTGATGTTGATGAAATTCATCTCCGGAATGTCGTAAAACAGCGGCGTGCCGCAATCGCCGCAGAAGCCGCGCCGCACCAGATCCGATGACTGAAACCATTTCGGCGCGCCGCGCGTCAGCTCGAAATCTTGACGCTTCGCCGCTGCAAGCGGCATGAAATAATTGCCGGCCGCCTTCTGGCACATGCGGCAATGGCAAAGGTGGGGATAACCGAGTTCGCCTTCAGCGCGGTAACGCACCGCCCCGCATTGGCACCCGCCGCTTCTGTCTGCGTGCACTGTCATCTGGGCTCCTTGCGCGGCCATGCCAGCGACTCATGATCGGGATGCTGGAAGGAGACGAGTTCGAGCACGAAGGGGGCGGCTTGCGCATCCTCTTCCGTCCGGTGCCCCGGCAATTCGTGCAGATGATCGACGAAGCCGATCTTGCCCTCGATGCCGAATTGCACCACCGGCGGGAGCGCCGAAGGATCGTCGAAGGCACCCGCGGCAATCGCAACCCCGTCAGGCGCCTCGTAGGAAAGCGGCGTGCCGCAATCGCCGCAGAAGCCGCGCTCGACGAAATTGGAAGAGCGGAATCTTTTCCGCTCCCCGCGCGTCCACGCAAAATCGGCGCCACGCACCGACACCAGCGGCGCATAATAAGCCCCGAACGCCTTCTGGCACATGCGGCAATGACAGATCGACGAATCCTTGATCTCGCCGCTGACGCGAAAGCGCACCGCACCGCACTGGCAGCCGCCGGTATAGGTGGTCATGGACAATCCCTCCGCAACAATGTGGGGAGGGGTTGGGGAGGGGCCTTATCCCCAGACACCACTCTCACCGCTTGACCTCCCACGTCGTCACCCGCTCGCCGGTCGCCGTATTCTTGCCGTCCTTCAGCTGGATGCCTTTCGCGGTCAGCTCGTCGCGGATATTGTCGGCCTCGGCGAAGTTCTTCGCCTTCAGCATCTCCAGACGCATGGCGACCAGTGCATCGACTGCCGCTGCGACGACCGCGTCGATTTCTGCTTTCCTCGGCAGCAGCCCGAGGAGGGCAGCGGTTGCCGCGAAGGCGGCGCCGGCGGCGGGATCCGTATGGGCAGCTTGCGCCAGCGCATGCAATGCCTGCACCGCCGCCACCGTGTTGAGGTCGTCGGCCAGCGCATTGAGCACGGTTTCGTCGGGTGCGGTATCGCCGGCTTCGGTCGCCGGCCATTTGGCGAGCAGACGTTCGGCCTCTTCCAGCCGCTTGATCGAGAAATCGATCGGCTCGCGGTAATGCGTCATCAGCATGGCAAGGCGCAGCACCTGGCCCGGCCATTTCCGGCCGCCGAAAACCGGCGTGTACAGCAACTCGTGGATGGTGACGAAATTGCCTTCGGATTTCGACATCTTGCGGCCTTCGACCTGCAGGAAGCCGTTATGCATCCAGACATTCGCCATCACCTCGGTGCCGTGGGCGCAACGCGACTGGGCGATCTCGTTTTCATGATGCGGGAAGATCAGGTCCAGCCCGCCGCCATGAATGTCGAAGACATCGCCGAGATAGCGCTTGCTCATCGCCGAGCACTCGATATGCCAGCCAGGCCGGCCGCGGCCCCAAGGGCTCTCCCAGCCGGGCTCGTTGTGGCTCGACAGCTTCCAGAGCACGAAATCGCCCGGGTTCTTCTTGTGCGCGTCGACGGCGATGCGGGCGCCGGCCTGCTGCTCGTCGAGCGGGCGCTTCGAAAGTTGGCCGTAATCCGCCATGGACTTGGTGTCGAACAGCACTTCGCCGGCTGCGACATAGGCATGGCCGTTGCCGATCAGCTTCTCGATGATCTCGGTCATCCCAGTAATATTCTCGGTCGCCCGCGGCTCGAAGGTCGGCTCCAGGCAGCCGAGTTCGGCGACATCGGCGTGAAATTGCGTCTCGGTCTTTTCGGTGACCGCCCGGATCGCTTCGTTGAGCGGCAGGCCGGGATGATCCCGGAGCGCCCGCGCATTGATCTTGTCGTCGACGTCGGTGATGTTGCGGGCATAGGTGACGTGGTCTTGGCCATAGACATGGCGCAGCAGCCGGAACAGCACGTCGAAGACGATGACCGGCCGGGCATTGCCGATATGAGCGAAATCATAGACGGTCGGGCCGCAGACATACATGCGGACATTGTTGGGATCGATCGGCGAAAGAACCGATTCTTCCCGTGTCAGCGTGTTGTACAGCCTCAGTTCCGGCATGCCGCCCATTCCACTCTCCCATAAGTACAATCAGAAATATCGCGACCGGCGGGCCGGGGCGTTTCGCATCTTGACTATTTGGGAGACGAAAACGGCCGGGCCAGCGCTTGCGCTAGCGAATAATCTTTCCGCAGATAATGCAGATAACCGTTTTCATGCCGCGTTTTATGGCGTGGGAATGACGTTTGGTCAAGAGGGGCGAAGAACGATCCCGCGGTACGGTTCGTCCGCCATTTTCGCGGCACAAATCGTTTATCGTCAAGCTACTGAAAATGGGGGGAATGTCAGAAGCTTGGTTCGGTGGACGATTGCGGCGACTGCAATTCTGGCAGTCGCATTGGCTGCATATTTCGCATACGATTTCGGGATGCTTCGCTTCAACAATCCATCCTTGAGCCGCTATCCGATCCAGGGCATCGATGTCAGCCATCATCAGGGCGATATCGATTGGAAGATGGTGGCCGCGCAGCCGAATGTCCGTTTCGCGATCATGAAGGCGACCGAAGGCGGCGACCACAAGGATTCCAGGTTCGCCGACAACTGGCGGCGCGCCGGCGATGCAGGAGTGGTCAGGGGCGCTTATCATTTCTTCACCTTCTGCCGCCCGGGCAAGGATCAGGCGCAGAACGTCCTCGCCACCGTGCCGAAGGAACCGGGAACCCTGCCCATCGCCGTCGATCTGGAGTTTGTCGGCAATTGCAACAAGATCCCGACGCTCGAGGAGATGGCCACCGAACTGAACGCCTTCCTCATCGAGCTGAAAGGCACCTTTCCGGAAAAGCCGATCTTTTACGTCACGCAGGAATTCTTCGATCGCTATCTGAAAGGCAATGAATACCGCTTCCCCGACCATTTCCTGTGGCTGCGAAGCGTGTTCCAAGAACCGACGCAGGAAGATTGCGGTGGTTGGTCGATCTGGCAATTTGCCGACAACGGCACTGTCGACGGCATTCAGGGAGCGGTGGACCTCAATGCGGTGTGCCCGTCGGAAACGGGCTTCGCACATCTGTTCCCAGCCGTTGCTGTCAAATGACGCTACTCCGGCAGGCGGTAGTCGACGAGCTTGTTTTCCCGCACGATGAACAGTTTGCCCGTCTCGGTCACACCAGGCCCCGTCAATGGCAGGATCGCCTTGGCGATCTCGGAGGGATGCGGCAGCGTCTGCGGATCTTCGCCCGGTACCGCCTGGGCGCGCATCGCCGTGCGGGTGGCGCCCGGATCGACGCTGGTGATGCGCAGCGGCGTCGATTGGCTCTCGCCGGCCCAGGTCCGAGCCAGCGCCTCGACGGCCGCCTTGGAAGCGGAGTAGGCGCCCCAGAAGGGCCGGCACTTGTGGGCGGCACCCGAGGACAGGATGACGGCGCGGCCGGCATCCGAGCGGGTCAGCAGCGGATCGACCGACCGGATCAGCCGCCATGTGGCAGTGACGTTGATGGTCATCACCTTTTCGAACACCTTCGCCTCGATATGACCGATCGGCGAAATGACGCCGAGCACGCCGGCATTGGCGACGAGGATATCGAGTTTGCCCCAGCGCTCGAAGATCGAGCCGCCGAGCGCGTCGATCGCATTCATGTCGGCCAGGTCGAAGGGGACGAGCGTCGCCGTGCCGCCGACCGCCTTGATCGCATCGTCGAGATCCTCGAGCCCGCCGACCGTGCGGGCGCAGGCGATCACATGGGCGCCGGCTTTCGCAAGCTCCAGCGCCGTGAAATAGCCGATGCCACGCGATGCACCGGTGACGAGTGCGATCTTGCCCTCAAGATTGATGTTCATCTGTTCCGGTTCCGGATTTGCTTGCGATGGCGAGGGGCGCACGAGCCCCTCGGAAGGGAAGTCAAAGCAGCGGCGGCTCAGCCGTTGCTGGCAAGCATCGAAAGCTTGTTGCCCATCGACTCGCCGTTCTTGTCGAGCAGGCGGGTCGGATAGTCACCGGTGAAGTAGTGGTCGGTGAATTGCGGCCGGGCAGGATTGCGGTCCTCGCCGCCGACGGCGCGGTAAAGCCCGTTGATCGACAGGAAGGCAAGCGAGTCCGCGCCGATATATTTGGCCATGGCGTCGACATCGGCATACTGGTTCGCCAGGAGCTTTTCGGCATCGGGCGTGTCGATGCCGTAAAAGTCGGGGAAGAAGATCATCGGGCTGGCGACGCGGAGATGGACTTCGCGCGCGCCCGCTTCACGGATCATCTGGACGATCTTGAGAGACGTCGTGCCGCGCACGATGGAATCATCGACCAGCACCACACGCTTGCCTTCGATCATCGCCCGGTTGGCCGAATGCTTCAGCTTCACCCCAAAGGCGCGGATCTGCTGGGTCGGTTCGATGAAGGTGCGGCCGACATAGTGGTTGCGGATGATGCCGTATTCGAAGGGAATGCCGCTTTCCTGTGCGAAGCCGAGAGCCGCCGGCGTGCCGCCGTCCGGCACCGGCACGACAACGTCGGCCTCGACGGGCGATTCCTTGGCGAGGTTCATGCCCATATTCTTGCGCGTCGTATAGACGTTGCGGCCGCCGACGACCGAGTCCGGCCGGGCGAAATAGACATATTCGAACAGGCAGAGCCGTTCCGGCTGCCGCTTGCCGGGCTTGCGGGCATCGATGCTGATCGAGCCGTCGGGCTGGATTTCGCAGATGACGACCTCGCCATTTTCCACGTCGCGGATGAACTTGGCGCCGATGATGTCGAGCGCGCAGGTTTCCGAGCAGAAGATCGGCTTGCCGTCGAGTTCGCCCATCACCAGGGGGCGGATGCCGGTCGGGTCACGCGCGGCAATCAGCTTGGTGCGCGTCATCGCGAGCATCGAATAGCCGCCTTCCATCTGGCGAATGGCGTCGATGAAGCGGTCGGACGTGGAAGCGTGGCGGGAGCGGGCGATGAGATGGAGCACCACTTCGGTATCGGACGTCGACTGACAGATGGCGCCGGTCGCGATAATCTGGCGGCGCAGCGTCAGGCCGTTGGTGAAATTACCGTTATGGGCAATGGCGATCCCGCCTTCCTCAAGTTCGGCAAACAGCGGCTGCACGTTGCGCATGGCGACTTCGCCTGTCGTCGAGTAGCGGGTATGACCGATCGACATGCTGCCGGGCAGGCGGGCGAGCGTCATCGGATTGGTATAGTGGTCGCCGACCAGGCCCATATGGCGCTCCTGATAGAAGCGCTTGCCGTCGAACGAGACGATGCCGGCTGCTTCCTGTCCGCGATGCTGAAGCGCATGCAGACCAAGAGCCGTCAGTGCCGCGGCATCGGGATGTCCCAAAATTCCGAAAACCCCGCATTCCTCATGCAGCGTATCTCCGTCGAGCGGATCGTCGGTCGGGAAGGAATGGGACTGGTTCATTTCTGCGGGCCTCTGCTCTCACAAGAATGGATCGGCATTTCCAGAAATAACTGAAGCCCGGCAGAGCTGGAATGCCCGGCCGGACCCCTTATTTGACATCCCGCTCAAATGGCAATTGCCGGAGGGCGGGTCAAGCTCTTGAACACTGTGTCAATTCGCTGGCTGCTGTGCAGGCGCGGTCGGTGCGTCTTCTGCCGGTGCCTGGTCGCCCGTCGGCGGATTGGTGCCTTCGGCGCCCTGGGCCGGCGGCTGAAGCTTATCACGGATGCTCGCCGGTATCATCTGGGCAAATTGCTCCGGCAGAACCGATTTCAGCTTCACGACCATCGAATCCAGGAAGGGTTTCGATTTTGCTTGGTTGACCCAGGCCGGGCGGTGGTCGACATCGACCAGCCAGTTCCAGAAGGCGACGGCGACGACCAGCAGCAGCACGCCGCGCGCTGCCCCGAACAGGAAACCGAGCGTGCGGTCGAGCGCGCCGACGCGGCTGTCGATGATGAAATCGGCAATCTTCATCGTGATGAAAGAAATGACGATGAGCGCGATCAGGAAGACGACCGCTGCCGAACCGACGATCGCGATGCGGTCGTCATCGGTATATTTCTTCGCGTAGGGCAACAGGTACGGATAGAGGTAATAGGCCGCCGCCGCCGATCCGCCCCAGCTCGCGATTGAGAGGATCTCGCGCGAAAAGCCGCGGACCATCGCCAGCACGGCGGAGAAGAGCACGACGCCGATGACAATACCGTCGAAAATCGTAATGGGCATGTAAATCCAACTCCAGGACTGCCGCTTGGCGGCCGTGTCGTGCCTTATCGTGTGCCTCCTATATCATTACCAATCTTGGCAATGAAAGGATCAAACCTCGTCTTCCACACGCAGCGCTCCCTTCGAGCCGGCGATGCGCGCCACCAGATCCGGCAGGCTTTCGACCTCGCTCCACCGCCCGCCGGAGCCCTTCGGCAGTTCGGCGGAGGCGGATGGAAGCAGTGCTGCGGAAAAGCCCAGCTTCTCGGCTTCCTTGAGGCGCTGGGCGGTGTGCGCAACCGGCCGGATGGCGCCCGACAGGCTGACTTCGCCGAAATAGACGCAATCGGCGGGAAGGGCAATACCGGCAAGCGAGGAAACCAGCGCCGAGGCGACGGCGAGATCGGCCGCCGGTTCGGTGATGCGGTAACCGCCGGCAACATTGAGGTAGACGTCATGCTGGCCGAGCCTGACGCCGCAATGGGCTTCCAGCACCGCGAGGATCATCGACAGCCGGGCCGAATCCCAGCCGACCACGGCGCGCCGTGGTGTGCCGAGCGAGGTCGGCGCCACCAGCGCCTGCACCTCGACGAGAATGGGACGCGTGCCCTCCATGCCGGCAAAGACAGCGGCGCCCGGCGATTTTTCGTTGCGTTCGCCGAGGAAGAGTTCCGAGGGATTGGCGACTTCGCGCAGCCCCTTGTCGGACATTTCGAAAACGCCGATCTCGTCGGTCGGGCCGAAGCGGTTCTTGACCGTGCGCAGGATACGGTAGTGATGGCCGCGATCGCCCTCGAAATAGAGCACGGCGTCGACCATGTGCTCGACGACGCGCGGGCCGGCGATCTGCCCGTCCTTGGTGACATGCCCGACCAGCACCATGGCGGCGCCGGTCTGCTTGGCGAAACGGATCATCGCCTGCACGCCGGTGCGCACCTGCGTCACCGTTCCCGGCGCGGATTCGGCCAGTTCGCTCCACAGCGTCTGGATGGAATCGATAATGACGAGATCCGGCCGCTTGCCCTCGGCAAGTGTCGCCAGAATATCCTCGACATTGGTTTCGGCCGCCAGCATCACGTCGGTATCGGCCGCCGCAAGGCGCTGTGCCCGCAGCCGGACCTGCGCCACAGCTTCTTCGCCGGAGACGTAGATGATCTTGTGGCCACGCCGCGCAAGAGCGGCGGCCGCCTGCATCAGCAGCGTCGATTTGCCGATACCGGGATCGCCGCCGATCAGCACCGCCGACCCGCGCACGAAGCCGCCGCCAAGCGCCCGGTCGAGTTCCGACATGGCGGTATGGATGCGCGGCGCCTCCTCGATTTCACCGGACAGCGCCGTCAGCGCCACCGGCCGGCCCTTCTTCGGCGTCTTGCCGGGGCCGGAGCCGATCCCGCCCATCGGGTCCTCTTCGACGATGGTGTTCCACTCGCCGCAGTTCTCGCATTTGCCGGCCCAGCGGTTGTGGATCGTGCCGCAACTCTGGCAAATGAATTGTGTCCTGGCCTTCGCCATCAATCACTCTTTCAGTCCGGGTTCCCGAGTGAAGCAGTCGCGCCGCTTCATCGAATCATTGTCGTGCTTGAGATAATGGCTATCGCGACGGATCAAAACTAATGATTTTCCCATCAGTGCCTCCCGTGCCTATGCTTTGCCTCTGCTCATTCTGAACGGTGGAAGATGTTCGATTATTCGTTTGCGCACTGGTTTGCATTTTTCTCGGCGGCGGTCCTGCTCAACCTGTCACCCGGCCCCGACATCGCCTTCATCCTCGGTCACACGATGAAAAGCGGAAAACGTGCCGGTTTTTCCGCGCTGTTCGGCGTCTGGTCCGGCGCCTGCCTGCATGTTCTGATGGCAGCGCTCGGCCTTTCCGCCGTGCTCGCCGCTTCGGCCGTCGCCTTCTCCGCGGTCAAATGGATCGGCGCCGCCTATCTCGTCTGGCTGGGCATCCAGGCTTTGCGCGCCGGCGGCGGCAATGGTCTGATAAAGACTGCCGGTGAAAAAATGCCGGCAGCAAGGATCTACCGACAGGGCATTCTGGTTTCATTGCTCAATCCGAAAGTGGCGATTTTCTTCCTGGCCTTCCTGCCGCAATTCGTCGTTGAAGGGGCAGGGCCGGCATGGGCCCAGCTCATGCTGCATGGCGGGCTGATCATCGTCGTCGCTGCCTTCATCGAGCCGCCGCTCGTCCTCCTCGGAGGGCGCCTTGCCGATGCGCTCAGGCATAATCAAAAAATTGGGTTATGGCTCGATCGCGGCCTCGGCGCGCTTTTCCTGGCGCTCGGCGTCCGCCTTGCGCTCAGCAGCCGCTGACGGGTAGGTTATTCCTCGTCGACGACATAGCGCCGCTCGTGGCGGAGCCCCATGCTGGTCAGGATCTCGTATCCGATCGTGCCTGCCGCCCGCGCCACATCGTCCAGGGCCATGTTCTTTCCGAACAGCTCGACATAATCCCCGGCGCGCACGGCGTTGTCAGGCAGATCCGTCACGTCGAAGATCGTCAGGTCCATCGTGATCCTGCCCGCGACCGGCACCTTACGTCCGGCGATGAAGCCTTGCCCACCCTGCGGTACGGTCTGGCGCAGCGGCACGCCGCCGCTCGACAGGCTGCGCATGTAGCCGTCGGCATAACCGGCCGAAGCGATCGCCAGCCGGCTTTTGCGGCCAAGCTGCAGCGCCCGCCCGTAGCTGACGGTCTCGCCGGCCTCGACGCTGCGCACCTGGATGATGCGGGCTTCCGCGGTTGCCACCGGCCGCATCGGATTGGCCAGGCCGCAGACCGCCTCGGCGCCATAAAGCGCGATGCCGGGACGGGTCAAGTCGAAGTGATAATCCTCGCCGAGGAAAATGCCGGCCGAGGCGGCAAGGCTTGAATCGATGCCTTCATAGGCGGCGCTAACCCTGTGGAATGATTCGAGTTGCTGCCGGTTCATCGCATGGCTGGGATCGTCGGCGCAGGCGAGATGGCTCATGACAAGCACCGGTGCGAAGCTCGCCGGACGTGAGACGTCGTCGGCGAGCGCGATCGCATCGTCCATATGCAATCCGAGCCGATTGAAGCCGGTATCGACATGCAGCGCGCAGGGGTAGTCACCGTAATCGGCAAGTACCGCCATCCAGAAGGCGAGCTGCTCGTCAGAGGAGATCACCGGAACCAGATCGTTTTCGAAGAAGCGCCGCTCGGTGCCCGGCCATATGCCCGAGAGCACGAAAATGCGCGCCTCGGGCGCATAGAGGCGAAGCGTCACACCCTCGTCGACGGTCGCGACGAAGAAGTCGCGGGCGCCTGCCATGTAGAGCGCTTCGCCGGCATCCTCGATGCCCATGCCGTAGGCATCCGCCTTGACGACCGCCGAGGCGCGCGCCGCACCGGAGCGGCGCGCCATGTCGCGCCAGTTCTCCGTCAAGGCCGTCAGGTCGACGGTCAGTCGCAGGCCTGCCGAGGCAAATTTATCGTCTTCGGGGGCGTCGAGAAAATCGCTCATGATCCACATCGAAAAGAGGCCGGAGGAGGATTCTCCGGCCAGTTTAAAGGTCGATTTTGTCAATGGAAAGCCCGGCGCTGCAGCATCGCTGCGCGATCAGTGCTCTTCATATTGGGTGAAGGACGGATCGGCGAGATCGGCAAAGCGGGTGAATTCCGCCTGGAAGGCGAGCTTCACCGTGCCGGTCGGCCCGTGGCGCTGCTTGGCGATGATGACGTCGGCGGTACCCTTCACCTTGTCGAACAGCGCTTCCCATTCCGGATATTTCGGATCGTGGATGTCGCGCGGTTCCGAATTCTTGACGTAGTATTCCTCGCGGAACACGAAGAGCACAACGTCGGCGTCCTGCTCGATCGAGCCGGATTCGCGAAGGTCGGAGAGCTGCGGCCGCTTGTCGTCGCGGCTTTCCACCTGACGCGAGAGCTGCGACAAAGCGATGATCGGAACGTTGAGTTCCTTGCCGAGCGCCTTCAGGCCGGTGGTGATCTGGGTGATTTCCTGCACGCGGTTGTCGCTGGATTTGCCCGAGCCGGTCATCAGCTGAATGTAGTCGACCACAAGCACGTCGAGGCCGCGCTGGCGCTTGAGACGGCGCGCGCGCGCCGAAAGCTGGGCAATCGAGATACCACCGGTCTGGTCGATATAAAGCGGCACCTTCTGCATCATCATCGAGCAGGCGACGAGCTTTTCGAAATCGGCATCGTTGATGTCGCCGCGGCGGATCTTCGAGGAGGAGACTTCCGTCTGCTCGGAGATGATACGGGTGGCAAGCTGTTCCGACGACATTTCCAGCGAATAGAAACCGACGACGCCGCCGTTCTTCGCCTTCGTGCTGCCGTCCGACTGGACTTCGCCTTCGTAGGCGGCAGCGATATTGTAGGCGATATTGGTCGCAAGCGAAGTCTTGCCCATGCCGGGACGTCCGGCAAGAACGATCAAGTCCGAACGCTGCAGGCCGCCCATCTTGGAATCCAGCGAATGGATGCCGGTGGAAATGCCGGAAAGCCCGCCGTCGCGTTCCTTGGCGACGGCTGCCATGTCGATCGCCAGCGCAACCGCATCATTGAAGGCCTGGAAGCCGCCGTCGTAGCGGCCGTTTTCCGCCAGTTCGAAGAGGCGGCGTTCGGTATCCTCGATCTGCGACTGCGGCGGCATGTCGAGCGGCGCGTCGTAGGCGATGTTGACGACATCTTCGCCGATGGTGATCAGCGCCCGGCGCAGCGCCAGATCGTAGATCGCCCGGCCGTAATCCTCGGCATTGATGACGGTGACGGCATTGCTGACGAGGCTCGCCAGATATTGCGAAACCGTCATGTCGCCGACCTTCTCGTCGGCCTTCAGGAAGGTCTTGATCGTCACCGGATTGGCGATTTTGCCCATGCGGATGATATCGCCGGCAACCTCGAAGATCTTCCTGTGCAGCGGTTCATAGAGATGAATCGGCTTCAGGAAGTCCGACACCCGGTAATAGGCGTCGTTGTTCATCAGGATAGCACCCAGAAGCGCCTGCTCGGCTTCGATATTGTTGGGTGCTTCGCGATAATGCTGCTCCGAGGGAGCAACGGCTGCAATCTTTCGAGCGGCGTCGTTCATCATCATCCGTTCTGTCTTTTTCCAGCTCCGGATTTGCAATTCCGGACGCGAAAATCAAGAGGCTGCGAGGGGAGCGGGGGCTCGCTTCGCTTAAATCCTGAACGCTGTGCACGTTGTTCGACTTCTCCACAGTCCTGGGCGACGCAAAGGAGAAATACCGGCAGTGTCACCCGCACGACACGGTATGGCGCCGACTCAGCCCATCCGTTTCGGAGAACTCTATTTTAGCGCGATGCGATAAGGCTCGCAGCAAAAACATCCGAAACATCCCCAACGAAAAAGCCCGGCGCTGTGGCCGGGCTTCCTGTCGTGGATTGCTCCGACGATATTATGCTTCGTCTTCGTCGACGCCGTCGGCTTCCGGATCGAAGAAATCTTCAGGACGCAGAGCGTCTTCGTCGACGCCGTAGATGGCGTCGACCGAGGTGAGTTCTTCGCCCTTGGACTGGCGCTCTGCCTCTTCGGCAGAACGGGCAACGTTCAGCTGGACGTGGATTTCGACTTCGGCATGCAGCTGCAGCTCGACCTTGTGCAGGCCGATCGCCTTGATCGGCGTGTTGAGGTGAACCTGATTGCGCCCGATGTTAAAGCCTTCGGCGGCGAGAATATCGACGACGTCACGGGCAGCGACCGAACCATAGAGCTGGCCGGTTTCGCCGGCCGAACGCACGACGATGAAGGACTTGCCGTCGAGAACGTCGGCAACCTTCTGGGCTTCCGACTTGCGCTCGAGGTTGCGGGCTTCGAGTGTCGAACGCTCGGCTTCGAAGCGGGTCTTGTTGGCGGCGTTGGCGCGCAGCGCCTTGCCGAGCGGCAGCAGGTAGTTACGGGCAAAGCCGTCGCGAACCTTTACGGTTTCGCCCATCTGGCCGAGCTTGGAGATGCGTTCGAGAAGGATGACTTGCATTTTCTTTTGCCTTTCTTGTGTCTCAAATTTTCGTGTCGGATTGTTTGGGGGCATCAGCATCTTTCGTCGGGGTCAGCGCGATCGCCTTGCGCGTATCGCTGAGACCGAGGACGAGGATGAGGAGAGCTGGCAGCAGCATGAGCATCGAAGCCAGGTAGCTAAGGATGAGGGCCGGGATGCGCCAGTCCTTGCCGCGCGTGCGGAAATGCAGCGAGGCGAAACCGGAAAGCACGAAGCCGGCGCCGAAGGTGCCGATCACCGTCGCGCCGACCAGCGCCGGAACGCCGCCGAAGAAGCAGGCGGCAAGCCCGGCGAGGAAGATGAAGATCGAGTTGCGGTTCATGCGCAGCGACGAGGGAATGTCCTCGCGCGGGCGAAGGCCGCGACCTGACGCTGCGACGATGCGCACGGCGAAATAATAGGCGGCAAACAGCATGCTGACCCACATGCCGCCCTGCAAAGCCGGCAGCATCAGCAGGATCAGCGACTTGGTCTGCGCGGTGGCTGCCGGATCGGGCATGAATTCCGGCTGCTGCTGCTTGACCGAGGTGATCAGCAGATCGACGATCGGATCGGTGATCTCCGGCCCATAGCCGATCATCACGCCGATGACGATGACGGCGATCGTCACCAGGCCGCAGAGATGCAGCAGAATATCGGAGAGCGGATACCAGGCAAGCAGGTGGTCAGGGCCGCCGAGTTCGGAGGCGGGGCGAGCGAGATTGGCGAGGTGGCTGAGCCAGCCGGCCGGCAAGAGCGTCACCAGCGTCATGATCAGCGCAAAGGAAGGCGAGATGAAGATCGCGCCGAGCGCCGCTGCAGTGGCAACGGCCGAGATCGCCGCGGCATTGCCCCAGCCGAGCCCGACGATCAGGATCGGCAGCGCCGAGGCCGTGTAGAGGAGCGCGCTGAAAAACGACGGCTGCACGCTCGCGCCCAGCACCAGCAGGGCGGCGGTCAATCCGGCGAGTGCGCCGATCAGCAGCGTTTTAAGATCCGGTCGTTTCAAGGTCGCTGTCCTGCTTCATCAAGCAGTTAGAGGATGTTGCTGAATCGAATTCAGAAACGTCTCAACATGGGTTTTAAGAGTTCCGATCCGCGCCCATCGCAGAAGGGAGGCAACCCCCAGATCAGGAATCCGGGGGTCACATATTCTATTAGGCTACGACGTACGGCAGCAGGCCGAGGAAACGGGCGCGCTTGATCGCCTGGGCGAGTTCGCGCTGCTTCTTCTGGGAAACAGCCGTGATGCGCGACGGAACGATCTTGCCGCGCTCGGAAATGTAGCGCTGCAGCAGACGTACGTCCTTGTAGTCGATCCGCGGCGCGTTGGCGCCGGAGAACGGGCAGGTCTTGCGGCGGCGATGGAACGGGCGGCGGACCGGAGCGGAGGAAGTTTCAGACATATCTCGGATCTCCCTTATACACGGTCTTCGCGCGGACGGCGCGGACGGTCGTCGAAGCCACCTTCACGCGGCGGACGCGGGCCGCGGTCACGATCGCCGAAGCCGCCTTCACGCGGGCCACGGCCGCCTTCGCGCGGACGGTCGTCGCGGTCGCGCTTCTGCGTCATGGCAGACGGCCCTTCTTCATGCTTCTCGACGGCGATCGTCATGTAGCGAAGAACGTCTTCGCTGATGCGCATCTGACGTTCCATTTCCTGGACGGCAGCAGCCGGTGCATCGATGTCCATCAGGGCGTAGTGCGCCTTGCGGTTCTTCTTGATGCGATAGGTAAGGGACTTGAGGCCCCAGTTCTCGATACGCCCGACTTTACCGCCGTTAGCTTCGATCACACCCTTGTACTGTTCTACGAGGGCATCGACCTGCTGAGCGGAAATATCCTGCCGGGCAAGGAATACATGTTCATAAAGAGCCATGACAGCTTTGCCTTTCTTGCGTTTGGTTCAACCCGATATTCGGCGGCTAAGCCTCAACGACTGCTCCTGATTGGGCGGACCCAGGCAAGAAAGCGTTTCCGAGACGGTCGAGAGCGGAGACACGGGAGGCTGGAACGCTTCCGTTCCGAACGATTTCCAACAGGAAACCGGCCCTCCGTTCAGCCACCAGCCAGAAGACCGGGTTAACGAACAGGGCGGCTTATACGGATTTTTCGGGCAAACGCAAGCTCAATCGGACACTCGAGCCCGACGCAGACCAATCGGTAGCGTCTGGCTATTGCATAATTCCTTAAATCGAAATCAAGGAATATAATCAGAGCGGCAGCGGATACTGCCGATGCACCTTGGCGATCTCCGCCAGCACGTCGTTAGA
The DNA here is from genome assembly GCF_019685125.1 of Rhizobium sp. NZLR10. Lineage (NCBI taxonomy): Bacteria > Pseudomonadati > Pseudomonadota > Alphaproteobacteria > Hyphomicrobiales > Rhizobiaceae > Rhizobium > Rhizobium sp. NZLR10. The sequence continues at coordinate 41,250 of NZ_JABDWE010000004.1, read as the reverse complement.
AAGCGTCAGCTCGGCCGCGCCGATATCGACTTTCAGCTGCTCCATCGAGGTTGCGCCGATGATGGCCGAGGCCATGAAGGGCCTCGACAGGCAGAAGGCGATCGCCATGGCCGTTGGGTCGAGGCCGTAACTGGCCGCGATCGCCAGATAGGCTTTGGTCGCCGGCTCCTGCAGCGGCTGCAGGCGGCCGCCGATATCGTGGTTGATCGAGCCGCGCGAACCTTTCGGCCTGAGGCCATCGACATATTTACCGGACAGGATGCCGCCGGCGAGCGGCGAATAGGCGAGCAGCCCGACATCCTCATGGTGCGAGAGTTCGGCGAGATCGAGGTCGAAATGGCGGTAGAGCAGATTGTATTCGTTCTGGACGCTGGCGACGCGCGGCAGGCTCTTCTGTTCTGACAGTGTCAGGTATTTCTGGATGCCCCAGGTGGTTTCGTTGGAAAGGCCGATCGCCCGGATCTTGCCTTCCTTCACCAGTGCGCCGAGGGTTTCCAGGATGTCGAGCATATTGGCGACGGTCTGGTCGCGATCCTGGTTGAAGGGATTGTAGCTCCAGTTCTGGCGGAAATGGAAATGACCGCGGTTCGGCCAGTGGATCTGGTAGAGGTCGACGTAATCCGTCTTCAGCCGCGTCAGGCTGGCCTCGAGCGCCAGCCGTATATTCCTGGCATCCGCACCTTCGCCGCCGCGCAGATAATCGCGGCCGCGGCCGGCGACCTTGGTGGCGAGCACGATATCTCCTCGCTTGCCTGATTTGCCGAACCAGCTGCCGGTATAGTCTTCGGTCCGGCCCTGTGTTTCCGGCGAAACGGGCGTGGTTGGGTAGAGTTCGGCGGTATCGAAGAAATTGACGCCCTTTTCGACGGCGTAATCCATCTGCGCGTGAGCGTCGGTTTCGCTGTTCTGCGAACCCCAGGTCATGGTGCCAAGGCAAATCTCTGAAACGGAAATGCCGGTGCGGCCTAGTGAATTGTACTGCATGGGAAAACCTTGGGAGAGAGGTGAAGCCTTAGGGAGGGTCCGCGCAAATCTAGGCTCGATTTGGCGGAGCGCAAGAGCAAAAACCTGGCTTTTGCGCCGGGGAGAAAGGCTTTGCGGAGAATGAGCCGCCACTTGACTCTGCCCGAAAGAATGTCAATTGGAGGCAAAACAGCCTCATGGGGCGCAATCAGGGGCATCAGCCAGGGACACGAGAATGACCATTGCTTTCACTTTTCCCGGTCAGGGCAGTCAGGCCGTCGGCATGGGCAAGGATCTCGCCGAGAATTTCGCCGAAGCCCGCGTCGTTTTCGAAGAGGTCGATGCGGCGCTCGGTGAAAAGCTTTCGGACGTCATGTTCAGCGGTCCCGAGGATACGTTAACCCTGACGGCGAACGCCCAGCCGGCGCTGATGGCTGTCTCGATCGCCGTCGTCCGCGTCCTGGAGGCCAAAGGGCTGGATCTGAAGTCCAAGGTCGCCTACGTCGCCGGTCACTCGCTCGGCGAATATTCGGCACTTTGCGCCGCCGGAACCTTTTCGCTCGCCGACACCGCGCGGCTGTTGCGCATCCGCGGCAATGCCATGCAGGCGGCCGTCCCTGTCGGTGCCGGTGCTATGGCCGCGATCATCGGCCTCGAACATGCCGACGTCGTCGCCGTCTGCGAGGCAGCGGCCGTCCTCGGCGCCTGCCAGATCGCCAACGACAATGGCGGCGGCCAGATCGTCATCTCGGGTGAGAAGACAGCTGTCGAAAAGGCCGCCGGCCTGGCGACCGACAAGGGCGCCAAGCGCGCCATTCTGCTGCCGGTCTCCGCTCCGTTCCATTCGACACTGATGGCGCCCGCCGCCGAGGCCATGCGCGAAGCGCTGGCAACGGTCGCCAAGGCCGATCCCGTCGTGCCCCTCATTGCCAATGTCCGTGCCGCGCCCGTGACCAGCGCCGATGAGATCGCCGGCCTCCTAGTCGATCAGGTGACCGGTCAGGTGCGCTGGCGCGAGACGGTGGAATGGTTCGCCGGCAATGGCGTGACGACGCTTTATGAACTCGGCTCCGGCAAGGTGCTGACCGGCCTTGCCCGCCGCATCGACAAGACGATCAACGGCATCTCCGTCAACGGTCCGGCGGATATCGACGCGGCCGTCGCCGCCCTCATGGCCTGATTGGTATTTCCAGATATCCAAAGATCCAGATATCCAAAGATAAGGAACGTTTCCATGCTCGATCTTTCCGGCCGCAAGGCTCTCGTCACCGGCGCATCGGGCGGTATCGGCGAGGAAATCGCCCGCCTTCTTCATAAGCAGGGCGCTATCGTCGGTCTGCACGGCACCCGCGTCGAGAAGCTGGAAGCGCTGGCCGCCGAACTCGGCGAGCGCGTCAAGATCTTCCCGGCAAACCTTTCCGACCGCGATGAGGTCAAGGCGCTTGGCCAGAAGGCCGAGGCCGAACTCGAAGGCGTCGATATCCTCGTCAACAATGCCGGCATCACCAAGGACGGCCTGTTCGTTCGCATGAGCGACGAGGATTGGGATGCCGTTCTTGAAGTGAACCTGACGTCGACCTTCCGGCTGACGCGCGAATTGACGCATCCGATGATGCGTCGCCGCTATGGCCGCATCATCAACATCACCTCCATCGTCGGCGTCACCGGCAATGCGGGCCAGACCAATTACTGCGCCTCCAAGGCCGGCATGATCGGCTTCACCAAGTCGCTGGCCCAGGAGATCGCCACCCGCAACGTGACGGTCAACTGCGTGGCGCCAGGCTTCATCGAAAGCGCCATGACCGGCAAGCTGAACGACAAGCAGAAGGAAGCGATCATGGGAGCGATCCCGATGAAGCGCATGGGCACGGGCGGTGAGGTTGCTTCGGCGGTCGCTTATCTTGCGTCCTCCGAGGCTGCCTATATGACGGGCCAGACGCTGCACGTAAACGGCGGCATGGCGATGATCTGAAACGACAAACCGCTGGCATGGGGATATTTCCGCCAATAGCATGTTGAGCAATCACGAACCGTTGATTTTCTCGCTTTGCGGCAGACATAAAGCATGTTAAGCGGGCCATGACTGTCAACAGTCGTCCCGAGAAAGCAGACGGACCGGCCGGCTTTTTGCAAGCCTGGACATCTCTGAAGCCGGGTAAAAGAGTTTGCCGAGGATGTCTGAAAACATCGCAGGCTGAAACAGGGTAGGGGTGCCGCAACGGCATTCCGATCAGGACATAAGGTCGAGGAAACCGACATGAGCGATATCGCAGAACGCGTAAAGAAAATTGTTATTGATCATCTTGGCGTCGATGCCGACAAGGTCGTCGAGAGCGCCAGCTTTATCGACGATCTGGGCGCCGACTCGCTCGACACGGTCGAACTTGTCATGGCTTTCGAAGAAGAATTCGGCGTTGAAATTCCTGACGACGCCGCCGACTCGATCCTGACGGTCGGCGATGCCGTGAAGTTTATCGAGAAGGCCCAGGCCTGATCCTGTAATTTTAAGAAAGGGCGGGCCTGGAGTCCGCCCTTTTCTTTTCGGCATATTTCTCCATAGAACATAAGAGACGGGGGAAAGCACGCGATGAGACGTGTCGTCATAACGGGTACCGGCATGGTATCACCCTTAGGATGCGGAACCGAGGTGACGTGGTCCCGGCTGCTTGCCGGTCAGAACGGCGCCCGCCTGGTCACCGAATTCGAGGTCGACGACCTTCCCGCCAAGATCGCCTGCCGCATTCCCGTCGGCGACGGCACCGACGGCACCTTCAATGTCGATCAGTGGATGGAGCCCAAAGAGCAGCGCAAGGTCGATCCCTTCATCATCTACGGCATGGCTGCCGCCGACATGGCGCTTGCCGATGCCGGCTGGCATCCCGAGACCGATGAGGACCAGATCGCCACCGGCGTGCTGATCGGCTCCGGCATCGGCGGCATCGAAGGCATCGTCGAGGCAGGGTACACACTGCGCGACAAGGGCCCCCGCCGCATCTCCCCCTTCTTCATTCCCGGCCGCCTGATCAACCTCGTCTCCGGCCAGGTTTCGATCCGCCACAAGCTGCGCGGACCCAATCATTCGGTCGTCACCGCCTGCTCGACAGGCGCGCATGCGATCGGCGATGCCGCGCGGCTGATTGCACTCGGCGATGCCGACGTCATGGTCGCCGGCGGCACAGAATCCCCGGTCAGCCGCATTTCGCTCGCCGGCTTTGCCGCCTGCAAGGCGCTGTCGACTCAGCACAACGACGATCCGCAGAAGGCCTCGCGCCCCTATGACCGCGACCGCGACGGCTTCGTCATGGGCGAGGGCGCCGGCATCGTCGTGCTCGAAGAGCTTGAACACGCCAAGGCGCGCGGCGCCAAGATCTATGCCGAAATCGTCGGCTACGGCCTGTCGGGCGACGCCTATCACATCACCGCTCCGTCCGAAGACGGCGAGGGCGCCGGCCGCTGCATGGCGATGGCGCTGAAGCGCGCCGGGCTGACGGCGGCCGATATCGACTACATCAACGCCCACGGCACCTCGACCATGGCCGACACGATCGAACTCGGCGCCGTCGAGCGGCTGGTCGGCAATGCGGCGTCGAAGATCTCCATGTCTTCGACAAAATCGGCAACCGGGCATCTTCTCGGTGCTGCCGGCGCGATCGAGGCGATTTTCACCACGCTTGCCATCCGCGATAATACCGCGCCGCCGACGCTCAATCTCGACAATCCCGAACGCGAGACGGCGATCGATCTTGTTCCGCACAAGGCACGTGAGCGAGAAATCAATGTGGCGCTATCCAACTCGTTCGGATTTGGCGGCACGAACGCGTCGCTCGTCCTGCGCCGTTACGCGCAATAACGGTCCTGTCCGCGCGGTGTAATGGGTGTCTCTTGCGCCGCAACCGTCCTCTGCGTTGCGTAGCGGGGCGCGCGAGCATAACGAGCGGAAGCGCCGTTGAACGGCGGCAGAACCTGCTTTTGCCGCATTGCTTCGCGAAATAGCGAAGTGAGGGTCAAGTTTTAGAGGATTGCCGGTGAGCGATACGACGAACCAGAGCAACGATACCCAGGCGCAGAAGGGGCCGATCATCCCGAAGTCGCCCAGCGAAGCCCTGCGTCCGGAGCGCGTTCCGGAGCCGCCGAAACGGTCCAAGAAAGCCCGCGGCCAGGTGGTTCTTTTCCTGAACTTCATCATGACGATGGCAGTTGTGGTCTGCGTTGTCGCCATCATCGCCTTCTACTACGCCACATCGACCTATCGGAACCCCGGTCCGCTGCAGACCAATACCAATTTCATTATCCGCAATGGCGCCGGTCTGGCCGAAATTGCGACGAACCTCGAACGCAACGCGATCATCGGCGATGCCCGCATCTTCCGTTATCTCACGGCAACGCATCTTTCTGCCGGCGAGAGCCTGAAGGCCGGTGAATATGAGATCAAGGCCAGAGCCTCCATGAGCGATATCATGGAGCTTCTGAAATCGGGCAAATCCATTCTCTATTCTGTTTCCTTCCCCGAAGGCCTGACGGTCCGCCAGATGTTCAACCGCATGCTGGAGGATCGGGTGCTGGAAGGCGACCTGCCGGCCGCCCTTCCGGCCGAGGGCAGCCTTCGCCCGGATACCTACAAGTTCTCGCGCGGCACCAAGCGCTCGGAAATCATCGAGCAGATGGAGGCGGCACAGCAGAAAATCGTCGATCAGATCTGGGACAAGCGCGACTCTTCGCTGCCGCTGCGGTCCAAGGAAGAACTCGTGACGCTCGCCTCGATCGTCGAAAAGGAAACCGGCGTTGCCGACGAACGTGCCCATGTCGCCTCGGTTTTCCTGAACCGCCTCGGCAAGGGCATGCGCCTGCAGTCCGACCCTACGATCATCTACGGTCTCTTCGGCGGCGACGGCAAACCGGCCGACCGGCCGATCTACCAGTCGGACCTGAAGCGGGACACGCCATTCAACACCTATGTCATCAAGGGTCTGCCGCCGACGCCGATCGCCAATCCCGGTAAGGATGCGCTGGAAGCCGTCGCCAATCCCTGGAAGACCCAGGATCTCTACTTTGTCGCCGACGGCACCGGCGGCCATGTTTTCGCTGCTACGCTCGAGGAGCACAACGCCAACGTCAAGCACTGGCGCAAGCTCGAAGCCGACAAGGGCTCGGATCCGAGCATCGCCGTCGACGGCCAGCCGGAAGAACAGCCGGCGGATGACGGCGCGACCGTCGTGCCGCCGAAGAAAAAGAAGATTAACTGATAGTTTCTGGAGGCTCGGATGGCTTTGCAGTCCATGACCGGTTTTGCGCGGCGCGAGGGAACGAGCGGCCGCTGGCGCTGGGCATGGGAACTGCGCTCGGTCAACGGCAAGGGCCTCGATCTGCGGCTGCGCCTGCCACCCGGCCTCGAACGTATGGAGGCAGACGTCCGCCGCCTCGCCGGCGAAAGCTTCAGCCGCGGCAACCTGCAGGCATCGCTGTCCGTCACCGCCGACGAGAACCGCTTCGATGCAGTGCTGAACAAGCAAGCGCTTGCCGCCGTGCTTGCCATGCGCGAACAATTGGACGGGATAATTGATCCGGCGCCGCTGAAGCTCGATACGCTGCTTCTGGTGCGCGGCATCGTTGAATTCCGGGAAAGCGAGGATGGCGAGGAAGCGCTTGCCGCCCGTGATGCCGATATCGCAGCCGGCCTGTTGGCCGCGCTTTCAGATCTGAGAGCCATGCGAGAGCAGGAAGGGGCGGCGCTGACCCGCATTCTCCTCGACCATGTCACGACAATCGACGGTCTGACGCGCACGATCGCGGCCGATCCCTCACGCTCGCTGCAGGAGATCGCCGCACGGCTTGCCGCGCAAGTCGCCTTGTTGATGGACGGCATGGCCGCGCTCGACCGCGACAGGCTGCATGCCGAAGCCGCATTGCTGGCGACCAAGGCGGATCTGCGCGAGGAAATCGATCGTCTGAAGGCGCACGTCGCCGCAGCGCGCGATCTCCTGGTGAAAGATGGCCCTGCCGGGCGCCGGCTCGATTTCCTTGCACAGGAATTTAACCGCGAATCGAATACCATCTGCTCGAAGTCGAATGCCTCGGCGGTTACCGCCGCCGGCATCGAGCTGAAAGTTGTGATCGACCAGTTCCGCGAGCAGGTCCAGAATTTGGAGTAGGACATGAAACCGGCGAAACCCTCGCCCGTCCAGATCGCCCGCCGCGGTCTGATGCTTGTCATCTCGTCGCCGTCGGGCGCCGGCAAGTCCACCATCGCGCGTACGCTGCTGGAGCAGGACAGGCAAATAGGCCTCTCCGTCAGCGTCACCACGCGCCAGCGCCGCCCGAGCGAAGTCGAGGATGTGCATTACCACTTCAAGAGTGTGCGCGAGTTCGAGCGGCTGCGCGATAGCGACGCGCTGCTCGAATGGGCCGAGGTGCACGGCAATTTCTACGGCACGCCGCGTGAGCCGGTCGAGCAGGCGATGGCAGAAGGCCGTGACATGCTCTTCGATATCGACTGGCAGGGCGCCCAGCAACTGCAGGAGAAGATGTCGGCCGACGTCGTCTCGATCTTCGTGCTGCCGCCGACCATGACCGAGCTCCAGTCGCGCCTGCACCGCCGCGCCGAGGATTCCGAGGAGGTCATTCAGACGCGCCTCGCCAACAGCCGCGCCGAGATCGCCCACTGGCGCGAATACGACTACGTCATCATAAACGACGATCTTAATGCCGCGTTCGACGCCGTCCAGTCGATCGTCAAAGCCGAACGCCTGCGCCGCGACCGCCGCCATGGCATGTTCGACTTCGTCCGCGAGCTGCTGGAAGAGACGCCGTCGCTTTAGGGGTAGATCCTGAGAAGCTTGAGCGGTCCTAGCCGCTCTGGGTAAGAAACGTCAGATGCCAGCGACGGCCACCGCTAACGTTACGGCGACGGTTTCACTGAGCCTGTTGCTATAGCTGCAGCTGCGCTTAGAGAAGCATGGACGCGCCGCGATCGAGATAGGTGTCTAGGAACTGCTCCAGACGCGGATTTCGCGGTTTCTTGAACACGTCTTGCGGCGCCCCTGTAAACAGTACCTTGCCATGGTCGAGGAAGATGATCTGCTGACCGACCGTCGCGGCGAAGCCGATCTCGTGTGAGACCACGACCATGGTCATGCCCTCGGCCGCCAGATCGCGCATGACATTCAGCACCTCGCCCGTTAGCTCCGGATCGAGCGAAGAGGTTGGTTCGTCAAACAGCATGATCTTAGGCTTGAGCGCCAATGCGCGGGCAATGGCGACACGCTGTTGCTGGCCGCCGGAAAGCTGCGAGGGATAGTGCCCGGCACGCGCTTCCAGCCCGACTTTCACAAGCTGAGCCAACGCCAGATCCTCGGCCTGTTTGCGGCTCAGCCTGTGAACCATCTTTAGTGCCTCGCTGACATTGCCGAGCGCCGTCATGTGCGGCCAAAGATTAAACTGCTGGAAGACCATGCCGATCTGGGCGCGGATTGTTCGGTTCGTAGCCGCAGGAACGCGCTCCCGCACACCCTCGGCGTTCTCGCTGAAGCCAAGTACCTCGCCATTGATGGCAATCGTGCCGCGGGTTGCCTCTTCGAGAAAGGCCATGCAGCGTAAAAGCGTGCTCTTGCCGGAGCCGGAAGGGCCGATCAGGCAGGAGACTTGTCCCTGCGCTATCTCGAGGTCGATGCCTTGCAGGACAGTGGAATCCCCGAACTTCTTGACAAGATTGTTGACTGCGATTGCGGGAACGCTCATGCGTTGAAAAACCTGAATCTGGAAAGTTTCGTTTCGGCGAGATTGCCAAGCCGGCCGGTGAATTCGACCAGCACCCAATAAAAGAGCGCCAGCGCGGAAAGCGCTTCCACGAAGGCGTATTGCTGCGAGCCTATGGCGCTCAATGTCGCCGTCAGTTCCGGCACGGTAATGATCGACAGTACTGCCGTCTCCTTCATGAGGATCACCGCCATGTTCACCGACGGCGGCAGCACCAGCATGGTCATTTCCGGCAGCAGGATGCGCCTGACGATCTGCCCTTGCGTGAGGCCGACGCATTCACCGGCTTCGATGTGCCCCCTTGGGACTGCCCGAAAGCCGGAGCGGAAAATTTCGCTAAAATAGGCCGCACCATAGATCGAGATGCCGATCAGCCCGGCGGGTAGGGGATCGAGCGACAGACCGACGAAAGGACCGCCATAATAGACTAGGAATATCTGGATCAGGAAGGGTGTACCGCGCAGGACCGCGACAATAAGACCAAGCGCCTTATCGACTACCAGACCGCCATATTGCCTGGCGACAGCCAGCAGAAAGCCAAGGGCGGCGGCGGCAATCGTGCCGAAAACCCAAATCATGATCGTGACGCCCGCGCCGCTGACGATCGCAGGCCATTGCTCGATGAGGACGTTGATGTCGAAGCTCATCGGGGTGCTCCAGGAAGAGAGCGTTCGATCAGGCCGCCGGCCAATGCGACGATCCAGTTGATCACCAGATAGATCAAGCCGGCTGACGCGAAGAGCTGCAGGGGCAGAAAGGTGCTGCCGGCGAGATCCTGCGCCATGCGCGTCAATTCGACAATGCCGACAACGGAGACGAGAGACGACGCCTTGAGAATGAGGATCGCTTCGTTGACGAGGGCAGGCAATGTCAGGCGAAGGGCGGTCGGAACCTTGATGCGGCGAAAGATCTGACCGGGCGTCAAGCCGACCATTTCAGCGGATTCGACCAGCCCGACGGGAACACTGGCAAAGCCGCCCCGCAGGTTCTCCGCTTGATAAGCGGCGGTACAGAGCGACAGGCCAATGACCGCCGCCACAACGCTTGGCACATTGATGCCAATAACTGGCAGAAGATTGTAAATCAGCAGCAATTGCACGAGCAGCGGCACACCGCGAAAAAAGCTGATAAAAATCCGGGCAGGCAGCACCAGATGGCGCCGCAGCGAAAGCAGCATGCCCGACAGCAGGATCGCGATGGCGAAACCGATCAGGATTGATACGACGCTGATCGTGACCGTATAGATCGAAGCCTGCAGCAGCAATTCGAAGAGTTTGAAGGACATGAGGGTTGGATGTCGTCCCCTTGGCGGTCATGAAACCGGATATGCTTCCAATCATGCCCCGGCACATCCGGGGCATGATTGGTGATGACGATCAATCGATCAGAATGCTGGGTCCTTGACCGAATCCGGGGTGTCGAAGGTCGCGCCGAACCACTTCTTCTGCAGCGCGGCCATTCTGCCGTCCGCCTTTATCTTCAGCATCGCGGCATCGATCGCATCCATTAGCGGCGTGTGATCGGTATCCTTCAGGCCGATAAAGCCGAAATAGGATTTTTTGCCGAAGGGCGGCAGCACGACTTCGAAGACACCCTCACGCTGCTTGGCGACGAATGCGATGTTCGGCAGAGAGTTTGCCACGCCGGCGATGCGACCGGCGGCAAGATCGGCATAGGATTCGGTAAAGGCCGGATATTCACGAATGTCCGCTTTCGTCGGCAATGTCTCGGAGAATTCCTTGAGCTGATCGAGCTGCGAGGTTGCCTTGCCGACGCCGATCTTCTTGCCAGCGATGTCTTCCGGCTTGCTGATGGTTTGATCGCCCGCCTTTTTGAGAATGGCTATGGTCGCTTCGGCCAGCGGCGGCGTAAAGCGATAGCGCTCCATGCGTTTCTTGGTAATCGTCGCCGGGCCGGCCACCACGTCGAATTTTCCGGCTTCCAAAGCAGGGAAAACGCCGTCCCAGGGCAACGTCACCCACTCGATCTTCACACCGAGCTCCTTGCCGATCTCGTCGAAAAGATCGACGTTCAATCCGACATGCTCACCAGCGTCGATGAAGTCAAAGGGTGCGAAGGCCGTCTCGGTGCCGACCTTCAGGGTGCCGGCGGCCTTGACCGTCGCCAGCGTATCTGCAGCGTGCGCGGAAAGTGTCGCCCCGAGCAGGAACGCGGCGCTCATCAACCCTTTGAGCAATGAATTCTTCTTCATGATCTTCTCTCCAGTTTTGCCCTTCCAGCGGAAGAGTCCAGGTTCCCCAGCGTTTCCCGCCGAACGAGCTTCTCTGGCCCGCTTTTGTCTATACAAATAGATATAGCTCGGCATACAGTGTCAATGTAAAAGTCTTGAAAAGCAAAAAACGTGCCGGACCTTTGGCCGAAGCCGCCTCGCATTGAGGCCAGGATCTGAACGCCGTCGCGGGATCGAGGTGAGTGTTGGTCTCAATTCATCATAGAATCTTCGGAGACATCGAGGCGAAGATCATGAATGGCGACTGGAAACCTGGCCAGCGTATCCCGATCGAGCATGAACTCGCCGACCAATACCAATGCTCGCGGATGACCGTGAACAAGGCGCTGTCGGCGCTCGCCGAGCGCGGCATGATCGTCCGGCGGCGCAAGACAGGCTCCTTTGTCGCCTCGCGGCAGATCGATCGCACGGTCATGGATATTCAGGATATCAGTACCGAGGCGGAGCTTGCCGGACACGAGCACGACCACCGCATACTGAAGCGGCAGATAGAGAAACTGGATACGTCAGGGGCCGTCTTATTGGGTGAAAGTCCGGGTGCGGAGGTTCTCAAGCTGCAATGTCTGCACCTCGTCGACGGCAAGCCGAACGCAATCGAGCGACGCATCATCATGCTTGATGCCGTACCGCTTGCCAGGAATGAAAACTTCGCATCCGTTCCGCCGGCCAAATGGTTGCTGGAGCAGGTGCCGTGGTCGAAGGCAAGGCACATCATTCGCGCCGTTTCCGCAGATCCGGCCACCGCCAGGCTGCTCGAGACCGAGCGTGGTGACGCCTGCCTGACGCTCATTCGCCAGACATGGCAAAATGGCCGGACCGTCACCTATGTCGAAATCACCCATCCCGGCGACCGCTTTCAATTCGCCGGTGACTTTCAGCCAACCGAGCAGGAAATGTCCGACTATTCGTCCCGGAGAAACGCAACGTGAGTGCGCCGCGCCGCTTCAAAGCCATTCCGCTTAAAGGCTTGCAGGCCTTCGAAGCCGTCGGCCGCTGCGGCAGCGTGACGGCCGCTGCCCTGGAATTGAACGTTTCGCCCGGCGCGATCAGCCAGCAGGTGCGCAAGATCGAAAGCTTTCTGGGCGTGACGCTTCTGGAGCGCAACGGCCGCACCACGGAGCTGACCCTCTGGGGCAGGCTTTATCATCAGGAGATATCCAAAGGCTTCGAGCAATTCGCGATTGCCGAACGCATGCTGGAGCGGGCACGCAATGAAAATGCCCTCGTCCTGAGTGCCTTGTCTTCCGTCGTCAATAAGTGGATCGGTCGGCTTATCTTCGGCTGGCAGGCGCTTCATCCGGATGCCCATGTCCGGATCATCGGTCGCGACAGTGAGCCACGTATGGGCTTCGACGAAATCGACTTTCGCATCAGCTACGGATCGAACGTGCTGCAGCACGAGCATTACAGTGAACTATTCCGCGACTGGGTCGTGCCCGCCTGCTCGCCGGCGCTCATTCAAGAGCGTAAGCCGTCGGCATTTGAACTTTTCGACTATCCGCTATTGCATGTCGAATGGGAAAGGCACTTCACCCCGTACCCCAGTTGGGTCGACTTCGCCGCGAAAGTGGGCGCGACTCTCAGGGAAACGACGCCTGGACTGTCCTTCACCTTATCAAGTAGCGCGATCGACGCTGCCGTCAAAAAACGTGGCATCGTCCTCGCGCAAATGTCGATGATCGCCGATGAGCTGGAAGCTCAGGCGCTGGTCATCCCCCTCGATATCCGGATCCCGCTTCGCGAAAGCTATTTCCTGGCCTGGGATAGGTCAGCGCTGCAGAAATCCCATGGTGCCGCCTTCCGCGATTGGCTGATGACGATTTCGCGGCAGCAGGCGCGGATTTCCGCCCCGCAATGAAAATCTTGCCAATCTTTTAGAAAAACTAAAATGAAAGATAGTTCAGCACTATTGCTCGAAAAATCGGCGCGGCGATAATTTGCACAATCATCAATCTTGGAGGCTGGAATTTTATGGCGCGTAAGATGAAGCTCGGCACCTTTGTCTACACGTTCGGCTTCCATCCGGCATCGTGGCTTCATCCTGCCAGCGATATCAACGGCGCCAACGACTTTGCCCATCTTCTTGAGGTTGCCAAACGGTCGGAGGCGGCAAAGTTCGACTTCATGTTCATGGCGGATTCACCCGCCGCAGCCGTCGGCGATCCTGATGCTCTCGCCCGTATTCCCACTAAGATGAACCGCTTCGAGCCGCTTTCACTGCTATCGGCGCTTTCGGTCACCACACGGAACCTTGGTCTGGTCGCAACCGTGTCGACGAGCTACTACGAGCCTTATAACGTCGCGCGCCTCTTCGCCTCGATAGATCATCTGAGCGGCGGCCGCGCCTGTTGGAATGTCGTCACCTCCGACCATGACGAGACCGGCTACAATTTCAATCGCGAGGGCCTGGATCCGCATGCCTTGCGCTATGAGCGAGGCAACGAATTCGTCGATGTCGTCTTCGGCCTGTGGGATAGTTTTGAGGACGGCGCCCTACTTCTCGACCGCAAGAACGGGGTCTATTACGACAAGACTAAGCATCATACGCTGAACCACAAGGGTAAGCATTTCCAAGTGCGCGGTCCCCTCAATATCGCCCGGACACCCCAGGGCCGCCCGGTTATCGCGCAGGCCGGTGGCTCCGAACCCGGCATGGAAATGGCGGCGCGCACGGCGGAGATCGTCTTCAGCCTCGCGTCCAACATCGACCGCAACCGGGCCTTCTATGAAAATGTGAAAAAACGTATGCCGGCCTACGGACGCGACCCGAATGATCTCAAGATCATGCCGGGCGTCGTCATCAATGTCGGTGAGACCAGAGCCGAAGCGCAGGCGAAGGTCGATTATCTGATCGACAAGATGCATCCCGATGTTGGTCGCCTGATGCTTTCGGAATTCCTGGAGGCGGATCTGCGCGGCGTGCCTCTCAACAAGCCTTTTCCGATGGACCGGCTGCCGGACGCGCCGAAGGGCTCGCGGGCGCTCTTCGACGAACTGGTCGACTTCGTCAAGAACGGCCGCACCGTAGGAGAACTCATCCGCCATTATGCGGAAAAGCATACGGGCAACGGCATGACCGGCACGCCGGCCGAAATCGCTGACTTCATGGAGGAATGGTTCGAGACGCGCGCCGCCGACGGCTTCATCCTGATGTTCCCGACCTTGCCGGCAAGCCTCGACGATTTCGTGACGCTTGTCTTGCCGGAACTGCGTCGCCGCGGATTGTTCCGCGAGGAATATGAAGGTTCGACACTTCGCGAGAATCTCGGGCTCTCCATGCCCGCAAATCGGTTCGCGACCCCCGCCTGATCAGCGCAGGCGTTCACCGAGCAGGCCGATCGAAGCCGTATCGGCGTTGGCAAAGGCCAGGCGCAGATATCGCTCCTGCCCTTCGCCGAAATAGGCGCCGGGGATCGAAATGATACCTGCCTGTTTTGCAAGCCGCTCGGCGACCACCGTGGATGGCTGATCGGCGAACGGATGGCGGATGAAAGCAAAATAGGCGCCGATCGCGGCGATATCCCAGCCGGGCAACTCAGCGATCACCGCCTTCAACGCATCCGCCCGCCTGGCGATTTCCAGCCGGTTGTCGGCCCGCCAGGTGGCCAGCACCGGCAAGGCCTCGGCGACGGCATGCTGCGCTGAGCGCGGCGCGCAGATCTGCATATTGTCCATGACCTTGGTGATCTCGGCGAGCAGCTTCGGTCCCGCCGTAATTGCGCCGAGCCTGTGGCCGGGAATGCAGAAGGACTTCGAGAAGCTGTAAAGGAGAACGAGCGTTTCCTTCCATCCGGGCTCGGAGAGCAGCGCGTGCGGAGGCCCGTAACCCGCCGCCAGGAAATCGCGATAGGTCTCGTCCAGGATCAGCCAGGCGCCGTGTTTCCGGCACAACAGGAACAGATCATGCAACAATGCCGGCGGATAGACTGCGCCGCTCGGATTGTTGGGCGTGACGATCGCCAGGGCGCGCGCTCCGGCAGCCAGCGCTTGTTCGGCGGATGCGAGATCGGGAAGAAATCCATTGGCCGCATCACATGCGACCAACGCACGCTTGATCCCGAGCATTGCCAGTGTCGTATCGTGATTGAAATAGAAGGGATTGGTCAGTGCTACGGTTTCGCCGGCGCCTGCAAGTGCGATGGCCGCGCACATGAAGGCTTGATTGCAGCCGGAGGTGATATGGACATTCTCAGCACCGACGGGCGCACCGTAAAGCCCGCTCACATGTCGCGCATAGGCCGTCCGCAAGACCGCCTCTCCCTCGATCGGTCCGTAGCCGGTCATGGCCTGCGATGCGGCGGCCTCGCCGAGCAGTCGCAGCATCTCCGGATGCGCCGGATAGCCCGGCACTGCTTGCGAGAGATCGATGAGCGCGCCCTTTCCACCGGTATATTCGCGGCTCCAGGCGATGACAGAGGGAATTGGTGGGGGTGAAAGACGAGCAACGAGCGAATTGGCGGCAGCGATAGGCATATCGATTATCCTTTTGAAATCGATTGCTACACCGATATCGATCGCCTTCTCAACCGCTTTGTCGAAGACCATAAGACAGGCGCTCACAAGCCCGCCGCTCATTCCATTTCCACCCGATGTTGCCCCGCGCTATTTCACCGAGGGGCTGAAAACCATCAGGCTCAGGATTTCGAACAGCGTCTGCGCGCCCGCGTGGGCCGTGTTGGTCGTCGCATCATATTGCGGCGCCACCTCGACCACATCGCCGCCGACCAGATTGATGCCTTTCAGGCCGCGGATGAGCTCCAGCACCTCCCGGGTGGTCAGACCGCCGACCTCCGGCGTTCCGGTGCCAGGCGCAAAACTCGGATCGAGGCTGTCAATATCGAAGGAAAGATAGGTCGGGCCGTCGCCGACGATCTGTCTGGCCTTCTCGACGATGGCCGGGATGCCGAGGCCGGTCACCTGTTCTGCATGAATGACCGTCATGCCGGATTCATAGGAGAATTCCCAAAGATATTCCGCCGATCCCCTAATCCCGATCTGGATCGTCCGCGTCGGGTCGAGCACGCCGTCGAGGACGGCATTTCGGAACGGACCGCCATGATGGAACTTCGTCTGGTCGAAGGAGCCGCCGGTATCGCAATGGGCGTCGATATGAATAAGACCGACCGGCGCCTTCTTGCCGACGGCCTTCAGGATCGGATGCGTGATCGAGTGATCGCCGCCGACGGACAGCGGCAGCACGCCGGCATCGACGATCTGGTTGATGCGCTTTTCTATATCGTCTTGGCTGAGTTCGAGACGATAGCGGCTCTGGAACGGAACATCGCCGATATCGGCGACGTTGAGATCGAAAACGGGCGCGCAGCCGAGAACGTGATTATAGGGACCGATGCGCTCGATAGCGCGCAGCGCGCGCGGTCCAAAGCGGGAACCGGGCCGATTGGTCACGCCGAGATCCATCGGCACGCCCAGGATCGCGACCTGCAGATTGCCAAACTCCGGATTTTCCGCATAGGCCGGCATATGGGGTGCCGACAGGAAGGTCGGGATGCCGGCATATGGCGCAAGCCGGGTGCCGCTCTTCGAGAAGATCTTATCCGCCACGTTACGGAAATTGGCATCGAAAAATTCTCCGCCGTGGCTTTCGCCATACTTCTTGCGCAGAGCGATTAATTTTTCCTCATTGAATGTCATCGATTACCTCGGTCAATTGATCGCTGTCTCTTGGTATCTGGGCATTGGCATTTGATCAAAGTTCAATCCGGCCTACAGCTCGGAACCCTTGTACGTGGATCTCACTTGACGCTCCGCCGTTACAGAGGGTGATTAGCTCGTCACCAACCAGCTCAAAGGCAAAACCGACGCCTGTTGTTCGCTGTGCTCGCACAGGTCATGGGTCGCAACCAAGGGCGTGTCATGGATGCTCACGCGTCTCCCGACGTTTAGAAAATCTAAAAATGAACGCATTTGTTGCCGCCTTGTTGCCTTGGCAGGCGCAGCCTATTGAATGTCATGGGAGCTGCCGAAGACGATCAGCAACCCAAAGTCTCTGAAAGGTGATTGCATGCCTCGGCAGGACAAACCGAAACTTGGCACCTTCGTTTATCATCCGGCTTCATGGCTGCATCCGCAAAGCAATGTCAACGGTGCAAATGATTTCAATTACTTGCTGAATGTCGCGGATGTCGGCCGCCGGATGCTGTCTGAATTCCTTGAGGCTAATCTCGGGGCTTGTTCAGAGAGGAGTATAAAGGAAAGACGCTGCAGGAGAACCTGGGTCTCTCTATGCCGGTCAACCGCTACGCCGCCGCACGCAAATCCGTCTGAGCCAGGAGCGATGTCTCGGAGGCTCCGGTCGGGGCTTCCCGAAAGCCTATCGAGGATCCCCGATGACAGTTTCAATAACGCTTCCCGAGATCCCTGCCGAGTTGCAGTTGGTCGACAAGGACCTTTTCAAGGCATCGATGCGCCATCTCGCCGGCGCCGTTAGCGTCATCACCGTGGGTATTGGTGATGACCGGACCGGTTTTACGGCGACATCGGTGTCATCGTTGTCGGCCGACGTCCCCTCCGTCATCGTCAGCGTCAATCGCGGATCGTCCTCGTGGCCGGCGCTGCAGCGCCACAGACACTTCTGCGTCAACGTGCTTGCGCATGATCAGCAGAGCGTGGCGCAATCATTTTCCGGTTACGGGGGAAGAAGCGGCGTTCGCCGCTACGAGGGTGCCGCGTGGTCGGCGATTAGCACCGGCGCGCCGATGCTCGACGGCGCGCTGACGGCTCTCGATTGCGAATTGGACGAAGCCATCCCCATGCATTCCCACGCCATATTGATTGGAAGGGTGAGGGCGATCACGCTGCGGAGAGGGGCTGAGCCGCTTCTTTACTGGAACGGCGCCTTTCGCCATCTCGCGGGCGTTGCCCCGGCCTCCTGAACCAAGACTGCCCGCAGCAATCCCGCTCCCCTGGTAACCCGTTCCATGGAAATTCGAAAGCGCTCGATCGATGTCAGTCAATGAATCCGCAAGGCCAGGGATCGTCCCTAATCCGCATATATCGGCCTTGCCGATTTACAATGCGGGCATGAATATCAGGCTTGCGCGTCAGTTGAGCGGCCATGACGACATCGCGGCACTCGCCAGCAATGAAAATCCGAACGGCTGCTCGCCGAAGGTGATGGAAGCAATGGCATCGTCGGCCTTCAACCCGTCGCGCTATTCGGATCCAGCCTGCACAGAACTGAGAAACGCCCTGTCACGCCTGCTTGACCTGCCGCCCGGCCAAATCGTCGTCGGCAATGGCTCGGAGGAGATGGTCGCCGCCATCTCCCGTGCCTTCCTCGTCCAGGGCTCATCGGCATTGACCGTGACGCCGAGCTTCGGCTTGCACGAGATCGAGCCGCTTGCGGCGGGAGCACGGGTCACCAAGGTGCCGATGACATCGGATATGGGCTTCGACATCCCGGCTCTGGAAGCGGCGCTTGCAACCGGCCCGGCGCTTTTCTTCCTTCCCTCTCCGTCGAACCCGGTCGGTGCGGCGCTGACCCGCAGCGAGCTTGACAGACTGGTGGCCGCCACGCGGCCGCAAACGCTCTTCGTGCTGGACGAAGCCTATTTCGAATATATGGAAGAAGGGCAGGCGGACGGGATGGCGCTGGTTCGCAGCGGCAATTTCCCTTCGATCGTGCTGCGAACTTTCTCTAAGGCCTATGGACTTGCAGGCCTCAGAGTGGGCTATGCGACCTGTTCCAACCCCGAGATCGCCCGTATCGTTGCCGCTGCAAAGCCGCCGTTCAACGTGAACGCTGCAGCCCAGGTCGCGGCAGTCGCCGCGCTTGCCGATCAACAATGGATGAAGCAATCCGTCGAGCGCACAAAAACCGAGCGAGCACGGTTGGCGCGAGGTCTGGACGAGCTCGGCGTCTTCACCGCGTCTTCCCAGACTAATTTTCTTTTCTTCCGGACCACCCTTCCGAGCGAGCATGCCGCCAAGGCGCTGCTCGCAGACGGGATCATCGTAAAGCCGTGGCGCGAGGCGGGCTACGAAAATTGGGTGCGCGTCACCATCGGGACGCCCAAGCAGAATGATCGCGTTCTCGCTTCGCTAAACCATATTCTCAATGGTGCATCGTGAATCAGTATCCGAAACTGAATTCGCCTCGAATTTCCTTGCCGAAATTGCGGCAGCCGTCGGCCACAGCCGGTTATTTGGCATTTTTTTGCCGTGGCTTCCAAGAGCCGTCCGAGGCCTAGGTGCCGACTTCGCGGCTTGCCTTCGTCATCACTAAGCTGTTTGCGAGAAGGCAGAATTCCTCGACGGACAGGGTCTCCGCCCGCCGGGCCGGATCGATGCCCGCCTTGACGAGCAGGCTCTCACCGCCGAGCGGTTTCAGGCTTTGACGCAGCATCTTGCGACGCTGGCCGAAGGCCGCCTGCGTCACCTTTTCCAGATTGCTGACAGCGCAGGGGATGGGGTTTTCGCGGGGTGTCAGATGGACGACCGTCGACGTTACCTTCGGTGGCGGCGTGAAGGCCTGCGGCGGCACGTCGAAGGCCATGCGTGCCTCCGTCCGCCAGCCGCAAAGCACGCCGAGGCGGCCATAATGGTCGTCGTCTTCGCAGGCGACGATCCGCTCGCCGACTTCCTTCTGAAACATCAGCGTCAGCGACTGCCAGAATGGCGGCCAGGCTTTCGGCAGCAGCCAGTTGACCAAAAGCTGCGTGCCGACATTGTAGGGCAGGTTGGCAATGATCTTGATCGGGCCTTCCGGCGCCAAGGCCTCGAAATCGGTCTTCAGCGCATCGCCTTCGATCACCTCCAGCCGGCCCGGATAATGATCGGCGATCTCGGCGAGTGCCGGCAGGCAGCGTGTATCCCGCTCGATGGCGATAACCTTCCTGGCGCCGAGCGCCAGGATCGCCCGCGTCAGCCCGCCGGGACCGGGGCCGACCTCGAACACGGTCGCCTCTTCGAGAGCGCCCGCCGTCCGGGCGATCTTCTGCGTGAGGTTGAGGTCGAGCAGAAAGTTCTGCCCCAGCGCCTTGCGCGCGTCGAGGCCGTGACGCTGGATGACATCGCGAAGCGGCGGCAGGCCATCGAGTGCTGCCATCAGCGGCGGCTTTCCGCGCTGCGGCCGAGCTGGGCGGCAAGCTTCAGCGCCGCAACAAGGCTCTGCTCGCGCGCCAGTCCCTTGCCGGCAATGCCGAAAGCGGTGCCGTGATCCGGCGAGGTGCGCACGAAGGGAAGCCCGAGCGTCACGTTGACGCTGTCGTCGAAACCCAGCGCCTTGGCCGGAATCAGCGCCTGATCGTGATACATGCAGACGGCGACGTCATATCGCGCCCGCGCCTCGTCATGGAACATCGTATCGGCGGGAAGGGGGCCGATCGCATCGATGCCCTCGTCGCGCAGGCGCTCGATCGCCGGGCGAATGACATCCTCGTCCTCCTTGCCGATCGTCCCGCCTTCGCCCGCATGCGGGTTGAGGCCGGCAACCGCGAGCCGCGGCGCCTCGATGCCGAAGCGTTGCCTCAGGTCTTCATGAGCGATCCGGCAGGTTTCCACGATCAGTTCGCCGGTCAGTGCCTGCGGCACGTCCCGAACCGGGATGTGGATGGTGACGGGAATGGCCCTGAGCTTCGGTCCTGACAGCATCATCACGGGCGTCACCGGCCTGCCGGTTGCCCTGGCGGCGAGATCGGCGAGAAATTCGGTATGGCCGGGAAACCGGAAACCTGCCTCGTAGAGCACGGCTTTGGAAATCGGGTTGGTAACGACCGCGAGCGCCTCGCCGTCGATGACAAGCGAGACGGCTTTTTCGATTGCCGCGATCGTGCTCTTAGCCGTTGCCGCATGCGGCTCGCCGGCCACCACTTCGATACCGACAGGTACTGTCATGACGGGCAGCGCCTCGGCAAACATCCCGGCGGCCTCGCTGGCCTTATCCGCCTCGCCGATCGAAACCGAAAGGTTGAGCTGGCGGGCTCGCAACGCCAATACCTCGGGATCGCCGATCAGGAAGAAAGGCGGCAGCCCGAGTTCACGCCGCCGCAGCCAGGCCATCAGCGTAATATCCGGCCCGATGCCGGCGGGGTCGCCCTGGCTCAGCGCAAGCGGTCGCGAAAACGGTATCGTCATCGTCGGTCAGCGATAGGCGATCTGCGCCTTTTTGCGCAGTTCATCCAGATACTTCTTGCTGTTATCGTTTTCCGGGCTGGCGTCCTTGTCGGCCTTGGACTTGCCGAGATCTTCCTGACGGAACACCATTTCGGCCGCCTGGTCGTCGGAAACCTGGCGCTGGCTGCAGATTGCCAGATATTCGACGCCCTTGTCGGTGACGCGGGTCCCCGTCGTATTGCCTTTGGCCTGCTCGACCAGCGGCTTCCAATCCGGCGGGATCTCAGGGGCGAGCATGCGGCCGAGATCGCGCACGGAAACGTCGCGCATCGTTGCGGCAAAGACCTTCGCCTGATCGCAGCCCGGAAATTTCGAGCGCGACGCCTCGGCCTCACCCTTGCGCTTGCCGGTGATGGCATTGCGCTTGGCTTGCGGAACGACGAAGATGATCTGCTGCAGCATATATTCGGTGGTCACCGGCTTCTGCTTGTTGTTCTGCATCATGCGCGAGACGAGATCGTAGTTCGACAGCCGCGAGGTCGAACCGTATCGCGCGTTGACGACCCGCGGCCAGCTCATCTGCACGGCGATGAAACCCTTGAAATGGTCGACGCCAACGCCCGCGCGATCGAGGATCTGCGACATCTGCTCGACGGAAAGCTTGTTGCCGCTCGAAAAGCGGGCGAAAGACGCGTCGACGTCCTGTTGCGAAACCGACATATGGACTCGGGAAACTTCCTGGCGCTTGAGCGCCTCGTCGATCAATTGCTCCTCGGCAGCCTTGGCATCGGGTTTCGTATGCTGCAGGCGCATAAAGGCCTGGCGCTTGGCGACATCGCCGCTGGTGATGGCGGTACCGTTCACCACGGCCTTGACCTCACTTGCTGCAAGCGCTGGAGCGGCAACACCCGTCAGCAAGGCAATCGCTGCCCCGGCGAGGAACGTAGCTATAGCTTTTTTTGCGTCAATCATCTGTTGTTGACCTCCCAATAGCGCCGCGAGACGTTGTTCGCGGCGTTCTTACCATAGTGCGAGACACGCGGACATTCGCTTCCATCACGGCGCGAATCCCCTATGCCTCAGATATCGACTGGCGGCAATGTCCTGCACAGGCTTACGGCGAAAGAATGGCTTCAGGCCATGTTTGCGCTGTCCGCCCATCACTCGAGGGTGTCTGAGCCGATCTTGATGTCGCCGAGCGTGCGGAAGGTCAGCCGTGCGCCGATCGTCCAGTCGCTTGCCGTCTCGTCGCCGGAATCCCTGCTGTCGGTATACGCAATCGTGAAGATCGTGCATTCGTCGTCATAGGACAGGCCAAGCGTCCGGCGGCTGATCACATCATTATTCAGATCCCAGGCGATGCCGCCGAAAATCGACCAGTAATCCTTGAACTTGATTTTGCTGCTGGTCTGGAGCTCGTCATTGTCCGAGGCAAAGCCATATTCCGGCTGGGCGCTGAGATGGGTGAATGTCATCTGCGTGGAGAAGGTGTCGTTCTGGTAGGCCGTCGTCAGGTCGCCGCGGCGGAACTCGAAATTCTTCTCGTCGAGCCTGTACGAGCCCGTTACGGAAACGCCGAACGGTGTCTCGATACCGCCGAGGCCGACATAGTCGGAGCGAGTGGTTTCAAGGCCCGAATCCGCGCCGACATTGACAAGATCGTCGGTGGCAAACGAGTTCTGGCCGGCGATCTGATAAGACTGGCCGAAGATGCCGTGCAGCTTGTAACCGCTGTCAAACGTACCGGTGTACTGGACGCCGAGATTGGCGCGGGTGCCACCTTCGACGCGGTCGTAGCCCGAGAATTTGTCGCGGTCGAACAGTGAGGTGGCGTCGAAGACGAAGCTCTGCGCATCTTCGTTCGGCAGGCGGCCTGCGAGCTGCTCGTCGGGGCGGGCATAGATCTGCGCGATCGGCTCGAGGATATGGGTGCTGTTATCCGTCGTCATCAGGATCGGATAACGCATCTCCAGCCCGGCGGTGAACATCGAGCGGGTGGCGGAATTTCCGTCGCTGTAGTTGCCGGCGTAGCCTGTGGGGTCGTCCATATTCAGCGCGAAGGCGTCGCCGCGCGCCGCAAGCAGCGGCGTGATGACCAGGCCGGTCGGCGTGACGTAGGTGCGCTTCCACTGCAACTCGGTGGTCAGTCGCGACGTCTGGCCCTTCAGGCCGCGGAAGCGATCGAATCCGTCGACGGTATAAAAGTCGTCATGGGTGCGCGAAATATTCGTCAGGTTGACATCAGCCGACAGTTCGCCGCCTGCAAGCGGCTGCGGCGCTACATAGTGATAGTCGAGCGAGGGATAGACGATCGCCTGCTGTTTTTCGGCCGTGTTCGTTCGATCGGCATCCTGGACGTCGAAATAGAACGCCCGCATGTCGAAATAATTGCGTTTGCCAAGTCCGGTCAGGTAGATCTGGTTGGTGCGATCCGTGCCGGTGAAGTCCCGCAGCTTGTAGGTTTTCGAGAAATTGTTGTCGCTCTGCATCATGACGTCCCAACCGAACGTCCAGCGCGGATTGATACGGAATTCGGCCTTCGAGGCCACCATGCCACGCTGACTGGCTTCGGCATCGCTGGTGCCGGAGCTGAAATTGTCCGGCTTTGCCTGATCTATGCCGGCGACGCGCAGGATATGCGTGCCGTTTTCGAAGCGCTGGCGGAATTCACCTTCGATGAGGAAGCCCTGGGCGGTGTAGCCGGTGCCGGTCACCGTCGCGTCCATGCTCGGCGAGATCACGTAATAATAAGGAACGGAAAGACCGAAGCCGAGATTCTGCGACAGGCTCATCGTCGGGAAGAGAAAGCCCGACTTGCGCTTCACCGTATTGTCGGGAACTTCGATGAACGGCAAGAAGGCGATCGGATGGCCGAGCAGCTCGAAGCGTGCCCTCTCCAGACGGATCGTGTGCGTCACGCCGTTCTGGATCACGCGCTTGGCCTTGACCTGCCAGAACGGCGCGCGCTTCGGATCTTCGGCGCAGGGAAGGCAGGCGGTGTAAACGCCCTTGTTGAGAATCATCATCGTGCCGCCGACGCGCTGGCCGCTTTCAGCGACTATGCGGGTATTGTCGGCGGTTTCAATGCGCAGCGAGTTCAGGAACCCGTCGGCAAAATTGTCGGTCACGTCTAGGTTGTCGGCATAGATGCGGTTGCCGTCGGGGCTGACCAGCTCGACATTGCCGACCGCCATCATCCGGCCGGTCTTCTGATTGTATTCGACCTTCTGCGCGACCATTTTGTAGCCGGCATAATTGATCTGCACGCCGCCGACCGCCGACACCAGATCGGCGTCACGGTTATAGACGAGTTCATTGGCCGAAAGCAGAAGCTTGGCCTCTGCAGGAATTTTCTTTCCAATCGTTTGGTCGGGCGCGCTGACCTGGCCGTAGGAGACCGGGGCGCTGCCGAAATAGGAATATAGAGTCGCGCCGACGAGCAGGGCAACCAACTGTTTACTAAAATACTTGCGGTCGCCTGCCGCCACTAGCCGTCCTCCTGATGAAGCAGAATTGTCGCACCTAAAGCCAGCGCGACGATCACCGGTATCCACGTCGCCACGAAGGGGGGCACAACTCCACTGCTTCCGAATGCCTTTACAAGCACGGTGATGACATAAAGCATGAAGCCCGAAAGGATGCCACCCAGAATCACGGAGCGAGATTGGTTGAACCGGCTAAATTTCAGGGACACTGTTGCGGCAATGAAAGTCATCGCCACCAGCAGCAATGGCTGGGACAACAGAGAGTTGAATTGCGTCTCCAGCGCCTTGGTCGAGATACCGAAGGATTTGGCCGCGGCAATGCGGTTGGAAAGGTCAAAGAAACCAATTGTTTCCGGCGCCGTCAGCCGCTCCTGGACGAAGTCCTGTTTCAGATTGGTGCGAAGTTGAACCGAAGCTTTACGCACGGGGATTTCGCCAGCCTTACGCTCGACAACGTTGTTAAGTTGCCAGTAACCATCTTCCAATTTTGCCGTCGCGGCGTCCTGTCTCAGAATGACCTGGCCGCTTGAATCGAAATGGATCAGCACCGCGTCGATCAGCTTGGTTCCGTTCTCCTGAACCGTCTGGGCGCCGATGATGACGTCGTCCCGGCCACTGATCTGGCGCAGCCACGGAATCTGCGGCGCCTTGCGCAGAACCGCGTTCTCACCGCGCCAGTCCGATTCGACCAGCAGCGCCTGGCGTTGTCCCCAGGCGGCAAGCGGATTGAGCGCCGTCATCGTCAGCAAACCAAGCAGCAGCGACCCGGCGATGAAGGGGAACATGAACTGCCAGACCGAAATACCGGCTGCGCGCGTGACGACAAGCTCATATTTGCGGTTGAGCCCGATCAGCACCGTCATGCCGACGAACAGCGCGATGAAGGGTACCGTCTGCTGCAGGATAAGCGGCAGGCGCACGGCGGTCATCAGAATGCCGCCGCCGATCGTGTAGCCGGGCAGGCCGGACATGCGGCCTGCCGTCTCGCTGAAATCGAGGAGGAAAGAAATCGCCGAGACGCCGATCAGGAACCAGCCCATCGTCACCAAGTAGCGGCGAAAGAAATAACGCGACAATGTCCCGAATATCATTGGGCCGTATCCCCGTCGGTCCTGCCGGTCGCGGCAAGCAGCCTTTCCTGTCCCCGTCTCCAGAAAGACGAAATCCGGTCCCGGATGAACGATGGAATGGCCAGTCGTTTGTGCAGGCCGAGGAAGACGATCGAGACGATGCCGCTGACGATCGGTATGGCATAGAGAACGACGATATATTCAGGGTCGGTGTCGATCTGATTGGCCGCATAAAATGCCGCCCATCGCAGCGCGAAGGCATAGGCGAGCGCGCTCACCATCGGATGCAGCCGCGCTTCGCGGTGCGAGCGCGCATCGCCGGCGATCGCCAGCGAAAACAGGGCAAAGACGACAGGCAGGATCCAGTCCGTCAGCCGGCGATGCAGTTCGGCGGTGTAGCTCAGCGGCCGGATCGTATAATCCTTGTCGGCCGGATCCGGATTGATCAGGAACCACAGGTCACGGTCGCTGGCGCGCAGCGTCGCCTGGCCGCGGCTTTCCGTCATGTCCGAGAGGTCGAAGGAATAGGAATCGAAATTGATCACCGAGACATTGCCGTCGGGCGTTTTGCGGTGCACTTCACCCTCATGCATGATCAGCGTCGTGCCCGTATCGTCGACGGCGCCTTCCTTCGCATAATACACCAGCTCGTAGGCGGGGTCGCGCTCGTCGGCGACGAAAAGTCCCTTCAGCATGCGGCCGGCCATCCGCTTCGAGATCTGCACATAAAGGCCTTCATCAAGCTTGCGGAAGGTCTTTTCTTCGATCACCGAAGACAGCAGGTCGGCATAGGTCTCGGCGATCATCTGGCGCACGACGGTTTTTGCGCGCGGCTCGACGACGTTGTCGACAAAGAAGGAAAAGACGCTGACGACGGCGGCAAGCAGCAGGATCGGGCGGATCAGCACGCTGCGCCGCGCCCCGGCCGCGTCGATGACGGTGAGCTCGGAATCATTGTTCATCGTCGTCAGCGTCTGAGTGATCGCGATAACGAGGGCGAAGGGCAGCACGACGGGAATGATCGACGGCAGGATCATCGTCGCGAGCTTGGCGAACGTGCCAATCGACTGGCCGCTGTCGGTGACCAGATTGATGCGCTGCAAAACCTGAGTCGTCCAAATGATCGCCAGAACGGGCAGGAGCGCCACGAGAAACATCTGGCCGACGCGCCGCAATATGTATGTCTCGAGTAGTTTCATGCCTGCCCTTGAAAGCACCTGCAAGCCCAAACGGCTTTGCAGGAGAATCCCTCTACGCTCTTTGTCGCGCTTTTGCGACAAGCTGGTGTCAAAAATTCATTCAAATTTCAGAATTTTTTCGATGCTGTTGCGACTCAGTTAACGCTAGCAACGCGGCGAAGACGACAAGCGACGAAAGCCATCCGAGAACGACGTCGGAGAGGTAGTGCGCGCCGAAGGATAGCCGCATCGCCGGAGTGAGAATCGCGATTGCCGCCACAGGTGCAGCCAGTGCATAACGCAGGGATTTTGGAACGAAGAGCAGAAGGCAGAAAAGCCATCCGGCGCTCGCAGCCTCACCTGAGATGAACGAGCAGTTCGAAACGCATTTTCCGGCAAGCGAACCGGCTTCGACGAAATGCAGGGCACCGCCAAAAATGTCCGTCTGTATCGGCCTCGGCCGACCCCAATGTTCCTTGAGGACAACATTGACGAGCAGCACCGGCCCAATCAGCAGCGTTCCGAGCGCGACGTTCAGTTTGCGCGCCCGTTCGGCGTTGAAGGTTGCGCCATGCTGCTGGTGGCATTCGATGAGTTTCCACACCATCACGATCGCCACGACATAGGGCAGACGGAAGAAGACGGTGCGCAGAAGGTCGAAGTTCCCCGAGTCGCGATAGGGAAAGCCGCCGCAGATGCTGCCGGCGGCGGCAGCCGCGTCGCAATCTGCACGCACGAAAAAAAGCTGGGAAAAATAGATGTCTATCCCGGGGAAGGCGCGGAAGACGATAAGCAGCGCCCACCACGTCCAGAACAGCAGCACGAATGCACCGAAAGTCGTTTTCGGCAGGCGGATTGCTGGGCCCCGCCATCGATTTTTCGAAAAAATTGTCAACGCGAATATCTATGAAACTGACGAAAACACGAAGGCCCTGATGGCCGCGGGCGACCATAACAATTGTCGCAAGCCATTGACAGACCCGCCAAACGCGAAATTATCCGCCATGGACGGATTTCAAAGAATCCCAGCGGAGAAGACATGTCAGCAAAGTTCGAAATTGCATTCTCAAAATCGGCAAAGCTCAATGGCGGCCTGGCGATCCTGTTGAAGACTGCGGAGGCCGACAGCGCCGCAGGCACCGAAACGGTCGACCCTGCAGGCGTGATCGCCAAGGCTGCTAGGATCGCCCGATTCTCCGCGAAATCCATGAGCGCGCTCGATATCGTCGCCCCGGAAGGCGCATCCGTCGAGCGCATCGTCGTCATCGGGCTTGGCAAGGCCGCCTACCTCACCGCCCATGACTGGCTGAAGGCCGGCGGTATTGCGGCAGCGAGAATCAAGAATACCGACAAGGCCGCCGTCTTCATCGACGTGCCTGGCCTTGAGACGAGCGCGCGGGCAGCTGCCGATTTCGCGCTCGGCATGCTGCTGCGCGCTTACAGTTTCGATACCTACAAAACGAAGAAGAGTGACGACGAGGAAAAGGCGGCGAAATCCGTCAAGGTGACGATCGTCACCGCCGATCCGAATGGTCCCAAGAAGGCGTTTTCCGATTCCGAAGCGATTGCCGGCGGCGTCAATCTTGCCCGTGATCTCGTCAACGAGCCACCGAACGTGCTCGGCCCCGTCGAGTTCGCCGCTAAAGCGAAGGAGCTGGAAAAGCTGGGCGTCGACGTGGAAATCCTGACGGAGAAGGAGATGCGCCGTCTCGGCATGGGCGCCCTTCTCGGCGTCGCCCAGGGCTCCGTGCGTCCGCCGCGCCTGGCGGTCATGCAGTGGAAGGGCGGCAAGGGCAAGGATCGTCCCATCGCCTTCATCGGCAAGGGTGTCGTCTTCGATACCGGCGGCATTTCGATCAAGCCGGCCGCGGGCATGGAGGACATGAAGGGCGATATGGGCGGTGCCGCAGCCGTCACCGGCCTCATGCATGTTCTCGCCTCCCGCAAGGCCGCCGTCAATGCCATCGGCATTATCGGCCTGGTCGAGAACATGCCTGACGGCAACGCCCAGCGTCCTGGTGATATCGTCACCTCGATGTCCGGCCAGACGATCGAGGTGATCAATACCGATGCCGAAGGCCGCCTCGTGCTCTGCGATGCCCTCTGGTATTGCAACGATCGTTTCAAGCCGCAGTTCATGATCAATCTCGCCACGCTGACCGGCGCCATCATCGTGGCGCTCGGCAATGTGCATGCCGGCCTGTTCTCCAATGACGACCAGCTTTCCGCCCAACTGACGGCAGCCGGCCTTTCGACCAACGAGAAGCTCTGGCGCATGCCGCTTGGCAAGGACTACGACAAGCTGATCGATAGCAAGTTCGCCGACATGAAGAACACCGGCGGCCGACAGGCCGGCTCGATCACCGCGGCGCATTTCATCAAGCGCTTCGTCCAGGACACACCCTGGGCGCATCTCGATATCGCCGGCACGGCGATGGGCTCGCCGCAGGATGAGATCAACCAATCCTGGGGTTCCGGTTTCGGGGTGCGCCTGCTCGACGAGCTCGTTCGCGCTCATTATGAAGCCTGATGACCGACGTTCTCTTTTATCATCTGACCGAAACCAGGCTGGAGGACGCGCTTCCGCCGCTGATCGACAAGAGCGTCGAGCGCGGCTGGCGTGTCGCCATCCAGACGCGCGAGCCGGCGCGGCGCGATGTTCTCGACGCGCATCTTTGGACGTTCCGCGAGGAGAGCTTCCTGCCGCACGGCACCGACGAGGGCGATTTCGCCGAAAGCCAGCCGGTACTTTTGACGGTGACACCTGATAATGCCAATGCTGCGACCGTGCGTTTTATCATCGACGGCGCCGAGCCGCCGCCGGTCGATGGCTATGAGCGCGTGGTCTTCATGTTCGACGGTCACGACCAGGAGCAACTGGAGGCCGCGCGTGCACAATGGAAGAAGCTGAAAGGCGAGGGGCATAACCTCACCTATTGGCAGCAGACTTCGGAGGGACGGTGGGAGAAGAAGGCTTGAGCGGTTCACCGCGGTGGTGGCGCGTTACCGCCTCGAGCCTTTGTCGTCGTCGAGATTCGTGAGGATATTGAGCGGCACGATCCCCCCCGGCTGGGTGAGCCAGGCCGTTGCCCGTCGCTGTTGACGGGCAACTCCTCGGCAAAGATTGCCAAATGGCTCAGTCGTGGAACGCGTCCACGAACTTCCGCTTGCCGAGCATGAAGGCGTCGGCGACGTGGCGCAGCGGCGCGAGATCGACATCAGAATTGCCGGCTTTGATGATTTCGGCGAAGCGACGGTAGAGCGAGGGATATTCCTGCTCCGGCTCGGCGAATGTCAGCGCTCCATCGATAGAAAGCTTGGCGCCGCCCTCGGCGAGAACCATCTGGCCTGCTGCCGTGTCCGCCACGATGTCCCAGCTCTGCTTGCCGGTCTGGCGCCAGTCGAATTCGGCATGAACCGGCAGGCCGTCGGCATCGCGGAAGCGAATGTCGGAAGCGATCGGCGCATCGCGGTTGTCGGGAAATTCGAGCACGGCCTCGGTGATGAAGATCGGCCGCGGCAGGATGTGGGTGACGATCGACAGCGCGTTGATGCCGGGATCGAAAACGCCGAGGCCGCCGGCCTGCCAGATCCAATCCTGGTTCGGATGCCAGTGGCGGACATCCTCCTTCCAGATCACGTGCACGCTTTTGATCGTCGTCGAAGCCAGAAACGCCTTGGCCGCCTCGACGGCCGGCGCATAGCGCGAATGCCAACTGGCAAACAGCGACGCACCCTGCTTGCTCGCAAGCGCCTCGAGATCGGCCACTTCGCTCAGCGTTGCGCCGGGCGGTTTTTCCAGGAAGACGTGTTTGCCGGCGACGAGGGCCTTATAGGCTGCCTCATAACGATATTGCGGCGGCATGCAGAGCGAGACGGCATCGACCGACGGCTCGGCGTCGAGCATCGCCTCGATCGTCGTATAGCTCCTGATGCCTTCGACCGTGCCGTGGCGGCTCGCCGTGGCGACAAGCTCGAAATCCGCGTTCTTGGCGATGGAGGGGAGGTGCTGGTCGCGGACGATCTTGCCGACGCCGACGATGGCGAGGTTGATTGGGGACATGGTATTTTCCAGCCTGTATGAAAAGTATGATTTATTGCGCTTTGTAGCAGAAAGAGGCGTGCCGACAAGCTCTCCTCCTCCATTCTGTTGGATACTAGCCCATGATGGTCTGGCGAAGGAAGCTGTAACCCATTGCCGCGCGGGCGGCGCGTTCTTCGGAATTGCCGTCGCCGCCATGCCCGCCTGAGCCGAATTCATGGAAGAGCGGCCGGTGTCCTTCTTCCTCCAGCCGCGCGGCGAAGCGGCGCGCATGCGAGGGATGCACGCGGTCGTCATTGGCGGAGCTTTCGATATAAATCGGCGGGTAGGTGATCTCGGTCGCCGGCCTGACATTGTGAAGCGGCGAATAACCGAGCATGAAATCCCGGTCCGCCGGCGTCTCCGGATCGCCGTATTCGTCCATCCAGGCTTGCCCTGCGCTGAAAAGGTGAAAGCGTGTCATGTCGAGCACCGGTACCTGGCACCAGACGGCGCCGAAATCTTCAGAGTAACGCGTCAGCATCACGCCCGTCAGCAGGCCGCCATTGCTGCCGCCCTGGCAGGCGATCCGCGACGGCACGGTATAGCCGCGGTCGACGAGGTCGCGGGCGATGGCGACGAAATCGGCAAACGCCCGGTCTCGCCCCTGCCGCTTGGCACTGCGATACCAGTCGGGCCCGAATTCGCCGCCGCCGCGGATATAGGCCTGCACATAGGCGCCGCCTTGTTCCAGCCAGCGTCCCGTCACCCCGGAATAGTTCGGCGACAGCGAAACATCGAAGCCGCCATAGCCGTAAAGCAGCACCGGCAGCGCGCCCTTGGTCCACTGCTTCGGCAGGACCAGCCGGTAGGCAACCCTGGTTCCGTCCTCGGAAACCGCCTCCAGCAGCTCGGATGACATATCGGCCGCATCGAAATAGCTGGGCGCCGCGGCGACGAAAATCGGCTCGGCCTCCTTGCTGCGATCCGACAGCTCGAGTCGGTAACAGGCCGGCGGTTGCAGGAAGCCCTGGCCGACGATGCAGAGCGTATCGTCGCCAAGATGCAGATCCGCATGCAGCGGCCTGAAATGGACCGTCTGCATGTCGGCAGGGAGCGCGATCTCGCGCTGTTCGGCATCGGGCTTCGTCAGGTCAAGAACCATGAGGCGGGGACGCAGCCGATCGGAGATGATGAAGACGCACCACTCGCGCATCAGCATCATCTGCGAGATCGACTGGCCCTCGCCAGGCTGAAACAGGATCCGCGCCGGCCCGAGCGGAACTGTCTCCGAGCCGGGATCGAAGCGCTGCAGCACGAGGCTGCCGGTGGGAACGCGCTCATCGGTCTTTGCCCGCCAGAGGCAATGATCGTGATTGAACTGGAAGTCCGCTTCCTTGGGCAGATCGATGCGCCGCCGCGTGCCGTCGGCGGCGATCAGGAAAGCACTGGCGACGCCGATCTCATGGGCGGCGACGAAGATATCGATCAATCCGGCATCCGCCGAAGCGCCCGACAGGGCAGGGTCGATGATGAGATTGAAGCCGTAGACGTCCTCGTTCGCGGCTTCGAACATGACGGCGGCATCTTCCGGCCGCTGCCCGCGCTCCAATCGCCGCCCGACCCGTGGCCATCCGGAGCGGGTCGCCGAAAATCGGTCGATCGAACCGAAATAGCAGATCTCGTCGCGGCTCAGCCAATTGGCATGCGATCGTGCGGCCGGCGTATCGAAACCGCCCTCGACGATCTCTTTCCTCTCGGCGTCGAATTCGAGTAGCCGGAGAAGATCGGAGCCGCCGTCCGAAAGCGTGAGCAGCACCCGCGTCGGCTCCCACGGGCAGGTGACGGCGCCGCGCCAGTTCCAGCGCTTGCCTTCACTGACGCAAAAGGCATCGAGATCGAAAACCGGCTCCCAATCGGCGTCCGGCAGCGGCTGCTGGTCGGCAGGCAGACGGAGCCAGACGCCGAGAGGATTGTCCTTGCTTTGCCGGAAGTCGAACAGCCACCCGCTGCGGCGCATCGGCACGATCAGCCTGTCCTGCCGCTCGATCAGCGCCTTGATCGCGTCGCGATCCCTGGTGAATTCGGCTGTTCTCAACGCCGCATCGGAAACCCGGTTACGATCGTCGATGAATTGGCGGGTGCGCGGATCGTCGTCCGTTTCGAGATGAAGGTTCATAGCTGACCTGCCGGCTTTCGTTAACGTCGAAGAGATCTAGGCAGCCGGTTCGGACTTGGCAACCCGGCTTTACCGGGTCGTCACCAAATCGGCCGAGGCGACGAGGTTGTTCGGTGCCTGCGTCTTCTTGAACTTCAGCGTCACCACCTTGTAGCCTTCGGCCTCGAGTTCCGAGAGCAGGGTCGGCAGCATCGTTGCCGTGCGTTTGTGGATGTCGTGCATCAGGATGATGCCGCGGCCGCGGCTGTGCAGCAGGTCCATCGTCCGCTGCGTCACGGAAGCCGGCGTGGCGGCGAAATAGTCCTTGCTGTCGATATCGACATCCATGACCACCATGTCGCGCGTGGCGATCGCGGCACGCAGTCTGTGGCTCTCGGCAAGATAGGGGAAGCGGAAGAAGGAGACGTCGGTTCCCGTCGCCTTGGTCACCGCCAATTCGCCCTTGATCACCTCGGCCATCGCTGCGTCGAAATCAAGCGAAGTCAGGTCGGCGTGGTCGTAGGTGTGACTGCCGATCGTATTGCCGTCGTCGGCGACCTTGCGGGCCAGCGCCGGATGCATTTCGGCCATTTCGCCGACCATCATGAAGGCGCCCTTGACGCCGAACTGGTCGAGGATCGCCAGCACCTTGTCGGTCCGGCCCGGGATCGGGCCGTCGTCGAAGCTCAGGATCACTTCCTTGTCCTGCAGCTTGAGATCGGCGAGCGAGGAAACCTCAAGCGTCCGCCCGGCCAGACGGTGCCAGCCGGTCATGCGCGGGCCCGCATCGCCGCCGGCATAGCCAAGTTTCCGCCCCTCGGGCGCAATCACCGAGGAGGTCTTGATCGATGTGTCCGGGGACTGTTTGGTGGTGCTGCAGGCAGACAGGGCGGCCGTGAGGGCCACGCAAAACAGAATGAAAAAGCGATACATCGAAAGGGCTCAACAAATCGGTAACGAATGTTGAGACAACCTTTCGAATTATGGTTAACGATTGGTTGATGGTGGCCGGAATTGTGCCGATGCGCGGCACTTCGCCGCGTTTCGGCGACAGCTGTGGCTATCCCGCCATCGCCTCTTCGTATTCGGCCGAAAGCATCAGCCAGTCTTCCTCGGCAGCGGCGAGTGTTGCCGCAGCCTCGCCACGCTGCTTTGCCTTTTCGGCGGCTTTGGCCGGCGTCTTCTCGTAGAGAACAGGATCCGCAAGTTCCGCGTCAAGCGCCTGAATCTGTTTCTCCAGCTTCGCCGTCAAGGATTCGATTTCGTTGATCTTTTTCTTCAGCGGCGTCAGCGACGCCCGCCGTTCGGCATTGAGCTTGCGTTGCTCCGCCTTCGACGTCGCGTCTTCAATTAGCTGCGGTTTTTCTTCTTTTTTTTTACCTGAACTGACGATCAGGTCGCGATATTCGTCCATATCGCCTTCGAAGGCGGTGACCGTGCCGGCGTTGACCAGCCACAGCCGATCGACCGTCGCTTCGATCAGATGGCGGTCGTGCGAAATCAGGATGACGGCGCCTTCGTAATCGTTCAGCGCCTCGATCAACGCGCGGCGGCTGTCGATGTCGAGATGGTTGGTGGGTTCGTCGAGGATCAGCAGGTTCGGCGCATTGAAGGCGGCAAGCCCCATTAGCAGGCGGGCCTTTTCGCCACCCGAAAGATCCTTGGCGGCCGTCGCCATCTTCTCGGTGGCAAGCCCCATCTGCGCGACGCGGGCGCGCACCTTGGCCTCCGGCGCGCCGGGCATCAGCCGGCGCACATGTTCGACCGGCGACTGCTCGGGAATGAGGTCGTCGAGTTGGTGCTGCGCGAAGAAGCCGATCTTTAGGCTCGGCGCGATTTTCACTTCGCCGCTATCCGGCGCAAGCCGGCCGGAGATGAATTTGGCGAAAGTCGACTTGCCGTTGCCGTTCGAGCCGAGAAGAGCGATGCGATCGTCATTGTCGATGCGCAGGTTGAGGTTCTTCAGGATCGGATTGCCGGGTTCGTAGCCGACGGCGCCGCTCTGGATCGCGACGATCGGCGATGCCGGCTGCTTTTCCGGCTCGGGAAAAGTGATTGGCGTTACGTGGTCCTCGATCACCGCGGCGACCGTTCCCATGCGCTCCAGCGCCTTGACGCGCGACTGTGCCTGCCGCGCCTTGGAGGCTTTGGCCTTGAAGCGATCGATGAAGCCCTGCAGATGTTTGCGGGCCGCGTCGTTCTTCGCCTTGGCCTTCGTCTGCAGCTCGTCGGCCTCCGCCTTCTGCCGCTCGAACTGGTCGTAACCGCCGCGATAGAAGGTAAGCTTCTTCTGGTCGAGATGCACGATCGAATTGACCGCGTTGTTCAGAAGGTCGCGATCGTGGCTGATGATGATGACGGTGTGCGGGTAGCGGCGGATATAGTCTTCCAGCCACAATGTGCCTTCGAGGTCGAGATAGTTTGTGGGCTCATCGAGCAGGAGCAAGTCCGGCTCGGCAAACAGCACGGCTGCGAGCGCGACGCGCATGCGCCAGCCGCCGGAGAAGGAGGAGGCGGGGCGGGCTTGCGCCGCCTGGTCGAAGCCGAGGCCGGCGAGAATGCTCGCCGCCCGCGCTTCGGCCGAATGCGCGTCGATATCGACGAGGCGCATCTGGATTTCTGCGATGCGGTGCGCATCGGTCGCCGTTTCCGCCTCAGTGACGAGCGCCGTGCGTTCCTTGTCGGCGGCAAGCACGATCTCGATCAGGGCGTCCTCGGTCGCCGGCGCTTCCTGCGCCACCTGGCCGATGCGGGCGGCCTTCGGGATCGATACCGATCCGCTCTCGGAGCCGAGATCGCCGGTGATGACGCGAAACAGCGTCGACTTGCCGGCGCCGTTGCGTCCGACCAGCCCCGCCTTGGTGCCCGAAGGCAGCGAGACGCTGGCATTGTCGAGAAGCAGGCGCCCGGCGATGCGGGCGGAAATGTCGGTAATCGTGATCATGGCGGCGTTTTGGCCGAAAGCGCCCGTCAAGGCAAGAGCGCTTAAGCATACTTGCCCTGCGCCAAGGAATGCTTGTGTGCCTCAGTGGCCGAAAGCCTGCACCGGCCGTCGAGGATTGGACTGCGCTGCGAGAAGCGCCACGCGGGCATTGGCCTGCAATTGCCCCGGCGTTGCCGCATCGGTGCTGAGTGCTACGCCGATCGAGATGGTCAGCCGGCCGCGATCGGCCTTGTCGGATGTCGCGAAGACCAGATTGTCCTCGACCGAGGCGCGCAGCCGCTCGGCGATAGCGATTGCGTCCTGCATGCCGACGTTGGAAAACAAGACAGCGAATTCGTCAGCCTCGGTGCGGGCGACGAAGTCGTTTTTCTTGACCGATTTGCGGAAGAGGCCGGCGAGCTTCTTCAGCAGCTTGTTGCCGGCCTGGGTGCCGTATGTGCAGTTGAGATCGGCGAAATTGTCGATATCGACCATGATCAGCGCGCTGCCGGCGAACCCCTCTTCGCGCTGATAGAGATCGGCTATCTCCCGGTTGAACGCGATGCGGTTGGGAAGGCCGGTAACCCGGTCGGCCACAGTGGCCGATTGCATCGCCGAAATGCCGCGCTCCAGCGTTTCCAGCCTCTTGATGTCTTCCTGCAGCCTGGCGCCGATTTCCATCTCCGCCGATAGCACCGTCGAAAGCGAGGCGGAGAGGTAGTCGACCTCGCTGATAAAGGCGGCAAGGCTCTGGTCGTCATTTCCGGAAACGGATTTCAGGATCGTGGCGCAGGCGCGCGCAAAGGCATCTCTGTGCCTCAGCCCTTCGGTAAGCCTCTCGGCCACCTCGCGCAGCATCCGGCTCGCCTCGTTGCGTGACGTCTCGCCGGCCAGCCCGCAATGGCTGACGAGCCGGTATTTCAGGCCGAGTTCATCGAGCATCGCCTGCTGCGGCTGGGACCCAAGTGCTGCAATATCCTGCGCAAGGCCGGCATTGAGCCCGATAATCGCCTCGTGGAAGAGTTCGTAATTGCGTGGCAAGGCGGCGACGTTGAGGCGTGCCAGGTGCTGGGCGATCCTCTGAATGTCCGTCATGGGCGCCGGGCGCACCGCTTCGCGCGGCACCAGTGCGTTTGCGCTTGCATTCTGCATGACGATCCCTCGCTGCCCGGCCTCATTTCCTGCATTCATGCCTGCAAGCTTTTAAAAGAGGCTGAATTTTCAACGGGAAGCCCGGGATTTACGGCATAAGCGGTTAATGCAGTCTTGATGGCACCCGCCACCTGCCTTTGCGCGTGCGGACAGAAGACCTTCCTCGCGATAGAGCCGGTAGATACGATCGGCGCCGGACGGCTCTCCGTCTCGCCGAAGCAGGGTGAACAGCCATCGGTAGTCGAAACGCTGTCGCGCTACTCACCATCAATCTCCTCACGCCAAATGAAAAATGTGAGAATCGGATTTTTGGGTAGGAACTCCCTATTTTCTTTATTTTTGCGCAGTTCTCGCCAGGACCGCGTAAGGAGATAACTCCCGACGCTGAATGGAAGCAACGCAACGATAAAAAACCAAAATACCGTGTATACAGACCTGTAAATCCCGTGTGTGTTTTCTACACCGCCATTCAACAGCTGCACAGCATACGCTCCTGCGAAGCAGAAGAAGAAAGCTACCAGACAGATAAGATTTAGGCGTTTTGTCACAGCGTCGTCCGAAGAACCCCGCGCTCAAGCATGCGGTGTCCGCTCTATCCAATCTGCACTACGCCCCGCCCCAACCGCAGCCTATATAGGCGGCAAACATCCTGTAATGCCTGAGCATCCGACCCCTCCTGCTGTCGTATCGGCAGTCTATGCCGTTTGTCCAGAAATCGGAGTGATGGCGCCCATGAAATTTCCTGATTTGATTACGGGCGCTTTCTGTCGTGCAATGGATGAAGCTGCGATCTCGAAAGGACTGGTATGACCAGAGCTCTCTATTCTCTTTGCGGCGCCGACGAGCGGCGCTTCTTTTCGCCCCATTGCTGGAAGGCGGTGATGGCGCTGGCGCATAAGGGGCTCGATTTCGAGGAAATCCCGACGACCTATACCCGCATCCGCGCAATCGGTGGCGGTGTCTCGCAGACCGTGCCCGTTCTCGACGACAACGGCCGGCTGATCCCCGACAGTTTCGACATCGCCCTCTATCTGGAAGAAGCCTATCCCGAGCGGCCGTCGCTGTTTAACGGCGAGGGCGGCAAGGCGCTGTCGCGCATGGTCGAGGGTTATTCGCAGATGATCATCCATCCCTCAATCACGCGCATCGCCCTTCTCGACATCCACGCCAACCTCGACGAAGGAGACAAGGCCTATTTCCGCGAGAGCCGCGAGGTCAGGCTCGGCAAGCCGCTGGAGGTGATTGCCGCCGACAGCGAAGCGGAGAAGGCCGCCTTCGGCGCCAAGCTGGAGCCGCTCCGTCACATGCTGAAGTTCCAGCCCTTCATCGGCGGGCAGACGCCGCTCTTTGCCGACTATATTGTCTTCGGCGCGCTGCAATGGCTGCGTGTCTGCACCGGCCTCGCGATGCTGGCCGCCGACGATCCCGTCATGCTCTGGTTCGAGCGCTGCCTCGATCTCCATGAAAGCCGCGGCAGGACTGTGACAGCGGCGTGAAATTGCCGTCGACCCCTTGTTTTCGGGCGTTGGGGCGGGTAAAGACCGCCCACTTTTCCCGAGAAAACAGAGGATTTGACTATGGCGATTGAACGCACCTTCTCGATGATCAAGCCGGATGCAACCAAGCGCAACCTGACGGGTGCCATCACCAAGATGCTCGAAGATGCCGGCCTGCGCGTCGTCGCCTCCAAGCGCGTCTGGATGAGCCGTCGCGAAGCTGAAGGCTTCTACGCCGTTCACAAGGAGCGTCCCTTCTTCGGCGAACTCGTCGAAGGCATGACCTCCGGCCCGACCGTCGTTCAGGTTCTGGAAGGCGAAGGCGCCATCCTCAAGAACCGCGAAATCATGGGCGCGACCAACCCGGCAAACGCTGACGAAGGCACGATCCGCAAGGTCCATGCCCTGTCGATCGGCGAAAATTCCGTTCACGGCTCGGATGCTCCGGAGACGGCTGCCCAGGAAATCAAGTACTGGTTCTCCGATACCGAAGTCGTCGGCTGAGGCAACGTTTCTGCATTGCCCGGCAATGCCTTGAATTGACTCTTAAAAGCCGGGGCCTCGCTCCGGCTTTTTCCATGCCGAATAGCCTCTATGCGGGGCACTTGTCGGTATTCGAAAAATCGACGCTGCCGTCAGGCTTGAAGACCTCCGGGTTTTTGTCATAAAGCGCACCGAGGACGAGCGGCTTGCTCGGCAGCACAGTCTGGTCAAGGTCGGAGCGGAACTGCGTCTTCAATTCCTGCAGGACCTTGCCGTCCTTGTCGACCAGCCGGACACTGACGGAATAGGGACGGTCCTTGCGCACGCAGTGGAGTTTTTCGCTCTGCAGCGCAATTTTGTCGTCGATCGGGTAGATTTTCTGGTTCAGCACCAGCGGATCGCCGCCCTCAGGATTTTCGAATTCGGCGATGATGAGAGAACCGTCGGGGATGGGACCCGTCTTCTTCAGCGTCAGCAGATAGGTGGCGCTTGCCACGCGATAGTTGAAGACGAAGAGATGGCCGGTGACTTCGACCAGGTCTTCAGCCTGGCGCTGGCAGGCAGACATCAGAAGGCTGGCCGCTGCCGCCGTTATGATCAAATGTTTTCTCATGGCGTCTCCTCCTTCTTGCGGCGATAATACCGGTTCGCCTTGGCGCGGTTGCCGCAGACCGCCATGTCGCACCAGGCGCGGCTCCTGTTCTTGCTGCGGTCGATGAACAGCCAGCCGCAATTGCCGCAGATCTTCATGCGTTCCGGATCGGGCATGGTGATCAGCCGCAGCACCGAATGCGCGGTCGCCGCCGCCAGGCTGCCGCGGCCTGCTTCGCGCAACACCTTCGCCAGCGCTTCCAGCAGCAAGGCCAGCAATTGGTCATCGCCGCCCTTGAGTATACGCTTGCGAAAATAGAGGTCGATCGCTTCCCGCAGCGCGATGAAATCCGTCTCGTTTTCCGCCGCCACCGGGGCGATATCGCCGAAGAGGGCGCGTTCGGCGCAGAATTCGGCGGCGGCATGCGGAAAGTCCCGCATCTGGTCCCGAACCGCGAAGCGGTCGATCCGCCGCGTCGCATCATGGCGCAGCACGACGCTGTTGGCGACATCGAGCGCCAGGGCGCCGCCGGCAAAGCGGTGAGGGGTCCAGGAAAAGCTCATGGTGAAATTATAACTGGTGAAATAACTTTTGCCAGTTATAATTTTGGTGACGTGGAGTGTCTGGAATGGCCTATCTTCTGCAGCAGTTGGCGAATGCGGTTCCGCTCGCTGCTCTCTATGCCGCGCTCGCCTTCGGTTATGCCGTAGCCTTCGGCGTGACGAAGCG
Organism: Rhizobium sp. NZLR10; assembly: GCF_019685125.1. NCBI lineage: Bacteria > Pseudomonadati > Pseudomonadota > Alphaproteobacteria > Hyphomicrobiales > Rhizobiaceae > Rhizobium > Rhizobium sp. NZLR10. Next base: position 923 of record NZ_JABDWE010000004.1, on the reverse strand, counting down.
GGCCGATATCACCTATGGGGCGATTTTCGCCTTCGCAGGCCAGATCCTGCTGCTCTTCACCGAACTCGCCTTCAACCGCCTCTGGCTGGTGCTGCCGGCCGCCCTTGCCGTCGGCGCCTGCGCTTCCATCGCCTATTCGCTGGGGGCGGGCTTGTGGATCGGCCGGTCGATCATGCTGCCGCTGGTCAACAAATCGCCGAATACGGTCATCGTCGCCGCCCTCGGCATCATGATCGTGCTGATGGAGACCGCCAGGCTTGCCGCCAATACCCGCATCATCTGGCTGCCGCCGTTTCTGAACGATACGGTGATCTTCTGGAGTGACGGCCCGTTCAAGGTAACGCTCACCTATATCCAACTGATCGACACCGCGCTGATGTCAGCCATCGTCGCTGTTGGAACGCTGATCCTCAGGCGCACAGCCTGGGGCCGCATCTGGCGCGCCGTCACCGACGACCCGCTGGCCGCCGAGCTCTGCGGCACCAGCGCCAACCGCGTCTTTCTCGTCGCTTATGCGGCAGCTAGCCTCGTCGCCACGATTTGCGGAATCCTCGCCACCTTCTATTACGGTTCGATGGATTTCGGCGCCGGCCTGATGTTCGGGCTGAAGGTGCTGCTGATTGCGGCTGTCGGCGGCTATTCCGATCCGCTACGCTCGGCAGGCGGCGCCGCCGGCCTCGCCGTCGTCGAGACCATGTGGGGGGCCTATGGCCCCTTTGTCTGGCGGGATCTGGTGATCTTCTCGCTGCTCGTCCTGGTCTTGGTCATGAGCCGCAGGGAGCGAGTCACGCTCTAACAGGCTGCTGAAAAACCCACTGGCTTTTGGGCTGGACACATGATTCCATCTTGCAAGTGATTTCGAGGGAATTTGGATGCGCGGCGGGGATGATCGGACGGGGTCGCTGTTTTCGTATGTCGACCTT
>NZ_JABDWE010000038.1:0-4352 GCF_019685125.1 Rhizobium sp. NZLR10 | reverse complement strand
GCAGCTGACGTAAAAGAAGTTCAGATGCTGCACTGGTGGACGTCTGGCGGCGAGGCAGCGGCGCTGAACGTTTTGAAGCAGGATCTGTCGAAGGAAGGTTTTGCCTGGAAGGACGTGCCGGTTGCCGGCGGCGGCGGTGATGCGGCGATGACGGCGTTGAAGGCGATGGTTGCCGCAGGCACCTATCCGACAGCCTCGCAGATGCTGGGCTATACCGTGCTCGATTATGCCCAGGCCGGCGTCATGGGCGACCTGACCGAGACGGCCAAGAAGGAAGGCTGGGACAAGTCGGTGCCGGCAGCGCTGCAGAAGTTCTCGGTTTATGACGGCAAGTGGGTCGCAGCCCCGGTCAACGTGCATTCGGTCAACTGGCTGTGGATCAACAAGGCGGTGATGGACAAGATCGGCGGCACCCAGCCGAAGAGCTTCGACGAGCTGATCGCGCTGCTCGACAAGGCCAAGGCTGCGGGTGTGATCCCGTTGGCGCTCGGCGGCCAGAACTGGCAGGAAGCGACGATGTTCGATTCCATCGTGCTGTCGACCGGCGGTCCGGAATTCTACAAGAAGGCTTTCAACGACCTCGACGAGGAATCGCTGAAGTCGGACACGATGAAGAAGTCCTTCGACAATCTGGCGACGATCATCAAATATGTCGATCCGAACTTCTCGGGCCGCGACTGGAATCTGGCGACCGCCATGGTCATCAAGGGTGATGCGCTGGTGCAGGTGATGGGCGACTGGGCCAAGGGCGAATTCGTCGCCGCCAAGAAGACCCCGAATACCGACTTCCTCTGCTACCGCTTCCCCGGCACCGAAGGCAGCGTCGTCTACAACTCCGACATGTTCGGCATGTTCAACGTCCCCGACGACCGCAAGGCGGCCCAGGTGGCGCTGGCGACCGCAACGCTGTCGAAGAGCTTCCAGTCGGCCTTCAACGTCGTCAAGGGTTCGGTGCCGGCCCGCACCGACGTTCCCGACACCGACTTCGACGCCTGCGGCAAGAAGGGCATCGCCGACCTGAAGGCTGCCAATGAGGGCGGCACGCTGTTCGGCTCGCTGGCCCAGGGTTATGGCGCACCGCCGGCCATCGCCAATGCCTACAAAGATGTCGTCTCGAAGTTCGTCCACGGCCAGATCAAGACCTCCGACGAAGCCGTCAAGCAGCTCGTCCAGGCGATCGACGACGCCCGCTGAGACCACGCTCGATGACACCGCTTCCCCGCGCATTGTCGCGGGGAAGCCTCAGGCTCCGACGATCATCCCGCGACGATTGTGCGGAGAGGCTATGCAGGGATCATGCAGGGCCACCATCATGCAGGAGGGAGACGACATTCCATGAGCACCGTTGCGACCACCGATCCGGTTCTGACGCCGGCGCAATCGACGCCGATCTCGCTCAGAGGCCGGCTGCAGGATGCGTTGCCGAAGATCGTGCTGGCGCCGAGCTTCGTCATCACCCTGGTCTTCGTCTACGGCTTCATCGTCTGGACGGCCTATCTGTCGTTCACCAATTCCAAGACCTTTCCGTCCTATGCGCTGACCGGGGCGCGCGCCTATCAGCGGCTGTGGCGCTGGACCTTCGAGAGCGATCCGCCGTCCTCCTGGTATACCTCGATCACCAACATGGCGATCTTCGGCTTTCTCTATATCGGCATCTGCCTGGCGCTCGGACTGTTCCTGGCCATCCTGCTCGACCAGAAGATCCGCGGTGAAGGCATATTGCGGCCGATCTTCCTCTATCCGATGGCGCTGTCCTTCATCGTCACCGGGGTTGCCTGGAAATGGTTCCTCGATCCCGGCCTTGGGCTCGAGCAGACGCTGCACCACTTCGGCTGGACGAGCTTCCACTTCGACTGGATCAAGAACAAGGACTTCGTCATCTACACCGTCGTCATCGCCGGTGTCTGGCAGGCGTCCGGCTTCGTCATGGCGATGTTTCTGGCCGGTCTTCGCGGCATCGACGGCGAGATCATGAAGGCGGCCCAGATCGACGGCGCTTCCGCTTTCCAGCTCTATCGGCGCATCGTCATTCCGCTCTTGCGGCCGATCTTTCTCTCGGCCTTCATCGTGCTCGCCCATATGGCAATCAAGTCCTACGACCTGGTGGTGGCGCTGACCTCCGGCGGCCCCGGCGGCTCGGCCTGGCTGCCATCGAACTTCATGTATGAATACACCTTCAAGCGCAACGAGATGGCCGTCGGCTCGGCCAGCGCCATCATCATGCTGATGACGATCTCGGCGATCATCGTTCCCTATCTCTATTCCGAACTGAAGGAGAAGGCGCGATGAGCAGCGTCACCTCTTCGACGATAACTGCGACCACACCGCCTTCGCAGAGCGGCGACAACAGGAATAACAACACCCGCTGGATCGGCCGGCTGGTCATCTACGGCCTGCTGGTCATCTTCGCCGTCCTCTATCTGATGCCGCTCTTCGTCATGCTTACCACCTCGTTCAAGACTATGGACGAGATCCAGAACGGCGACATGCTGGCGCTGCCGCAGACGCCGACCTTCGATCCCTGGATCAAGGCCTGGGGCGAGACCTGCGTCGGGCTGACTTGCGCCGGCATCAAGGGCTACTTCTGGAACTCGATCAAGATGGTGGTGCCGGCGGTGGCAATCTCCACCATCATGGGGGCGCTGAACGGCTATGTGCTGACCAAGTGGCGTTTCCCCGGCCATACGCTGGTGTTCGGGCTGATGCTGTTTGCCTGCTTCATCCCGTTCCAGTCGGTGCTCTTGCCGATGGCAACGATCCTCGGTTCGCTCGGCGGCTTCGGCATGACGCTGCAAAACGCCACCGGCTTTTCCTTCGGCTTCGGCAATCCGACCGTCAATCTGGTCTTCGTGCATGTCGTCTACGGCCTCGGCTTCACCACGCTGTTCTTCCGCAATTTCTACGAGGCCTTTCCGACCGAGCTGGTAAGGGCCGCCCAGGTCGATGGCGCCAGCTTCTTCCAGATCTTCCGCCGCATCATGCTGCCGAACTCGCTGCCGATCATCGTCGTCACGGTGATCTACCAGTTCACCAATATCTGGAACGACTTCCTGTTTGCCTCGGCCTATGCCGGCACCGGTGATTCCATGCCGATGACGGTGGCGCTGAACAATGTCGTCAACACCTCGACCGGTGTGGTCGAATACAATGTCAACATGGCTGCGGCGATGATCGCGGCCGTTCCCACGCTGATCGTCTATATCCTCGCCGGCCGCTACTTCGTGCGCGGTCTGATGGCGGGCGCTGTCAAAGGGTAACCCATGGCCTTCCTCGAAATCTCCGGTCTCAGAAAACGCTTCGGCGCCATCGACATTCTCAAGGGGATCGACCTCGAACTCGAAAAGGGCGGCTTTCTCGTGCTGGTCGGCCCGTCCGGCTGCGGCAAGTCGACCCTGCTCAACACCATTGCCGGGCTGGAGACGATCACCTCTGGCGATATCCGCATCGACGGGCGCGATATCAGCGGCCTGCATCCCTCCAAGCGCGACATCGCCATGGTGTTCCAGTCCTATGCGCTCTATCCGAACATGACGGTGGCGGGCAATATCGCCTTCGGCATGGAGATCCGCGGCGTTCCGAAGGAGGAGCGCGCCAAGGCGATCAAGCAGGTCTCCGACATGCTGCAGATCGGCCATCTGCTCGACCGCAAGCCGAGCCAGCTTTCCGGCGGCCAGCGCCAGCGCGTCGCCATGGGTCGGGCGCTGGTGCGCAATCCGCAGGTCTTCCTGTTCGACGAGCCGCTGTCCAATCTCGATGCCAAGCTGCGTGTCGACATGCGCACCGAGATCAAGCGGCTGCACCAGCGCATGGGCACCACCTTCGTCTATGTCACCCACGACCAGATCGAGGCGATGACGCTGGCGACCAAGATCGCCGTGCTGAAGGACGGGGTGCTGCAGCAGTTCGGCACGCCGGCCGAGATCTATAACAACCCCGCCAATCTGTTTGTCGCCGACTTCATGGGATCGCCGGCGATGAACCTGCTGAACGCCACCGTCGAGAATGGCGCGGCCGGGCTTGCCGTCGCGCTGGAGCGGCCGAACGCCGCCCCGCTCCGACTGCCGGTGGTCTCAGGCAATCACGGCCTGTCTTCCTATGCCGGAAAACAAGTGATCTTCGGCATCCGCCCGGAAGCCTTGACCGACCCCGACGGCGCCGACCGCAAGGCGCGCTCGCTGACCGAGGACGATTGCCTGATCGAGGTGGTCGAACCGGCCGGCTCCGACACCTTCGCCGTCACCAAGCTCGGCGGCAAATCCGTCGTCGCCCGCCTGCGCGCCGATGCCGGCATCGCTCCGGGACAGACAACTCGCCTTGCCTTCAATCTCGACAAGGCCGTGTTCTTCGATCCG
>NZ_JABDWE010000037.1:0-2500 GCF_019685125.1 Rhizobium sp. NZLR10 | reverse complement strand
GCACTGGATGGGCTATGGGGACTCACCGTCTTACTGATCCTAACCAAACTCCGAATACCGGGGAGTACTACTCGGCAGACACACGGCGGGTGCTAACGTCCGTCGTGAAAAGGGCAACAACCCTAACCTCCAGCTAAGGTCCCCAAGTCATGGCTAAGTGGGAAAGGATGTGAGGATCCCAAAACAACCAGGATGTTGGCTTAGAAGCAGCCATCATTTAAAGAAAGCGTAACAGCTCACTGGTCTAAATAAGGGTCTTTGCGCCGAAAATGTAACGGGGCTGAAGCCATGCACCGAAGCTGAGGATGTGTAGCAATACACGTGGTAGCGGAGCGTTCCGTAAGCTGATGAAGGGAGACCCGTGAGGGCTCCTGGAGGTATCGGAAGTGCGAATGTTGACATGAGTAACGATAAAGAGGGTGAGAGACCCTCTCGCCGAAAGACCAAGGGTTCCTGCTTAAAGTTAATCTGAGCAGGGTTAGCCGGCCCCTAAGGCGAGGCAGAAATGCGTAGTCGATGGGAACCACGTTAATATTCGTGGGCCTGGTGGTAGTGACGGATTGCACAAGTTGTTCATTCTAATTGGATTGGATGGGCAGCGGAGCGGTTCCAGGAAATAGCTCCACCGTATAGACCGTACCCGAAACCGACACAGGTGGTCAGGTAGAGTATACCAAGGCGCTTGAGAGAACTATGTTGAAGGAACTCGGCAAATTGCACGCGTAACTTCGGAAGAAGCGTGACCCCATTCTACGCAAGTATGATGGGGTGGCACAGACCAGGGGGTAGCGACTGTTTATCAAAAACACAGGGCTCTGCGAAGTCGCAAGACGACGTATAGGGTCTGACGCCTGCCCGGTGCTGGAAGGTTAAGAGGAGAGGTGCAAGCTTTGAATCGAAGCCCCAGTAAACGGCGGCCGTAACTATAACGGTCCTAAGGTAGCGAAATTCCTTGTCGGGTAAGTTCCGACCTGCACGAATGGCGTAACGACTTCCCCGCTGTCTCCAACATAGACTCAGTGAAATTGAATTCCCCGTGAAGATGCGGGGTTCCTGCGGTCAGACGGAAAGACCCCGTGCACCTTTACTATAGCTTTACACTGGCATTCGTGTCGGCATGTGTAGGATAGGTGGTAGGCTTTGAAGCGGGGACGCCAGTTTCCGTGGAGCCATCCTTGAAATACCACCCTTATCGTCATGGATGTCTAACCGCGGCCCGTTATCCGGGTCCGGGACAGTGTATGGTGGGTAGTTTGACTGGGGCGGTCGCCTCCGAAAGAGTAACGGAGGCGCGCGATGGTGGGCTCAGACCGGTCGGAAATCGGTCGTCGAGTGCAATGGCATAAGCCCGCCTGACTGCGAGACTGACAAGTCGAGCAGAGACGAAAGTCGGTCATAGTGATCCGGTGGTCCCGCGTGGAAGGGCCATCGCTCAACGGATAAAAGGTACGCCGGGGATAACAGGCTGATGACCCCCAAGAGTCCATATCGACGGGGTTGTTTGGCACCTCGATGTCGGCTCATCGCATCCTGGGGCTGGAGCAGGTCCCAAGGGTTTGGCTGTTCGCCAATTAAAGCGGTACGTGAGCTGGGTTCAGAACGTCGTGAGACAGTTCGGTCCCTATCTGCCGTGGGTGTAGGAATATTGACAGGATCTGTCCCTAGTACGAGAGGACCGGGATGGACATATCTCTGGTGGACCTGTTGTCCTGCCAAGGGCATAGCAGGGTAGCTACATATGGACGGGATAACCGCTGAAGGCATCTAAGCGGGAAACCCACCTGAAAACGAGTATTCCCTATCAGAGCCGTGGAAGACGACCACGTTGATAGGCCGGGTGTGGAAGTGCGGCAACGCATGAAGCTTACCGGTACTAATAGCTCGATTGGCTTGATCGTTCTCATTGACTGTGCTCATCGAACAAAGTTCGATGATGCTTGACCTTTGTCCTGACGCGCCAATGGCGCTGCGGACGGCCCGCGCTACCGAGCGCGACGGCCTCTGGCCTGTATGGGTGCCACAAGCGCCCTCGGGTGGAAAAGATCGAAGACGTGTTCAAAAAAAGAAAACAGGCTAACGCCTGCCAGCTTCTCAAAACATAAAGTTGCGCTTTGCCGACCTGGTGGTTATGGCGGGGTGGCTGCACCCGTTCCCTTTCCGAACACGGCCGTGAAACGCCCCTGCGCCCATGGTACTTCGTCTTAAGACGCGGGAGAGTAGGTCGCTGCCAGGTCTGCAAAGCGCAACTTAACGCATGCTCCCGGAGCCTTAAGGCTTCGGAAAGATGCATGCGCCAACAAAACCAATCTTCTCAAAACAATCAACGGCAAACGCCGTCAAAAGGCCACTAACAAGCGGCCTTTCGTGTTATAATACTCAAGCAGATCCAATGGATTTGCCATGGCGCGGGGTGGAGCAGCCCGGTAGCTCGTCAGGCTCATAACCTGAAGGCCGCAGGTTCAAATCCTGCCCCCGCAACCAATCCTTCCATGATCAAACA
>NZ_JABDWE010000036.1:0-11086 GCF_019685125.1 Rhizobium sp. NZLR10 | reverse complement strand
CCTGGTTCCTGATCGCGACGGCATGCTCGATGGAATCGAGGGCGCCAATCGTGCAGCCGCTATACCGGGCATCGCCGAGGTCAAGATGTATGTTCATCCCAACACACCAATTGTCAGAAAGGGCGATGACCGAGATTTGATCGGACATATCATCGCCGCTTCGCCCAGCCGTGATCAGACGACAGCCCTACTTCAGCAAGCCCTCGACTTGGTCAGTTGGACAATCACACCATTTTTGGACCTTTGAGGAATAGGAACACTCTGCAGCTCATATCTTCTCGCGCCAGCGCAGATTGCACCCGGGGACGAGGTGATCGCCGCGTACGCATCGGGTGAAGGCCGCAGGTTAGGCTGCTTGAGCGTTTAGTCCGTGCGGCTGCCAATTCCACGGAAGCAATTGCTCCAGCTTACTGATTGGCGTGTCGGCGATGCGGGCCAGGACGTCAGCAAGCCAGGCCTGCGGATCGATGTCGTTGAGCTTGACACTCATGATCAGCGCGGCCATGTCGTCACATCGAGTGCCGTCGTCGGTTCGTCCGCGATGAACAGTTCCGGCGAACAAGCTAGGGCCATGGCAATCATGACGCGTTGTCTCATCCCGCCTGACATTTCGTGAGGATAGTTGCCAATGCGGCGGTCGGGATCCGCGATATGAACAAAGCGGAGCAGTTCTTCGGCCTTGGCCGTCGCGGTCGAACGCGAGGACCTGGTGTGATCTGGACCGCTTCCGCAATTTGGCGACCAGCCGTGTAGACCGGGTTCAGGCTTGTCATGGGCTACTGGAAAATCATGGCAATCCGGTTCCACGGATTTTCCGCATCTCACGATCGGAAAGCGTAAGGAGGTCGCGGCCGTGAAAGTGGACCTCACCACCAACAGTCCTAGCGGTTGTCTTTGGCAAAAGGCGAAGTATCGAGAGAGCTGTGACGCTCTTGCCGCATCCTGATTCACCAACGATACCGAGGGTCTCGCCTTTCATCACCTGGAAGTTGACGCCGCCGAGCGCGCGGGTAACACTCTGTTCCCCATAAAAGTGCGTCTCAAGGTTCCGATCATCGAGAAGTATATCTTCCCCTTTTGTCTTCTGGATTTGCATGTCAGCGCCTCCGTTTCGCGCGAGGATCGAACATATTGCGTAGCCCGTCCCCGAGCAGGTTGACCGCAAGAACAGTAACTGCAAGGCATATCCCGGGAGCAAAGATTGTCATGGGGGAGATGGCGAGATACAGGCGAGAACTCGCTATCATATTGCCCCAGCTCGGAATTTCCGTCGGTACACCTACACCGAGAAAGCTTAACCCAGCTTCCGTCATGATCGCGCTTGCGCAAACGGTTGCGCTCTGCACCATTAGCGCCGGCAAGGTGCTAGGCAGGATATGACGCCATAACACCTTAGGAAGCCGCGCACCGCCGCAAATTGCCGCCTCAACATAGGGACGCTCCCGAACACTAAGGACAACTGAGCGGACCAATCGCGCGACTGCCGGCGTCTCAGGAATTGCAATTGCTACGATGAGAATGCTGATCCCTGGACCGGTTAAAGAGATGAGCGCAATGGCTAGCAAGATCGTAGGGATCGACATCAGCCCATCCATGACGCGCATAACGATGCTATCGAACATGCGGTTATAACCAGCGAGTATCCCGATCATGAGTCCGAGCAATGCAGCACAGGCCGCCGACAGCAAGCCAACCAAGAGCGAGACACGCGCGCCGAAGATCGTTCGAGCGAATACGTCGCGGCCCAGGTTGTCGCTACCGAGCCACATCTCGGCCGAGAGCGGTTGGAGACGTTTGAATGGATCCATATTTCCCGGATCGCCTGCGTAAATCGATGCGGTGAGCGAGAGAATGAGCAAAAGCGCCATGACACTGCCGCCTGTCAGCACCAGCGGATGCCGCCTTGCTAAACGGACGAATCCGGAACGCCTTACGTGACCCGGTGGCGCAGTTTCGAGAGTTGCAGAGGGGAGCGTCATATCAGTACCTGATGCGCGGGTCGATAAGCGTGTAAGCAAGATCGACTGCAAGATTGATGAGAACGTACAGACCTGAAGTTAGAATGAGTACGCTCTGGATAATGGGGTAGTCGCGGTTGTTAATCGCATCGACGATCAGACGACCGATACCGGGAATATTAAATACAGTTTCGGTGAGGACGACGCCGCCGATCAGGTAGGCGAAGCTAATGCCAATAACAGTCAATATCGGCACACCTGCATTCTTAAGCGCATGGTGGAAAAGTAGCGCGTAGGACGACGCGCCCTTCGCTGCGGCCGTTCGCATGTAATCTTCCGACAGGACCTCAAGCATACTCGCTCTAGTCACTCGCGCGATAAAAGCAATGTAGCCGAGGCTTAGGGCCACTGTGGGCAAGATTAGCCGAATGAACCAAGGACCAATCCCAGCGTCGAATTGAGCATATCCCTGAACCGGCAGCCAGTGAGTTTTTATTGCAAAGAAGTAGATGAGGAAGTATCCGGTCACAAAGACCGGAACCGAATAGCCAAGTGCTGCAAATATTGCGAGAAAGCGGTCAATTGAACCGCCAGTTCGCCAAGCCGCAAGGATACCGAACGAAACCCCCACCGTTACAGAAAGTAACATCGTCAGGATTGCCAAAGAGAGGGTTGGCTCAAGCCGCTGCGCCACAAGCTCAACGACGGGGCGTCCGGCAAAAATCGACGTGCCGAAGTCGCCGCCAAGCAGATCTCTCATCCAATGCATGAACTGGATCAGCATAGGATCGTTCAGGCCCAGCTTCTCGCGGATCGCGGCAATCGTTTCCGTGTTGGCCGACTTGCCGGCGATCATTGCAGCGGGATCGCCAGGTGCGATCCTAAGAAGCATGAATACAAATGTCCCGACCATTGCCATTACGGCAATGGTCGAAACAAACCTGCGAATAATGTACGCCACCATCAAGCCGGTGCTTTCTGCATGTTCCAATAAGGCAGAATAGCTGGCACTCCAATAAGCCCCGTCAGGGACGTACGGCGCGCAATTGGGCCAGTACTTTGGCCGAGGAGTACTTCAGGCACATAGTTCCACCATATCCGCTGTAACTTGCGGGCTACTGCTTTGCGCTCCGCCAGGGTTTCGAGATTCACGAATTCCGCCCGCAGCGCCTCATATTCCGCATTCTCGGGCCAGCCATACCAACCGCGCTCACCACTCATCGGAAGGGTGGTTGATGCGAGGAAATTGCCTCTCACCGCTTCGGCATCACTAGATATGAAGATACTCCAACCGCCGTTCTCAACAGGTTCTTTTTTCTCCCGACGAGCGACCAGACCGCCCCAATCGCTCGGCGCGAGTTCGGCATTTATCCCTATCTTCCGCAATGCCGCAGCAAGAAGTTGTGACATGTTACTGCCCTCGGCCCAATCAGTGGCTTGCAGAATCACAATCTTCTGGCCGGCATAACCTGCTTCCCTAAAGAGTTGCTTCGCCTTCTCCGAGTCGCCGCCCTTCCTGTACCATCCCGTATTTTCATCGTTGGATATCGACGTAGCGTTGCCGAAAATGGACGTCACGGGCTTAACATAAGTTGATTCACCGAAGGCGGCGTGAAGGAAGGCTTCCTGATCAATAAGGTGAAGCATCGCTTGGCGAGCTTTCACATTATTGAAGGGTTCCTGCAGGCAATTCATGCGCAGGAAATAGTCTTGCCCCGCCTGATCTAGCACCTCAAGTTCAAGACTGGGATCGCTTTCAAGGACCGGAAGTAGATCAGATGGCGGCGAGTACAACAGATCTACTTCGCCTGCCTGCAGTGCAGAGAACGCAGTTTGTTGATCTGAAGATAGACCGTTGTCCCAAATGACCCGATCCACCTTCACGATTTTCCCACCGGCCACGCCACTTGGTGCCTCTTCGCGCGGCACATATTTCTCATTGCGGTCGTAGGCGAAGCTTGCGCCGGGCCTTGCAAGAGCATGATTGAACTTGAATGGGCCTGAGCCAATGTTATCAATCGCCTGCTCAGTTGGAGGAAGATTGGCATCCTTCTCACGCATCATAAACGGGCCTTGAAAGCCAAGAATTGAAATAAGGGCTCCGAATGGTTCGCTTAGACTAATTGTGAAGGTTCTATCATCCTGTCTGGAGATATCCTTAATCCGCGATTTGAATAACGCCCCGCTTGGAGCGACCTCGGCCCAGCGGCGGATCGAGGCGACGCAATCCGCGGCGGTCACTGGTGTGCCGTCGTGCCAGCCAAGACCATCGCGGAGTTCAAAAGTGTACGTTTTCTTGTCGTCAGACATGCCCCATTTCCCCACCATCTGCGGCTGGGACTCGAGGTTTGCGTCTGCGCCGAACAATGTGTCGTATATCGCAAAGGCATGGTTCCAGGTAACATCCGCAGTCGTGACGACTGGGTCGAATACGGTGAGATTCCCTACAACGACGCGAACCGTCCTATCCAAGCGTGGTAGGGTCTGCGCCCGCAGAATCTCTGGAACCGTCAATGCCGTTCCCACAACTAAGCTTGCCTTCACAAGGTCGCGACGAGAAATTTTCATATGTAGTTCCCCTTTTCATTGTTAAGTCATGCAACTGTTTTGAAACAGTTGGTAGCACATCTTACGGCCCCCGTTACATAGGTCGGGCACCGCTCACAGATCATTCAACCTTAGAAGTTCGCCTGAAGTAGACGAGTCGCACTAAGTCTTAGTTGAGTACGTCTTCAATGTTTCCTTGCACTGTTTGACATTGCTTGCCACCCCAGCCTTTAATGCTGGTTATTGATGCAGAAGCTCCCAGCAATATTGTATTGCAAGCTCGGTGGTCGGAATGAGAATGTCGTCGGACGCTCCGAAGGTGGGCGTGTGTACCCCCGCTTCGTTTGATGACTCTCTGCTTCCAAACTGAAAGTAGATTGAGGGTACACAACCGGAGTAAAAACCGAAGTCATCGCTCCCGGAGCTCGGTTTTGCCTGCACATACTTGTCTTCGCCGGCGAACCGGACGACCATCTGACGAAAACGCTCGACCATCCCTGCATCATTGACGACGGCAGGTTCGCCCAATTGAGAGATGAATTCCACCCGCCCGCGATGCATAGCGGCCACACCCTCGGCCACTTCGCGAACTCGCTGGACCAATAGGCCGCGCCGCTCAGCAGTGCTGGTCCGGATCGTTCCTGTCATCACGACTGAGGGGCAGATGATATTTGTCGCCTCGCCCCCGTGGATGGTGCCGATGGTGATGATTGCACCGTCATCGGCGGGCATCTCGCGTGACACCACCTTTTGAACCTCATTGATAAAGGCCCCCGCTATTGTGACGGCGTCAACGCCCGCATGGGACTCCGCGCCATGCGCCATGGTGCCAATAATGTTCAGTTCGAACTGTTCGGAGGATTTTGTTACTGCGCCGGCACGGGCGCCAAAGGATCCTGCCGGAATATCGGTGTCGACATGGAAACCCACCGCAGCGTCGAACCCCACCAACAACCCCTCTTCTGCGACAGTGCGCCCCCCAAGGGGTTCTGCCTCTTCAGCAGGCTGAAAAATCACCCGCACTTTGCCGGAGAAATTATTTCTCATGCGGTGGAATGCCAAAGCGGTTCCGAGGGCGATCGAGGCATGCATGTCATGCCCGCATGCGTGCATCAGGCCCGGGACCTGCGAACGGTAAGGGAGATCGTCCCGGTCCTCTTGGATAGGAAGCGCGTCAATATCGCCGCGCAAGGCAATCGAACGTCTTGGACCGGGTGCCAGGCCTTCAATGTCAATATAGACACCGGTATTGTGGAACGTTCTCGCTCCACTCAATCCAAATCGCTTCAGCGTTTCGATGATCCGCTTCTGTGTTTTGGTCTCCTGATTGGATAACTCGGGTTCCCGATGCATAGCATGCCGCATTTCGATGACGGCTTCGCGCTCCTCGCGGGATAGCAGATCGTTCGTGAGCATCGTTGTCTTTCCGCTATGAGGTGCGATTACAAGATCAGGTCAGGGCCAAGTAGCCCATTCTGGACGCGGGTCGCATGTAGCGCTCGGCTTCGAACGTCGAGTGCGCTAGCCAGTTGATCGGCAGAGTCGAGCGCTTTGATAAGCTCCGTATTAGTGAAATAGGTAAGATATCGCTCGGCCAACGTGGGTTTTCCCGCATCGAGCAGAATACGAGCTGTCTTCGAGACATCCACGCAAACATTCAGCAGGATCTGCTCAGAAGCTTTGAAGAAAGCAGTGACCTCAGGCAAGAACACCTCCTTGTCTCTGAAAACAAGGTTCAATAGCCGCTTGAAAACGTAGGTCGCCGAACGCGTCGACTCGACCTGCTGTGTGACGTGAGATACCCTGCTGCCGAAGTATCGAGTATCGAGATAGGATTCAGCTTCGCCATCGGTAAGGTAACGATGCATTCTAAACTCTGGCACAACTTCGCGGATGCCCATGAATACTGGAACGAACGGTGCAGCTACCGCCCCGATGTGGGTGTGCCAAAGCACTCTCGATTCGGGATAAACTTCATCTGCGAGTGGGACGACCTGCCCGTACCCTGCCGTTTCTCCTGTCAGTCGCTCGGTTCTAATCGCCCAAAAAATGTCCTCAACGGTTATTTTCTGTGGCCGCTTAGACAAGGTCGCCAACTCACTTTCTATCCAGCATACCCCGTCCCACTTGCCCTTTCCGTCTCCGTATATTTTGTTGACGTTGAATTTGTCGCCAGAAGTGGGATCGTACCATCCCTGCGAGACCGCGAAGTCGACTAGGTTGGCTGAGTAAAGAAAGTCGCCTGACGTTTGGCTCCCAATTGGAATTTCTTCGATGTAGCCTGGTCGAGACGCTCGAATGGAGTTTTCGCCCAGCCGCTCCGCCGCCCATAGACCCTGCCCACCCGCGAATTGAATAATGACCCATGCCTCATTCGAGTCTGCGATGATGTGAGAATTGCCTCCATAGGTCGCGTGACCATACCGGGCTATGAGATCTCCCATAAGTTTCACGCCGTCGATAGCGCTTTTCGCCCGTTCAAGGACGATACGGGAAAGGTCACTGTAGTTTGGGCCCGTCTGGTCCGGGGGCGTCATGGAAATAAGCTCGGCCCGGGATTCGGACCAAATGTCTCGGACCGCGACGCCATACTCGTTTAGCCCCCCGTTCGTCAGTGGGGCCGGCGTGCCCTTAAAGTAGCTGTAGTTGACGCAAATGTGTCTTGCAGTCTCCCTCGCCTGCGGTATCTCACTCATTGCGCCAGGCAGATGTGCGTCGGCAGTGACGCCAACCTTGATCGTAGTTCCTTCTGCGTGTTGTTTCCGGCCGACAATATCCAGCCAGTGGCTTGAAGGCTCATCTCCATAACCGGCCAAGTAGGCAATGCCGTCGCCAGTGTGGTTCTTGCCAATATAAATGCCGTAGCTCATTAAAATCCCTTTTGACACGCTGGTCCCTTGACGAGGAACCGCACACAGCCCCGGTCGCTCGGCGACGGGGATCATCCAGATAGGTAGTGGGTAGGTTGTGTTCCCGTTGTTTTGACCAGAGGCTAGTAAGACGAGCCTCGGGCAACAATCGCGCATTTTTCATTGACTTTGCTCTGGATTGCGCGATTCTGCGCAAAGTAGCGCAAGGAATTCCCCGGTGAGTGATTTCTCAGAAAAACTTCGCAGTCTTTGTGCGCATTATCGCTCCGTCTCTGACGTGTGCCGCATGCTCGGTCTCAACAGGCAACAGTTTGACAGATACTTGACGGGACGTGTTCGCCCGTCACAACACAATCTGCAACGGATTGCCACTGGCCTCGGAGTTGGCATCAACGAACTCATTGACCCGAACAAAGAAGTGGGAATACCCGCACGGCTGAAGGAATTGTCAGGCCGCGACCGAATGACGTCATTGATCGACCGCGCCTTTCCCGGGGATTTGAAGAGGCTTCGGACCATGCTCGGCTACTATCACACGCATTTTCTTACTCCCTCCGAGCAAGACGTGGTCGTCCGTTCGGTAGTCCTTCTCTTCGAATGGGAAGGAAGGGTTTGCAGCAAAACAATCGAGCGAACGGGGCCGCACGAGGAAGTGCAGGAAATACTGAAATATGAAGGAATGGCCACATTTCTTGGGAACTGTTTATTTTTGCTCGAGTTTGAAACGTTGTCGGCCGACACCATAGTGGAGTCCGTTCTTTATCCCTCTTATCGCAAAAGTTTGGATATCCTCACCGGGCTGACGTTCGGCATGACCTCGCATGTTTACCGGCAACCGTTCGCATCGCCGATCGCGTGGAAATATCTAGGGAGGATGGTGGACGTGAAAGAACAATTGAGGGCTTGCGGATCATACAAGAAGAATGACGTTAGGATCGACCCACGTATCCGAAAATATATGCACGCGGCCGGCATTTCGGGCACTTTGAGCTTGGGGCCAATGTGACAACTCCTAAAGGAAGACACTCTATACAGTCTTCGGAGCTAAGGTGCTCTCCGGCTACGTCTTCAAAGCTGCTATGCTTTAGGGATTCGCGCGAACTTGTGCTTGTAGGCCTGCTCAAGACATCACCTGATCACTTTGGGTGTCGGCAAGACGATACTCGGACGAGCAGCCGCCACCCGGGCAGGCCGACATACAGCCGAGAAGATCTATCTCGGCGAAAGACTCCAGGTAGTCGCCGGGACGCACCGGACTCGCCTTCATGAATTACTGGCCAGTGTCTCGTGTAAATCCCGTACACATAAAGACATTCAGTACGTCATAAACTGGTCCGACGACAGCCACCTTGCCTTGGGAGGAGCTCAGCGCCGCCTGAACGCGACGAGAAAAAGCGGCGGCCGTTGGAAGAGGGTCAACGGCAGCCGAGTGGCCCTGCGCGGCATAGGGTGATGCCATTTTAGCTAAAGCAGGCGAAGTTCGACCGGCTCCGGTCGAGGTGATGTTCGCCAGACTTCGGGGCCGAAGTCCGCGGCAAGCCAAGCTGTTCGTTTGGTGATGGATTCATGTCGGCATCACCTCAGGGGCCGCGAAACGACTTCGATGGGCCGGGCGCGAGTTGCGTCCGTCGTACGTTCGATCGAAAGCACCGTCTGCGGCGGAAGCTCTCCATCATGCAGGGCATGGAGCTGCTCGACGAGGTACTTGTCCGCGGCCGTAAGCCGAAAGTTGAGGCGAAGAAAATCCAACCAGGTTGGCGTGCGGAATGTCTCGGTCCAAATTGAGGGCGTTTGCAGGTTGCGCTGCAGCGTCCAGTTATGGGCACCGGCACGGCTTTGGACGTGGCGCCTAGCGCGCATGCAACCCAGAAATGCCTCGATGTTCGCTTCGGATATTGAATACTCGATCTTTACGCCGATCGGACCACTCCTGGGCTTCAGATCGAGTGCCAGGTCCGGCGGATGGAAATCCGAACTTTCCTGGTCCGCTTCTTCCCACGGACGCACGGGGAAAAGTAATCCCGCCGCAGCGACCAGCAACAGAGCCCCTGCTGCTCCCTCCAGAGCCCAGGTCAGCGAATAGTTCTGAGCGACGGTTCCCCAGACCCAACTGCCGGCAGACATGCCGCCAGCGCTCAAGGCGTAGTAGATCGAAAGCGTGCGGCCGACAACCCATCTTGGACTGGCAAGCTGCACCGAGACGTCGATGCCCGTCCAGGTGATGAGCCATCCAGCACCCCCGAGTGCCAGCGCAAGAGCCGCCACCGCAACGGACGACGTCAGAGCAATGGAAAGACAGCATGCTGCACAGGCAATAGAAGCGACCGCCACCAGCTTGTTTTGAGACATGATCCGCCGGAGGAAGCTGTTGCACAAGCCGGCGACGAAAGCCCCGCCGCCGAAGCCGGCCAATAGAATGCCGTAGACGATGGGCCCGCTTTCCAAGCGATCGCGGACGACGAGAGGAAGCAGCGCGAGGATAGAGATGCTGGCCAAGCCGAACAATGTCGCCCGGGCGACCGCTGACCTGATCTCGAAGGACATTGCCGTGAAGCGCAGCCCGTCGTGGATAGCCGTAGTCATTTTCTCACGCGGAAGGGGCGAAGCGCGGACGTGCCATTTGGTGCGCCAAATGGCACCAAGCGGCGCCAGATCGCACAGCGCTGAAAGGGCGAAAGCGGCTAGCGGTCCGAAGAAAGCCAGGATTACGCCGCCCAAAGCCGGACCAACGCTGCGGACGGTGTTGTATCCGACAGACGTCAGCGTCACCGCGGCCGGAATGTCGCGCTTGTGCAATATATCGCCAATGGAGGCGTGCCAGGCTGGATCATTCAAGGCGAAGCCGCAGCCGGCGAGGAACCCTAGTGCGAGGATGAGCCAGGGACTGATAAATCCCAGTCCTACAGAAACCACTAATGTCGTTGACGCCAGCGCCAACAGGCAGTGTCCTGCAAACATAACCCATCGGCGGCTGAAATTGTCGGCGATGGCGCCAGCAAGGATCGACAGGAAGAACACCGGCAACGTCGACGCGGCCTGCACCAAGGCGACCATCAGATCGGACGCTGAAATGGTCGCCATCATCCAACTGATGGCAACCGTTTGCACGAGCCATCCAAGACTGGAGATCTGCGTTACGGTCCAGATCGCGCGAAACGCGGGATTCCTGAGAGGCGCCGAGGTGGTCGTTAAACCGGATTGCGGATCGGCATGCTGCATTTCGTCGTGTCTCTTTCAAACTCCCAAGATGTCTCTGCGACGCCGCAGATTATGCGTCATCGCACGGCGGATTTCGCCGTTTTTCGGCCATTCGATGCAGGAGTTCCGCATCAAATGTGCCTAAACGGGCTTGTTATGTCATAGCATTGCACATTAGCCTTATGGAACGGTGGGAGTGAAGCCGATGCGCCAATACGCAGCTTAAAGGAAGGACAAGGACACTCAACTGGGCAGTTTAGGCTTGGTCCCTCGTGCTAGGCTTGAATGTTACAACGCCGACATCGTCCTCGATGCCAATTTTAGTTCCATATATTTCTGACAGCTCCTGGATCCGTTGCAGAATGGCCCGGCCTTGCTGCCCACGGGCAAGACGCGGAACACCGCGGTTGGCAAACCTTTTGGAGTGGCCAAGTTCGATGGGATACAACCGCGTTTCCGCGAGCTGATTATTTTCAAACCGGCTCACTGCAATGAAGCTTTCGTAGAATATCG
>NZ_JABDWE010000035.1:0-12478 GCF_019685125.1 Rhizobium sp. NZLR10 | reverse complement strand
CGCCAGCCTCCTGCTCACGCAGCACACCGATGATCTGCTCTTCTGTAAATCTCTGCTTCTTCATTCGTCCGTCCTTCGTAAGGCCGGACTCTAATCAATTCTGGAAGAAATTCGCAGTGGCAGGTCATCCTGACTAAAATAGTAGATTACTATTTCGATCGCGGCAAGGGCTCCAATATGAAACTTTCATGACAGGCTGGAATACCTCCCTCTCCCCTCAAACAGTCTCTCGCTCTGCGGCGCCGAGTTACAGCGCAGAGTATTTTGTCTCGGACTGCTGTCGTCACTTATTCAATGATCGGCGGACCAGCGGATCGGCATTCCTGCATGAACCACTCGGTAAAACGACGCACCGGCTTTTTCGCCCACGAACTGGTGATCAGGTAATATCCCTGGGTCTCTGCCGTCGCGATATCAGAAAGCACGACGAGGTCGCCGCGATCGATCTCTCGCCGAAACACTTCGACCGGGCATAATGCCACCCCATGCCCGGCGATCACCGCCGTCGCTAGAATGTTGAAGTCCTGAAATATCGGCCCCCGAACCGGCACGGGCGCCTTTATATCAGTCTTTCGAAACCATTCTCTCCAGCCATCAGCGGATTCGTCGTGCAGCAAGTCGGCCGCTGCAAAGGGAACGCCGCCGACAGCCCAATTCCGCTTGGCCAGATAATGAACGCTCGCCACCGGCTGGTTGCGGCGGGAGAAAAGCAGGCGGCTCTCACGCCCGCCCGACAGGTCTTCTCCCATGGTAATCAGAACATCCAGGCTTTCGTCATCGAAGCGCTCTTCCGCTTTTGCATAGACGATCCTGACGTCGAGGTCGGGATCGCTCTCCCGGAAAGACGGAAGCGCCGGAACCAGCCAGCGCGACGCGATCGAAGGAATGCATCCGACGGTGATCGAACGCATATTGTGGTCTCTGCGCATGTTGCCCGTTGCATGAGCGATGGCTGTCAATGAGCCCGAGATGGCCAGATAATATTCGCTGCCCGCCGGGGTCAGCGCAACGCCGCGCCCGGATTTTTGCAGCAGCTTGCGTCCCAACCACGCCTCCAGATGTTTGAGCTGATGACTGATCGCCGCATGGGTCACATGCAGTTCGTCTCCGGCCTTTGACAGACTCATGAGCCGGGCGGTCGCTTCGAAGGCTCTCAAGGCATTCAGGGGCGGCAGCTGCATATGTTCAAATTCCTCACATGACAGACAGGATTCATCATCCGCTGGAAATGTAAAAGCCCATCCAGATCTTGTTCGCGATGCGTCGAATTCAAACATGACATGTAATTTATTCTAACAGATTTCTCAATTTTGATCATTTGAAGCAAGCATGGATTCCAGTGCCTAATGGATCATGGAGATCAGAAACATCTCCGTCATTCGCGAGAGGAAAGAACATGTTTGTGAGAAGCCTGAAACAAGTGGAGCAGACCGAGCGCTTCGTCGATTGGGGCAATGGCACAAGCCATCGCCTGCTGACCAACGATGACGGGATGGGATTTACGGTCTGCCACACTGTCGTCCGCGCCAACACGCAAGCCCTGCTGCAGTACCGCAACCACCTGGAGGCCTGCTATTGCATCCAGGGCGAAGGCGAGGTCGAGGATATGGACGGGTACGTCTTTCCGATCCGCGTCGGCGACATCTACGTCCTCGATCAACATGACCGTCACTATTTGCGGGGCGGCAAGGACAAGGACCTTATTCTCGTCAGCGTCTTCAACCCGCCCCTGAAAGGGACGGAACGTCACGATCTGAACAACGGAAGCGGTTCCGAATACTGAGCCAGGCGACCCGGGCCAGGCGACCCGGCAGGAGGGCGCTGCAATCTTCTTGATCGGTTTCAAGACTTCACATCATCGTCGATCTCCGGCAGATGCCTGTCACCTTGGCGAACCGTTTGGCGATGTGACAGCAAGTATCGGGATGCACGCTCCCAGCGCGGCGTGGCGTGTTGGGTGGAGAGGCCTGCCGTGATCCACACGACGATCGATACGCTGTGGTTCAAGCGCTGCTGCGCGTTTCACTTGCAGTTTCTTCCCGACCGCGAGACGCGGTCAAAGCTCTGCGACTTGCAAGACAGTATCAAGCGAGACAGCGCCGCGCCGCTCTCACGCGTTCCGGCAACAAGCCTGCACATGACGGTCGTCACCCTGGTCAACGCCGCGGCCCAATTCAGTATTCCAAACGATGAGGTCTGGAAGCGGAACGGGGAAAGCTGGACGGAGATCGTCGAGAGGCTGGTCGAAGAGACCCCACCATTTGACATTCATTTTCACGAGGTGGCGGCTTCGCAAGCTGCTGTTTTCGTCAAAGCGGAGGAGCCGGCGGAATTGCGCAGGCTTCGCTCGGCCATTTCACAGGCCATCGGCTTCGAACAGTGGCGTCCAACCCCGCCCCGCATAGCGCATATAACACTGTTCAGGTTTTTTGCCGAAGAGCCGGTGCCGGCGGTCAACTTCGACGCCGGTTCTTTGCCCAAGGAAATGCGGGTTGGATCCGTTACATTGCTGGAAGAGCGCGTTTATCCAAATGTCGAGATCAATATACTCAGCGAACCGCTCCTCCGGGGCACAGCCGCGGAATAGTCACTCCGGCTGGTTGAACAGCTCTGCTTTGGCGCCATTCAACGCATCAACAGCGACACCAGGCCGGTCCGGGAGTTGACCCCAAGCTTGGAATAGATGTTTCTCAGATGGGTTCTGACCGTCCCAAATGCAACGGAATTCACATGGTAATCTTAGATGAAACGGCCGCACACGCACTGATGACGGACGTTAGTCCAAAAATCGATAAAGCCAATCCCGCGTTTCCTCCGGCAGAGACACCGGCTGCTGATCCTCTTGGGCGCGGGCCTGCCAGATAATCTCCACCTCGGCGGCGCGCTCCTCGCCGGTGTCGATCGAAACGATGAAGCCGATGGAGCGGACGCCGATCTTGTCGACGGCGGCCGTGAAGATTGCCGGCTCGTCATAGTGCAGCGGACGGTGGAGAATGCAGGAAATCTTGGTGGCGCTGTAGATCGGTTCGTCGTCGATATCGGGACGCGACGACCAGAAGCTCGCAATGACGGACTCGGCGTAGGAAATATAGGAGGCCAGAAACATCTGGCCGGTCATATCGACATCGCGAAACGGCACATGTATTTCCGCCACACCAGGGCGTTTCAACTGACTCATCAACAACTCTGCCTACAGAATTCCCCATCAGCGACAGTAGCGACGGGGTTCGGCGAAGTAAACGCCGCATATGACAGGAATTGCAAGGCGGCGGACGGTCGGACGGCGCGAAGACAGCGCTTGTTGAAATCATCGGGCGATGCCCCATCTGCTGTGGAACATGACGTAAGCGACCGATAGAGTGTCTTCATGAGCACCCGTCTTTATGAACACCCGATCTTCCTGGAACATGTGACGCCCGCCGGTCATCCGGAGCGATCGGACAGGATCCGCGCCATCAATGTCGCGCTGGAACATCCGAATTTCGAGCGGCTGGAGCGCCGGCAGGCGCCGCAGGCGAGTGAAGATGCGGTGCTGCTTGCGCATCCGGAGGAACATCTTGCCGCCGTGATGCGGGAGATTCCCGAGGAAGAGGGTGAGATCAATCAGCTGGAAGCCGATACCTATGCCAGTCCCAAAAGCCTGCAGGCGGCGCTGACCGGCATCGGCGGAGCGATGGCAGCGGTGGACGACGTCTTTTCCGGCCGGGCCGACAATGTCTTCGTCGCCGCCCGCCCGCCGGGGCACCATGCCGAGAAGATGACGGCGATGGGCTTCTGCTTCTTCAACAATGCGGCGATCGCCGCCCGCCATGCCCAGAAGACGCATGGCGCCGAGCGCATCGCCATCGTCGATTGGGACGTGCACCACGGCAATGGCACGCAGGATATCTTCTGGGACGACGCCTCGGTGCTGTTCTGCTCCACGCATCAGATGCCGCTCTATCCCGGCACCGGCGCCAAGGACGAGAAGGGCAAGCACAACACCATCGTCAATGCGCCGCTTTCGCCGAATGTCGGCAGCGACCATTTTCGCGAGGCGTTCAAATCGCGCGTGCTGCCGGCGCTTGACGATTTCCGGCCGGATCTCATCATCATTTCGGCCGGCTTCGACGCCCATCACCGCGATCCGCTGGCGCAGATCAACCTGACCGGCGAGGATTTCGACTGGGCGACCGGGCGCGTGCTCGAACTCGCCGACCGGCACGCGAAGAACCGGGTCGTCAGCCTGCTCGAAGGCGGTTATGATTTGGAAGGCCTCGCCGAATCGGCGGGCATGCATATTCTGCGAATGATGAAGGGTTGAGAATGACTGACAGCGCCAAGCCGGAGGTATCCGGCCTTTCCTTCGAAAAGGCGGTCGCCGAACTCGAAAGCATCGTCGCCCGGCTGGAACGCGGCGACGTGGCGCTGGATGAATCCATCGAGATCTATGAGCGCGGCGAAGCGCTGAAGAAACATTGCGAGACGCTGCTTTCGGCCGCCGAGAACCGCATCGAGAAGATCAGGCTCGACCGCGCCGGCAAGCCGCAGGCCGTCGAGCCTCTCGACGGGGCCTGAGGCCTGATGTATGTCGCCCGGAAGTGTGCCGCGGTTCCGGGATACGACATGCACGAAAACAAGTAGCAAAAGCCCCTTTTGAAGGCGCTTGGCGATCGGCTTGCGATCGATCTATGATCCCCTTCGAGAACCATGAGGGGACAGAAAAATGACGGACAGATTGAAGGGCAAGGTCGCCATTATCTCGGGCGGCGCGACCGGCATGGGCGGTGCCGCCTCGAAGCTCTTTGCGGCCGAAGGCGCGCGTGTCGCGATCATCGACCGCAACGGGGAAGCGGCTGATGAGACCGTCAAGCAGATCCGTGATGCCGGCGGCGAGGCCGAATGCTGGACGGCCGATGTCTCTGATGAAACCGCCGTCAATGCCGCCGTCTCAGGCGTGGAGGAACGCTACGGCGCGGTGACCGTGCTTTTCAATCACGCCGGCACGATCGTCATCAAACCCTTCCTGGAAACGACGCTTCAGGAATGGGACTGGCTGCACGCCGTCAATGTGCGCTCGATGTTCCTGATGACCAAGGCGGTGCTGCCGAAGATGATTGCGAGTGGTGGCGGATCGATCGTCTGCACCTCGTCGATCTCGGCGGTCGCCGCCACGCCGATGGAAGTGCTCTACGACACGACCAAGGGCGCCGTGCATATGTTTGCCCGGGCGATTGCGGTAGAATTCCGTGACCGCAATATCCGCTGCAACGCCGTCTGCCCCGGCTTCATCCGCACGCCGCACGGCCTGCGCGAGGTGGCCGACCTGCAGGCGCTCGGGGTCGATGTTTCCGATGCCGCCATCGCCGCGCAGCAGGGGCGGATCGGCGAGCCAGAGGATGTCGCGAGAGCGGCACTTTATCTCGCCAGCGACGAATCGAACTTCGTCAACGGCGCCCATCTCTTCGTCGACAACGGGTTTACGGCGATCTGAAACCGGCTCCGCGACAGGTGGCCGGAAAGTCTGCCTCACCTACTGGCAACCTCGATGTCCACAGGCAGACTGCCGGCCAAACGCGTCACTGCCTCACGATCCGACAGCAACCACTTCGGACCGGGGAATGCTGAAAACAATCGCGCATGCGCGTCGAAGGAATTCCAGTTGTTTGCTCGGATTCGGTACTCCGCCACCCACTTGAGAAGGTCGACAAACTGCGTCTGGGTCCCCCCGCCCTGAATGCCCCTTTCCTTGATATTGGCGATGCACACCTCGTCGGGCAGATCGATCCAGATCAATGCGGTCACGCGGTCGAGGGCCATGTTCACCAATTCGCCATAGACCCCTTCCATAACCCAGCGATCCGTTTCGGCCGCCGCCTTGACCATCGTGTCTCTACGCGTCCTATCGCGAGCGATGCCATAGCCACCCGGCTCCCAATGAATATCGTCAAGATGAATAAGGGGACGACGGAGCCGCTCGCCAATGCGATGGGCGAGCCACGTCTTGCCGGTCCCACCGTTTCCCATGATGAAAACGCGTTCGAAGGCTGCCGATGCACTGCCAAATTCCATTCCCGCCTCGTGAAGATTCGACGATGTCACCAGGTTTACGTAATATAAACGGGAATATTCTGACTCACGCAAATCAACACTGGCGAACTCCGTTGCGCAAATGACAGGTCGATCAGCGAGGCAACTACGGGTGCAGCACAACATTTCAAAATATGTATTCCAACAGGTCGATGTCTTCTCCTCCCAGCCCTTGAAGGGTAACCCTCTCGCCGTCGTCGTTGGCGCAGACGCATTGACAGACCGCCAGATGGCCTCTTTCGCCAATTGGACGAACCTCAGCGAGACGACGTTTCTTCTCCAACCGACGACGGGGGATGCCGACTATCGCGTCCGCATTTTTACGCCGGCCCGCGAGCTTCCATTCGCAGGGCACCCCACCTTGGGGAGCTGTCATGTATGGTTGGCGTCCGGCGGCAAATCGAAAGGAAGCGAGATCGTGCAGGAGTGCGAAGCAGGTCTTATCCGCATTCGTCGAGACGGTGATCGGCTTTCCTTCGCCGCCCCGCGTCTGAACCGCTGCGGACCGGTCGAGCCAGAGATGCTGGCGCGGATCGTCAAGGGATTGCGTTTGGCGGAAGACGCGATCGTCGATGCGAACTGGGTGGACAACGGACCGGGCTGGATGGCGGTGCTGCTGCATTCGCGAGAGGACCTCCTGGCCTTGCGCCCGGATTTCGGTGTCATATCCGGATTGCGGGTCGGTGTCGTCGCGCCTTGGCATGCTGCGGAAGACGGGCGTGACGCCGATTTCGAAGTCCGTGCCTTTACCGCTGCTGGTTTTGAAGACCCCGTCACCGGCAGCCTGAATGCCGGTCTCGCCCAATGGCTGATCGGAAGCGGCATCGCGCCCCGCGCCTATGTGGCCAGTCAAGGCACGGTTCTAGGGCGAGCAGGCCGCGTCCATGTGGAACAGGTTGGTGGCGAAATCTGGATTGGCGGGGCTGTGACAAGCTGCATCGAAGGCACCGCCATCCTTTAGGCTTGCGCTCGACATCGATGGCTTGAAAGGCGGCGATGTTGGACGCGCGGCGTTTTAGGCACTATTTGTGGTCGATACGCTAGCGATCGGAGATCCGTCATGTCCTTCTTTCCCGGTAAAGATCCCCTGCCCGGCGATGCCTTCGCCTGCGATGCGATCGAGAACCTGATCATTCCGCGCACCAGCGATATCGGCGGGTTCCAGGTGCGGCGGGCGCTGCCCACCCGGCAGCGGCGGCTGGTCGGGCCGTTCATCTTCTTCGACCGCATGGGGCCGGCGATCCTGAAGCCGGACGAGGCGCTTGATGTGAAGCCGCATCCGCATATCGGCCTGTCGACGGTCACCTATCTCTTCGACGGCGAGATCCGCCATCGCGACAGCCTCGGCACCGAAAAGGTCATTCGTCCCGGCGATATCAACCTGATGACGGCAGGCCGCGGCATCGTGCATTCGGAGCGCACGCCCGACAATCTGCGCGGCCATCCGCTGCTGATGTCGGGGCTGCAGACCTGGCTGGCGCTGCCCGACGACAAGGAGGAGATCGATCCCGCCTTCGCTCATACGGAAAAGTCTGACATGCCGCTGATCGAGACTCCAGGCGTGCGTGGGCGCGTGGTCATCGGCTCGTTCGAAGGCATGACATCGCCGGTCGCAGTTTTCTCCGACACGCTCTATGTCGATCTCAGCCTGCAGCCGGGCGCGACATTTCCCTTCGGCGCGGCGCATGAAGAGCGCGCCGTCTACGTGCTCTCGGGCGAGGTCGTCATCTCGGGCGACCGTTTCGCCGCCGACCAGCTGCTGGTCTTCAGGCCCGGCGATCCAATCACGCTCGAAGCCGGAAGCGATGGCTGCCACCTGATGCTGTTCGGCGGTGCGGCGCTCAATTCGAAACGCTATATCTGGTGGAATTTCGTTTCCTCCTCGAAGGAGCGGATCGAAAAGGCCAAGGAGGAATGGCGGACCGGCCGCTTCGATATCGTTCCGGGTGACGAGGAGGAATTCGTGCCTTTGCCGGAGAGGTGACGGCAGCCGCGATGCGCCACCGCCGTTGACCTGCCACCTGAATTTCAACCCGCGAAATATCGGGTCAGCGCTCCCTTGGTGCGGTTCACGTAGCCATCCTGCCAGCTGTCGTCGACGTTGAGAAAACCCGACCGGCCCTTCTTGCCCTGGCGCTTCAATTCCGCCTCGACGGCGCGGAAGCGATAGTGATCATAGACATCGAGGATGTGGACGGCATAGGCCTCGGCGAGCGCGCGGTCGCCTTTGACGATCAGCATGTTTTCGTCATTGGCATAAGAGGCTTTGAAGCCGAGATTGTGGCTGCCGAGGACGACGACGCACTCGTCCGACAGAGGATCGATCACCAGCACCTTGTCGTGAATGATGGCGCCCACCTTCTTGGCGGTCAGTTCCTCGGCGCCGAAATCCGCCAACAGCTGGCGGTCATCGATGCGCGACGCCCGGACGATCGAGACATTGGCCTCGTCGAAAGTGTGGGGCGAGACAGCCTCTTCATCGTCGTCGGGATCGTCGGGGTCGTTCTCCTTGCCGGCGACGTAATTGGGCATGGCCTGGGCGCTTGAAACTGCGCCGGTAACGATCAGCTTCTGATCCTTGAGGGCGATATCGATCGCCTCGCCAACGATGCAATCCCTGCCCGACTGACCGGGATAGAAGGCAAGAAACAGCACAGCGTGCTCGCCACGGCGCATCAGACGGTAGACTTCACGAAGATCGGGCGGCGTTGCCTTGCCCTTTTTGCGGCTCTGCATGTTCGGCGAGAACCACGCTTCGACCGAAGCTCCATCGTCGGACGGGACGAGAGAAGGCGTTTCGTTCGAGCGCCGGAATTCCTTGCTCTGCTGGTTGTCGGGCATGCCGTCGTCGAATTCGATGGGAGCTTCCAGCGTCGCATTGTCTTCCAGCATCCGCCCCCAATAGGCGACATAGGCTGCGGCCACCGCATCGTTTCTGACGATCAACGCATTGTTGGATTGGCCGGCAAGCCCCGTGGCCGTCCAGTTGGTGCTGCCGGTGAACACGCTGCGCGGAGCGCCATCCGGCGGTATGTGCACGACGAATTTATTGTGGCCGATCTGGCTCGAATTGTTGAACATCCGGTGGTGAATCTCGACGCCTGCATCGATCAGCGCCTGGCGTGCATGCGCATTGCGCACATCCCAGGCGTCCCCGACCTTTCCGGTATTGGCGAGGATGACGCGTAGCCTGTCCTTGTTGGCAAGCAGCAGGGCCAGCAGTTCCTCATCCTCCAACTCGTAGAGGGCGACAAGGAAGGCGCCTGATGCATTCATGAATTCCTTGAGCATCGGAATGACATCGCCGGCAAGATATTTGCGGATGGCATTCGCCGGATTGGAAATCATCTCGATCAGCTCGTTCGGCTGCTTTACGCCGTCTTCCAGCAGGACGTTTCGCAACCATTGGGCAGCGAGAATGCCATTGGTGAAGGTGGATTCGAACTGGCCGCGCTTGCGCGTCACATGGACCGGGTTGGTGGAGATGGCCGGCCCGAGATAACCGAGCGGCCGCGGAGGACCGTCATAGGGCTTGACCGGGATCTTCTCATAGGTGCCGTCATTTTTCTTGATCGGCTTGCCGTTTTGGTCCCGCTTGTTGATCTCGACGAGCTCAGGCGTCGGATCGGGTGCGGCCTGCATGCCCGGCTTCAGATCGCCAAGCGGACGGATTTCGTAACGTACGCGAACCTCGTCCGGCCGCCTTTTCATTTCGTTGCGCCGTTTGCGCAGCGTCAGGTCGCGCCAGGAAAGCTTCTGCACCGGCCAGAGCGACGTCGTTTGCGGCAGCCAGTGAGGATTGCGCTGTCCCTTGAAGGCGACCCATGCCGCGCAGGTCACGCGGTCCTCGCTGCCATCCGGTCTTTTCGACACGTTGCCCTGCTCGTCGAGATAGACGCGGACGACTTCGAACCCGAGGCATTCGTCGATCTTGGCGTCGATGTCCCAGGCGAGATAGGCGACCTCGTTGTTCACATAGGCATGCGCTGCAACAATCGTTCCCATGACCCGTCCCCCAGCCTGCGCGGCAACACTGCTACCATTCCGTGTCATATTCAAGCTGCTAGCGAGCCCTCGCCTGTTCGATCGGTCGGGCTGGAAAACTGGGCGGGACCCGGCAAGATCAGGCGAGTGCAACTCACGGAAATAGAACGTGATATCTCCCGAAACCGCTCACACTTTTTTCCGCCATGCTCTAAGGTGAAAATCTTCGGTTCCTGAAATGCACTTGTTTTGCCGCAATCTAATCGAATAAAGCGAAACAAGGAAAAGCAAGAAAGAGCGCCCGCCCGTGACACAACTGCCGAAGACCCCCCTGCTCGACCAGGTCATCTACCCCGCCGACCTGCGCAAGCTCGAGGATCGCGAGCTGCCGCAGCTTGCCCGCGAAGTCCGGGACGAAATGATCGATGCGGTGTCGCGCACCGGCGGCCATCTTGGCGCCGGTCTCGGCGTCGTCGAATTGACGATCGCCATCCACAACGTCTTCAACACGCCTGACGATCGGCTGATCTTCGATGTCGGCCATCAATGTTATCCGCACAAAATCCTCACCGGCCGGCGCGACCGCATCCGCACACTGCGCCAGGAAGACGGACTTTCCGGCTTCACCCGCCGGGCCGAGAGCGAATATGATCCCTTCGGGGCGGCGCATTCCTCGACCTCGATATCGGCCGGCCTCGGCATGGCGATCGCCGCCGACCTCGACAAGACCGACCGGCGTGTCATCGCCGTCATCGGCGACGGGGCGATGTCAGCCGGCATGGCTTATGAGGCGCTGAACAATGCCGGCGCGCTCGATGCGCGCCTCATCGTCATCCTCAACGACAACGACATGTCGATCGCGCCGCCGACAGGCGCAATGAGCGCCTATCTCGCTCGCCTCGCCTCAGGCCGCACCTATATGGGCTTCCGTGATCTCGGCAAGAAGCTGACGGCCTATCTCGGCAAGAATATCGATCGGGCGATCACCCGCGCCGTCGAGCATGCGCGCGGCTACGTCACCGGCGGCACGATGTTCGAGGAGATGGGCTTTTATCATATCGGGCCGATCGACGGGCATTCCTTCGACCATCTGCTGCCGGTGCTGCGCAACGTGCGCGACAATGGCCGCGGACCGGTGCTGATCCATGTCGTCACCCAGAAGGGCAAGGGCTATCCGCCGGCGGAAGCCGCAGCCGACAAATATCACGGCGTCAACAAGTTCGACGTCATCACCGGCGCCCAGGCCAGGGTCAAGCCGAATGCGCCCAGCTATACCAGCGTCTTTGCCGAAGCGCTTGTGCAGGAAGCAACTCTCGACGACAAGATCGTCGGCATCACTGCCGCCATGCCGAACGGTACCGGCCTCGATAAGCTTGCCGACGCCTTTCCGTCGCGCTGTTTCGATGTCGGCATCGCCGAACAGCATGCCGTGACCTTTGCCGCCGGCCTTGCGGCCGAAGGCTACAAACCGTTCGCAGCGCTCTATTCCACCTTCCTGCAGCGCGCCTACGACCAGGTCGTGCACGACGTGGCGATCCAGGGACTGCCGGTACGTTTTCCGATCGACCGCGCCGGCTTCGTCGGCGCCGATGGGCCGACCCATGCCGGCTCCTTCGACACCGCCTTCCTCACCACCCTGCCCGGCTTCGTGGTGATGGCGGCGGCCGACGAGGCCGAACTCAAGCATATGGTGCGCACGGCTGTCGCCTATGATGCCGGGCCGATCTCGTTCCGCTATCCGCGCGGCGAAGGTGTCGGCGTCGACATGCCGGCGCGCGGCGAAATCCTGCAGATCGGCAAGGGCCGCATCGTCAAGGAAGGCACCAAGGTGGCGCTGCTCTCCTTTGGCTCACGGCTTGCCGATTGTCTGCTGGCCGCCGAAGATCTCGATGCCGCCGGGCTTTCGACGACGGTTGCCGATGCGCGCTTCGCCAAGCCGCTCGACCATGATCTGATCCGCCAGCTTGCCCGCCACCACGAGATGGTGATCACCGTCGAGGAAGGCTCCATCGGCGGCTTCGGCAGCCAGGTGATGCAGTATCTTTCGAGCGAAGGCCTGCTCGACAACGGGCTGAAGATCCGCTCGCTTGTCATGCCCGATATCTGGATGGAACAGGCCAAACCCGAAGCAATGATCGCCCATGCCGGCCTCGACCGCGCCGGCATCGTTTCGACGGTGTTCAAGGCGCTGGGGCGCGGCGTTGCGGTTGGGGTTGCGGGGTAGTGATTTGGATGGGGGCTTGCTTTGTCGGCCCTCTTTGACGGCGTGCCGTTCCGCCCCCCTCGTCCGCCTGCCGGCACCTTTGTAACTTCCCTTTACCCGCTATTGGCGTAGTACTGCCTGTTGCGGTGGCGGATGGAAGACCGTTGCACCTTTGGGACACCAAGCCCGTGGGAGAGCCTGGGTCTCCGTCCGCCGTTCCAT